>NZ_LMCK01000001.1:0-13194 GCF_001623165.1 Pseudovibrio sp. WM33
CTAACTTTCAAACCGGACCACTCAAGTGGGGCTGATCACCTGCAAGAGCGTTGGCAGAGCGGGCTGCATCCCAGTTGTCACCACCCGTTGCCGCATCCTTCTTCCAGCGCCGTAGGGTGCTTTCAGACACGCCAATGGAAAATGCTACGGTCGGGATTGCTTGCCGGTCAAGAACAAACAGCCGCCGCGCCAGTCGCTTTTGATCTGCCTTGGACGGTTTCTTACTCATTCAGGCCCCGACTTTCTGCTTGATAAAGGCAACGCCAACAGAAACCACCGATGCGACCACAGTGCTGTTCACCATGGCTTTACGTTCAACGGCGCGTAACCGCTCATCCTGTTTTTCCTGACGGACTTCCAGCCCATCGACCTTCTTATCGATGCCCTGAAGGAGACCTTTGATTTCTCCCAGTTCCTTTGCAATCTGCTCAGACATTACCGGACCCTCCGGGTAGATGCGCCGCGAATGGCTTTTTCAAAAGGACGGGTGAGGAAGTACGCGCCGACGATCCAGCCAGCCCACGTACCAAGAGGATCTGGCAGCTTGGCTACATCCCACTCAAAGTGAAACAGACTGTCCGCTACAATCGCGCCGGAGTGAATGACAATCGGCCAGGCAAATGCAGGGCGGATCATGGCTGTCACCCACCAGCCTTGCTCAGCCAGTACAATATCGCGGGCGGCACGGCGGCTTTCTAACTCAGCGCGGATCTCTTCACTGGTAACGGTTGCACCAATACGGAGCGCCTCGTTATCGCTTTTTGCTCGTGCCTCAAAGTGGCCGAGTACTCGGTCAACGATACCGCCGCCAAGCTTGTCCAACACCCAGACGGCTCCCTTAAACAATAAGCTCATCCTGCGTGCCTCCAGCTCTGTGCATCTTCAAGACGGCGCTGCTTGATGTTTCGTGCCAGATACCAGATCCCCAGCCCAACTCCGGCAACCAAAAGCCATTTGTTATCGGAGGCAAGCTCCATCAGCGGGGCAAGCTGGTGACGAAGCTGGCTGAGCTGTTCAGCTCCCGTGCCAAGCTGATCCAACAATCCTTGAGAGGTCTCTCCAAGTGCACCCGCTCCGACACTGGTTCCGACCAGAACCTTTGCAACACGCGTCAGGTCATCTGCTTTTTTAACGGTTTGTGAGCCCGCCGCCCGCAGGTCACGAACGGTCAGATCTGCGCGGGCCTCATCGTGCCGCTGTGTCAGAGGCACGGCCTGCTCAAGAGCAGTTTCAGTGTTGCCTCCAACTTTCCCGTCTGGCTTTAGGCCGTGCTCCACCTGAAACGCCACCACAGCCCGCCGTGTGGCTGGACCAAAATCACCATCTGGGCGCAGAGGAAACCCAACTGTTGCCAGACGCTCCTGCAAGGCTTTGACCCGGTAGCCGGAAGAGCCAAGGCTTAAGATAGTCTCAGAGGAGGAGACCTGCGAAGCGCCAGAGGAGCCGGTCGCAAAGTTGTAAGTCGTACCAGCAATGCGGGCGTAGGCTTCAGCAAGCAAAGCAGCATAATAGTCCACCTGACCTTTGCCGTTATAAATTCGGGCAATGGCCCGCCAGTCTTTGGCTTGTAATTCTTCGCGCAGACCAGATGTTTCCAAAAAAGAGACAAAGGCCTTGATCTGGTTTTCGCCGTTTGCAGCAAGAGCCAGAACAAAATCCTGCACGCTGTCATAGCCGCACATGGAAAAGTTGAAACCCATGATCTGAGCAAGGCCGTAAGAGCAAGCTTTCAAAGCTGCCGTCTCATCAAGCTTTGCCATCTTTCTCAAGCGGTCCCAGCGGCGATTTGAGCCAGAGCCTCCAAGCCCTTTGTAATTCTTTTTCTTCCAACGCTTGGCGGCAAGGCCGAGAGTGACGGCCTTAAGTCGCTTGGACTTAGGTAGTTCGTGGTAAAATACGTGCTTTTCTGGAAGTAGGATCAGGCGGCCCTGATCATCAAAAGGGGCCCCCTTGCTTTCCACTTCCAAAACAGCCTGCAAGACGGCCATCTCGCAGCCAAGTCGAGCTGCTTCCTGCTTGAGCAGCGGTTCTGCGGAGGTTTGAGTGCCGCGTGCACGGCGCAATTTTTCTACTATAAAAGACATGAGGCCCGCCTCAGCTAACAATCACTGGGGCGAGCCTCATATATTTTGGGATCTCGTGCGACGGAAGCAGTTCCGCAAGGGGCAAATCACGGCGGTTGCTCTTTGAGTAAATCCTCCAGGTCGATCTGACGTGGGTCAACCGGTTTGCGCCTGGGCAGTTTCTTGCCCGAGACCAGGGTACGGGCATAGCGTTCAGAAACGCCAAGTTCCAAACCAATTGCGAGTGTTGTCATGCCATCTTTGCGCATTTTTAACGCTGCTTCTCTGGTCTCCCCCCGGCCCACATGGGTTGGGATATAGATTTTGTTGCCCGGTAATTCCGCAATCAGTAAATCGGCAAAGACACGATCAATGAGCGCTAAAGGATTGTTCTGGCTCCACTTGAGTGGGATTTTCACTTCCACCCCCGGCAGCTTACTTAAAAGCTCCTCAACCATCTCCTTACCGCAGATATCATAGATATCACGCATATCCTCGGTCAGGTGCTTTGCTTCAACCATGACGCCCTCCTGACCGGTTCGAGGGCATGATCGTGACCACTTTGCCGTCAGCAAACACATATCGGATTGCATCACAGCGAAGCCCGGCAGCCCCGGCCAGCAAAGCGGTTTCGGTTTCGCGAAAAATCAGCTCGCGCACGGTACCCACATCAATCTCTAAAACCCGCTCCATGTAGCGCAGCACCGCATGGTCAGTAACTGGGTGAAACTCAACCATGAGCGCCTCTCATGGTTGTAAATACCCTGTTGCGCTGATTGAATACGCGCGCCTCATTTGATTGTTTTAAAAGGTATTTACTATGAGATTTGTATTGACCCTCTTCGCCCTGCTGTTTGCTTCCGGAGTGCAAGCCGAAGCCAAACTGGAATCGTGGCAGGAAGACGCCATCGAAAAAGTTCTTGAATATAACCGGATTGATCACGCTCAATGGAATAGCGAACACATCTTTCAATTGTTCTCTTCCGCAGCATGGATTGATTGGTACCTTGTGATTGACCAGGTCATTTGCAAACAGTTTCTTCGCGATATCAAAAAACCGCACGAGCACAGCTTTGTAGTGATAGTATTTGAAACTGGAACAGAGAAAGCGCTTGAAGTTGGCCGCTGCAAATAGCTTCATCTCGATAACCTCCCTTCGATCTTTTTCAGGGCTTCAATCAAAGGGGTGGCCTGGTCGTAGGTCAGCCACTCCGGATCATCCACATCACTGCGTTTTTTGACAAAGCTCCGCAGAGCCTCCTTGTAAGGCGCCTCCCAATAGCCTAGGTCGTCCAGACTTTTTGCCAATGCGTATAGCTTACGCACATAGCCCTTGCTGGATGCAGGGCGGAACGCGCCACCCTGCTTTTTGGGTTCCCAGCCAAGGCGCTTAAACTCGGTAACAACGCACAAGCGCTGTGCTTCATTCAGATCCTTAGCGCTGCTTTTTCCGGCTATCCGCTTCAAGACAGCCCGATAGCTGTCCTCATCCAGCGCCAGATCCTTCTTCGCTATATGAATTTGAGCAAGATACCGACTCATCAGGCTGCCTCCTTGTCCGTGCCCACATAGTCCATACGCTTCATTTCCGAAGCCCAAAAAAGCAGACAGTCATGATGCCACTTATCCTGGCCTGTGAACTCATACCGAAGGCCCTCATAATCGCGGTCTAACGCATCAAGAAGCTCCAACGTTTCGCGTTTGTCTTGGCACCGGCTTTCGATTTCATCCCGCAGATGACGCCTTTCCGATGCTTTAGTCACATCGCAAACGAACAGCTCATGACCATGGATATAGCAGGACGCCCGCGCCCATCTCTTCCAATGGTCTGGGATGCGGAAACGGTCAAGTGGACTCAGATTGTTAATGTAATCGCACGTTTCGCTTTCCGTAATCGTCCAGGCTGAAGCCGTATCATAAGGGTCATCTTCACGGACCAAACGGGCAGCTTCCTCAGCCCGTATCCTTGCCTCTTCTTCTCCTAGTCCCTCCGAAAGAGCTGTTTCATATTTGTTTTCAAACTCTTCCTTGGCGTCTTTCGCAAGGTACTGCAGTTCTTTCCGGATACCGCCTGAGCGTTTGTCTGTCCCCCAGCCTTTTTCACCCAGGATCTCGTCAAGTACCGGCTCATTGAGGTCCTGAATGATGCTCTTTGTCGTTAGTTCCGGCGAATAAGAGCGGCGCCTGCTTGCCTTCTCACAAAGATAGCTCAGGGCGATGTCGTCAATCCAATGAACCGCCTCCTCAAAAGTCGACATTGCATGATAGTGAGTGACCGTCATATCGCCCAGATCACCGGCCAAAGTTAAGACACCCGGCGTCCAGGTCACATTGAACCAATAGCAACTGCTACCGTTTGCATTGCGCAGCTCGAAAGAGCGTACAGGCGCTTCCTTTACAACATGGTCTTTGAATTGTTCCCTCATCATCTTCCTCCCACCCCGTTTGCTGGATGCCCGATGGGGCACCCGTTTTTCATATCAGTGATTGTGGTGTAAAGTGGAGTTGGGCCGTCTTCGTGATTGACATTAACGAGCCCCGCAACCCGGTGGCCGCGTTTGCTCCAATACTCCTTGATGATCTTCAAGCGCTCATGCTCACGGCGCAGATCGTATCCCATTTGTTGACTGCTCATGGGGGCCTCCTAGACGGCTGCAAGATCAAGAGAAATTGGGGTGCGCTGCCCAGTTGCAGGGTTGCGCTCATAAAGGCGAAGGTAGGTTTTTGAGCCAGTCACCCGCACCGCATCAGAGATTGCGTCCATGGCCTTTAGCCATTCATTGTCCTCAATGGAATGACGGCGCAAGCCGAGGATACGCCCTGTTGAGATTTGCCCCTCTTTATCGACCTGGAAAGCATCATCTACTAGCACCTGAAGGTTGGCATTCGCTCCCTCACTCCACTTATGAATACAGCTGTCAATCAGTGCCTTGGCGGCTTCCAGCTCTGGTCCAAAGCTGATGCTTTCAGAGATTGCAATTTGTAGCTCCAGCTTGCCGTCAAAACTGCGCAAGGTCATATTGCCTTTCTTGCCGCCTTTTTGAGCGCCATACTTTTCGGCAATCAGTTCGCGAAACGCTTGAACCTCTCCCATGCTGTGGGTTTTAAATGTTCCCAGCAAGCTGTGCAGCTCACGGGCTTTGGCTACTACGTTTTTAACAAGCGCATCTTCTTCCTGATGCTCGGGCTTGATCGCGCAAACCGGGATCATGCCTCCCTTCGGATCTTCCCAGTACTGGGCAGGGTCAAGACGTGCGGTTGTTTCATGTGTCATGGTCAATTCCTTTGTGAATACATTTTGTGCCCCGGCTCAGGGTTGGGAACACAGCAATTTTGGGGTCGTTGAAATGAGAGGCTTCCAGGGGTGTCACCTTGCTTTTTGCAAGCCGTTCCAACTGCTCAGCCAATTCCGTTCCCTTGAGCAATGTCTGGGCGAAAAGCTCATGAGCTTCCGGCTCCATAACCTCATTGCAGCGTGAGGCCAGAAACAGAACGCGAAGCTCTTTCAGGAGACCGCTTAGCATGCTGTTTCCTGACCTGTTCGGGAGGCGTTCAGGGAACAGCGCTGACAGGCTGCCCAATGGCGCAGGGCTGCCGGGTCACTGGTTGGTATGGCCCGATCACAGTTGCTCTGACAGTTTTCCCGGCTAATGTCCGACCCAAGGTATGGGCACAGCACGCGGTCACAAAACCGCTCAATGGCACGGCTTTCAAAGCGGTCTACTCGTCCACCATTGGCCTCAAGTTTTCCAGCCAGATAAAGACTGACTGCCGTACGTGATACGCCCAAAGCATCTGCAACAGCTTGTCTGCTTCCAAGTGTTGCCACCTGTTCTTCAAGGAGGCCGCGTACATCTATTTGCATGATACGACCTCCCCGGAATTGCCCAGGTTATGGTCAAACAGCGTCTTTGATTGCGGACGCCACACCGGTGCAACTGGGCCAGTATCTTTGAGAAGACGCCACCGCTTAAATCCGTTGGAGGTGAGCTTTGTTCCAGCCGCACGGCGCGGCATTTCGAGTAGGTAGCCAAGCCTGCCCAGAGCATTGATATAGCGGTGCAGGTTGTTATCCGCCGTTTTCTCTGTGCCTTCTTGGGCTGCCATTAGTAAATCGGGAACAGTAAAAGCCTCTCCCATACGCATGATGTTCCAAGCCCGCTGACGCAAGGTGCTGCGTTGTGGCGCTCTGCTCTTGCCTCTGTCAGGCATGATCGGGCCACTGGTCAAAGTCACATTGCCTTTCACCGCGCATGTTCCTGCTTCTGTGAGCTGGTAGCACCCGGCTTCCACACGCTCAGCCAAGCCGCGAAAGATCAGCTTAGTTGCTCCTTTCGAGATCTGCCTGCGAGACAGGTCCAACTGCGCGTCCAGCTCATCCATGGTCCGGCAAGCGCCATCTCCAAGGCTGTAAAGCAAGGTTGTCGGGATTTCGCCAGGAAGCGTCATGCCAGCACCTCCGGCACCGTGATTGGACGGTTGGAGGAGCGGTCATTGATGATGGTCACCCCGGCCATGTCTGCCATAGTCAGCCCGCCTTCACCGGGAGGGTTAAGCAATCCATGACGCTCAATATTGGCAATGGCCTCTAAAATTTCGCGATTATACCCGCCAGAAACCTTGCGGATAAATTTAAGCAAGTCATCAGCCACCGGCACTTCACAGCGCCCGTCGATCAAAGCCCTTACATCGTCTTCAGAGCATTTCTCGAAACGAACTTTTTGGGAAACACGGGAGGCAACCTGCGGAAAGCGTGTTAGGTTATCGTTGACCTTGCCCATGCCCACCAAAATGACTGGCAGCTCAATCATGTCGGAGATGTCGCGAATGGTCTCCAAAATTGCTGATTTGCTGGAGACGTGGTCTGCCTCATCAATCACCAGCCCAAACGCCTTGCTTTCAATCCCAGCAGAAGCTTGCCGTCCGGCCAGCTCCTCAAGAGCCTTGCGGTACTTTTTCTGGAATGCATGAGGTGGGTGTACCCGCAAGGCCTCCAGAAGCTCATTCATAAACCAGCTTGGCGTCCACTCTTTCTTGGCCCGCAGGTAAATCGAGCCAGTCTTGCCCACCCAGTTTCTTAAGGTGGTTGTTTTGCCAAGTCCCGGCAGTCCGTCCACGACCACAAGGCAAGCCTCTTGTGCGCCCCGTTCATTCAGGGCAGTCAGCGCGTTAAAAAAGCGCTGCACGTTGGAGGTCTTTACAAAGTCATTCCGCATCTGTTAGTTCCTTAAGTGCGTTTATAGGGGCGTCAGGCAGCGGCACGGAGGAGAGTTCGAAGGCTCTCCGCGTCGATACCAAGCGCTTCAAAGAGGTCCAGATAAGTCCTGTTGGTCACACAGTCCGACAGGATTTTTTTGTCCAGATCGGTCATTTTTTCAGGATTATCCAGGACCCAAACAGCAAGCTCTTCCTTGGACTTAAATACTGGCCTGCCGGATTTGGTTGTGGGTTGAGATTTCGGTTCTTGAACTTCAATTGGTTCCGCCATGTGAACCACGTTGGTTTCGGGCTGAGCCGACTTCATCACGACTGAAACAAGATCGTCGTCGCGCTCTTCAAAGCCGGGGGCCGAAGCAAACACTTCCATAGGCTGCTCGCCAGAATGCTCCACGAGATAGCCCGGACGCTGCTCTTGCTCGACACGGCGCAGCTTGTCTTCCAGCCGTTTGGCTGCTGTCTTTGCTTTTTTCTCGCGGGCGCTTTCGATAACCGGTTTGGGGAAGTAAGCTTGGCTGTTGCCTTCAAACTTGGCAGTGCAGATCAACGCACCTGGGGTTTCAATGCCGTCCACATAATCAAGCTCGCGCACCCATACTTGGCTTGCATCCAACATGTCATAACAAACCATGACTTCCTGGCGGTCATAACGTTCAAGCTCCAGCGCGAAGTAGCGGTTCTTTTCAATTGTTACGAGGCCGCGTGAAACCTTGCGGCGAACTGCCGGTCGAGACAGGTCGTCACTGTCTTCCTTGGCAAGAGTGACGGCCTTGAAACCGTGAGATTCAAATTGAGCCCAATATTCATTGGGAGACATATGGCGAGTGTTGCCGGTGATGCTTCCACGCACCTGTGGTAGAGCTGAATGAGGTCGATCATTGTAGTATTGCAAAGCTCCATCAAAAATTTTGAGGAACTCGTTCCAGCTGATGAGTAACTCGGATGCGCCGGTTTCTTTAAGATCATTCTTGATTTTCTTGTGTAGCTTCAGCGCGGCTTCCCGGTCCAGATCACGACCAGCATAGCTTGGCAGCGTTTTGGCAAGGCGGGTGTAAACTGATCCGTTAAACCGTTCAATAATACCGCGAGCCTGCGAGTTGTAGGCTATGCTGTGTTCTTTGTGTGTGCCAAGGCGGCTCAGCATGCCTACTGCAGCTTCATCCAGCAGCAGGTTTTTGTAGCCCTTACCGTTATCTACGTAGAAAATCGCAGCAACACCGCTTGCCATGCTGGCATTGCGCAGGGCTTCAGAAACATCGTAGGCCTTCTCATTCAGTCCGATGGAATAACCAACGCATTTGCGGGTCACTACGTCCAAAATGCTGGTGATCTCAGGGCGGATCGGATTGCCGGAAAATGGGTGTGCGACAAAAGCGTCAAAGGTCTTGCCGTCAGCCGTATAGATGTCGGTTGGTTCCAACCCTTCAGTTGACCGGCTCACATAGACTTTGCGGGCCTTAAGCGCCAGCAGACCTTCGCGGCCTTTATAGGCAGCAATCGGGTCGGCCTTCTTCAGCTTGGTCAGATAACGTTTGACCTGGTCGTAACTTGGGGCCTGTGCAGGATCAGGAAGGCTGGCGCGGTACTGATCAAGCGCCAGCGCGACGGTTGGCTTGCGCGGATCGGCATAGAGTTTGAGGAATCCCGGTGCCCAGGCATAGCGCTCAGCGTTAAGCGCATCCTGCTTGCGCTTGCCCGGAATGAGACCAGCAAAGCCGCTGTCCTTAAATGCCTTGCGCCAGTTGTAAATGGCACGGCGGGAGATCCCCGTTCCCTTGTCCTTGGCCGTGCGCACCAACTGAAGTAACTGCTCCTCATCCGGCGTTAGAACCTCTTGGTTCAGGAGCACTTTCACTTTAGCCGTGAGCCCACATACGGCTTTGTCATAAGCCATGCCGCGCATGACCAGCTGCTCCACCATCTGCAAGATCTGTTTACGAGCTTCCGCAGCGCGACGTTGTGCGCCGTCAGCATCCGCCAAAGTCACAGGCGCTTTAACCCGCACAACAGGCACGTCTGCGTTAAGACGCTCAATGTTGAACCGAGCTTCTAACGCTTTACGAGCTGGCTCTGGTAGTAAGTCAATGTGGTACTCCCAGCCACCGCCTCGACCTTTGCGTTTTCGAGCGAGGGAAGAGGATTGCCAATCGTGCCTGTCGATGAAGCGGATCACAGATTTGCGGTCACTCTGGGGGATCTCCGGAAGTTTTAAATCCGCTAGCTCACGAGCCGTAAACCATTCACGCTTCGTACCGTTATCCGATAGGGCTGGAACTGTTCCGCTCATTTCAAGCCCTTCCATTCTTTGTCTACTTTCTGGATCATTTTCTTGATGCGCGTCTGCGCTTCTTCCATCAGTTGCCGTTCAATGAGAGGGCGATACTTCCGGTCCACCACAATCATGTCAGTGCGAGCCAGAAGCTCGTTAAGCAGTTCTTTTGATCTCAAAACGGAAACGAGGCCGATCAGGCGATACCCGGCAATATTGCTGGCTTCCCTTGCTTCACTTGCCCATGCATCCAGACTGTCCCTGCTGATGGGCTCTCCAAGATGTTCAGACAGGGCTGCTGCGATTTCCTCGCGGCTACGACCATCTTCTTTCATGGCCTCAGACAAGGCCCGGCAGACTTTGCCAGAAGGAGTCGCCGAGCGAACCCGCATTGGTTCAAAACGGGCCTCTACCTGTGGAGGCTGCCAGCTCAGTAAATCGTCAGTATGTTGGCAGCGGCGGGCTCTCATAGTGGGTATCCCACTCTGTAAGACGCGACTGCTACGCACAGCACCCAAGCCCAAAACACAAACGCAGTGGTGAACATCCCAAGGGCAATCGCACTGGCAAAGTCTTTGAGGAGATTGTCTTGTCCCGCGTGATAATCAAAGCGCCGATAAAACCGCGGGGCAACACATCGTGTTGCGCGAGCCGTTCTCATGCCGCCACCTCTGCCTCGGTAAGTGGAGTGTCAGCGAGAGGTCGGTTTTTCTGACTAGCGCTTGGGCCGTGTTTGTCGCTATTGTAGATGACATGGGCAGAGCGCTTGCGCCGGTTAGGCCAAAGCTCTTCCAAAGGAATATTGAGATATTTGGAGATAAGCTCCGCGCCACGTCCGGTTCCGGTATCCAGAGCCTTGGTCAACGTGGTACGGTGCATGCCTTCTCTGGCAGCGATTTCGGTGAGCGTCCACTCTTTGCGGTGTAACTCAGCCTTGATTGAATGCTTGTCCCACTTCATTTGGGGTGTGCGTCTAGCCATTGTATCTCCTTAAAAGCGGACTGTTGCAGCAGCCGCTTTTTTATTCACCGTGCGACTCACCTTGGTGATTTGCACTTGTTGGTAACGAATGAAGATAGAATAGCTAAATAAAGCTCGATTTAAAGCTATATATAACCTGCCACTGTTTGATATGGTTATTTTTAACCTGATTATTGGCTTTATATAGCGCTTACAATGGCTTAATAAGGCGCGTATTCTGTTTATAAAAGGGTGGCCGTTAGGCCATTGTTGCAAATGACTAACAATGGCACCTTCTCTGAGCGCTTAAAAAAGCTTATGGGCGATGACAGTCGAGCAGAGTTTGCAGAAAAATGTGAGATATCGGTTGGAGCGCTCAGAAATTATCTGAATGACGGGATGCCGAGTGCAGACAAAGCCTTGAGAATTGCAAGGTTATTTAACGTGAGTATTGAATGGCTCATTGAAGGCGTCCAAAATGTCGAGCCAAATAAAGCACAGGCGGTTGATTTTATTACCATCCCACGTGTTGATGTCCACCTAGCCGCTGGTAACGGTGCTTTGAACGGCGATAGCATCGAGAGAGTGGAAGATATTCCGTTCACTAAAGAATTTTTAGGCGGGAAACTTGGCAGAAGCAGTTCAGACGGCTTGATTATCCTCACTGCGGACGGTGACAGTATGGATCCGCTCATCGCCGACGGTGATCTAGTGATGGTCGACAAAAAGCGCAACACACTGTCTGATGGCGTCTATGCCTTTGTCTACGGTGGTTTGGCGCGTGTTAAGTACCTCCGCCCAACAATTCAGGGCGATGTTGAGCTGATCAGCCAAAATCCTATTCACAAAGACGAGCTGCTAAAACGCTCTGATCTTGAAGATTTTCATATCATCGGCAAAGTAGTGTGGTGCGGTCACCGCTTCAGCTAAACTGCCCTTGAAGCCAGCCAATTCAAACGTACCACTTTCTTTTGCTCATTTTTGACCGTTATATGCACACCTAAGCGCCCATTTTGAATATATTTTGCGCAACACTGTGCAAAATGCTTTTCCCTATCCAAAACGATATAATTGAGAAGTTTCAACGGGTTCATTCAATTTTACCCGCCTATACCTCTGTGCAGAATAACAGTCCCCCCCACACAAATCGGACTGCAATATCCGACATGCTTTTGCGTAAATCAGCGCCTTTTGCATAAAGCCGTGCCATCGCTTCTGTCTCATGTCCAAGCGCTGCAGCAAGGTCTCTGTCGTTCAGCCCAACCTCCCGCAAAATGGTCGCCACCGTATGTCGCAGACCATAAAGAGTAAGGCCTGGCTCAATCAGGTTCTTGTCTTCTAATTGGATGCGCAGCTTTCTCCACGATGCTCTGAACCCCGAGACAGTCCATGGTTGCCCTCTGGAGTTTGCACAAAGCGTTAGGGCTTCGTGCTCTGGCGCATCATCAAGAGCTGCTTTCAAAGGTGTAATGACAGGCCAAAAGACCGGGGCCCCCGTTTTGGCTCGCCGTGTTGAGATGAAACCATTTTGGTATTGCTGCTTGGAAAGCGTAAGCGCGTCTTGTGGGCCAAGCCCTGTATACATCATTAAGGTAAGGGCAGGGACCATGTGAGCCGGGGCGTGTTTTAAAACGATCCTGCGCTCGTCATCTGTCCAGGGCCTATTGGCGATTGGAGCGTTCTTAGGTTTGCGGATGGATTTAACCCCAAGGGCAGTGTTTTCTTTGACGAACCCACGCTCCTTGCCCCAAGAAAACAAAACAGAAAGCACCTGCTTAACATAGTTGGCAAAACGCCGCTTACGCTGTTCGTCTGCTTTATCTCTGAGTTTGACAATGAAGGGCGAGGTAAAGCGGGTGAGGGGTGTGTTGTGGATTGGTGCCAGATAATCAAAGACCTTCTGGTAGTCCGACTTGGTGCGATCAGCTAGTTCAAGAAAGGCAGAGCTGGCGCGATACTTGTCAATCAGATTGCCAAGCGTGCCCGGCCTGCTGGTATCAGCCACGGACATCAAGCTTGTCAGTCGCTCGCATTCCGCCAGAAAAGCAGCACTGCCAATTGGCGCTTTTTCCAGATTGATTGGTTCACCAGTCTTGCGATGATAACACCGCAGCTTGCCATGCTGGTCATTGAAGATCTTGAAGCCTTTGACTCGGATTATCGTCATTTCAAGCCCCCAGCTGATTGAGGAGATCATCATCCGATGGACGGCTATCTTCCTTTAAGCCTTCAATCCAGCGATCCAGATCCTTGACGTCCCAGACCTTACGCCCTCCGGGAAGAAGAACAGCGGGAACCGGACAGTTGGCCAGGAAGCTGGTTGCACTTAGACCGCAATAGGAAGCCGCATCAGCTCTCTTCAGCATGCGATACGGCTGGATACTCAAGTTCAACTGTGCTCTCGCCATATCGATCCCCTCTCGATCTTCAGGCTATAGATGTTTTGATGCCGATAGCATGGGCCTGTGATTTAATGAGCCAAAGCGATTATTCGCTCTCCTCACGCACCTTTGTGCAAGACACCAGCACTTTCAAAAACAAAGCACCACAATCGACAATATGATAGGCAGGCTGACGTTTTGAACTTCGCATAATTTGAGTGATCGCCTCCAGAAGCTCTTCCAGTCCGAGATGCATCTCTATCTTGTGAATCGGCATGCAAAATTGACCCGGTTAGGTGGGTTA
>NZ_LMCK01000002.1:0-127585 GCF_001623165.1 Pseudovibrio sp. WM33
GCTTACCGCCGTCACGGCCACCTTCACGAGGGCCTTTGCTGAAGCCAGGCTTACCGCCATCACGGCCACCTTCACGAGGGCCTTTGCTGAAGCCGCGCTTTTCGCCATCACGGCCACCTTCGCGAGGACCTTTGCTAAAGCCACGCTTTTCGCCGTCACGACCGCCTTCGCGCTTATCGCCACGTGGTCCCTTA
This sequence comes from Pseudovibrio sp. WM33, assembly GCF_001623165.1. Lineage (NCBI taxonomy): Bacteria > Pseudomonadati > Pseudomonadota > Alphaproteobacteria > Hyphomicrobiales > Stappiaceae > Pseudovibrio > Pseudovibrio sp. WM33. Next base: position 195 of record NZ_LMCK01000002.1, read on the forward strand.
TTGAAACCACCACGCTTTTCATCAGAAGGCGCATCATCGCGGGAGCGACGGTTGGAGAAGCGGCGCTCACCCGGTGTTGGACCGGTATCGCCAGAATAACGCGCATTGTCTGCAGGGTTAAAGTCACCACCGCGACCACCGTCACGTTTTGGAGCATCTGCCTCAGCTGAACGTTTTGTGCCACCATGAGCCAGATCGAAGTCACCACGTTTGGTGCGGGTGCCAAAACGACGCTCTTCCGGCTTACGCTTCGCAGCGGTTCTGCCTTCGTCCTCGTCAAAACTTGGAGTGTATGTATCTACGCTGCCGTCTGCGCTGAACACGCGGCGCGGCTTGCTGTAACCACCACGCTCGTTGCTGCCAAAGCGGGAAGGTCCAGCCTGACGGTCACGATCACCGAATGATTTGCGGTCGCCGCGGTCACGATCACCAAATGGCTTGCGGTCGCCACGGTCACGATCACGGTCGCCGAATGACTTACGCTCACCACGGTCACGATCGCCAAAGGATTTACGCTCACCACGGTCTTCAGAAGGCTTACGGTCACCAAAGGTTGGTTTCACACCAACGCGCTTACGGTCACCAAACGGGTTCTGCTCAGAGCGTTCACCACCACTATCTTTCTGGTCGCTGCCATGGCGCAGTGGCTTACTCTTGTTCTTAGCAAGAACAGCAGCAGCATCTTTTGCGCTGATCCAGCCACCACCGGCACCACCGGAAGATTTCTTTCTCTTCTTCAGTTCGGCTTGTTTGCTGGTCCGGGTATCCATCTGGTTGACGATAGGGGCGTCAAAGTCCAGGTCAGCTTCAGTAACAAGGCGCTCGCCCAGCTGGTCTTGAAGCACACGGCCACGGATTTCCTGCAGTTCACTGTCACCAAGGTCGCCCAGCTGGAACGGACCAAAGGAAATGCGGATCAAGCGGTTCACGGAAAGATCAAGGTGCTCAAGAATCCGCTTAACTTCGCGGTTCTTGCCTTCACGCAGGCCAATGGTCAGCCAAACGTTGTCGCCTTTTTCAGTGTCCAGTGTCGCTTCAATAGCGCCATAAAGAACACCGTCAATGGCAACACCGTCTTTCAGGGCATCCAGCTGCTCTTGAGTCACCTTGCCGTAGGCGCGCACGCGGTAGCGGCGCAGCCAGCCAGTTGCAGGCAACTCAATCACGCGGGAAAGGCCACCATCATTGGTCAGCAGCAGCAAACCTTCGGTGTTGATGTCCAGGCGGCCAACAGTCACAACGCGTGGCATGTCAGCAGGCAGGATGTCAAAAACAGTTTTACGACCCTCAGGGTCTTTATTCGTGGTTACCGTGCCACGTGGTTTGTGGAACAGCCAGAGGCGCGTCCGCTCACGGGTTGGCAGAGGTTTGCCATCAACGACAACCTTGTCTTTTTGGGTAACGGTAAAAGCTGGTGTTTCCAGCACGGTGCCGTTGACGCTGACACGGCCAGCTTCAATCCATGTTTCTGCATCACGGCGAGAGCACAGACCAGCACGTGCCATTGCCTTGGCAATACGTTCGCCTGCAACGGTGACTGTCTGATTTGGTTTTTTGTCGCCGGAGGATTTTTTGGTCTGCTCGCCAGATTTGCGGGGGGAGCTAGATGGTTTTTTACCGCTGTTTTTCATTGGCTCTTGCCCGGCGAACCGGGGCCTTTAACTTTCTACACTCTGATCAGATACACTGGATGAGCTCGCATAGGCGTCACCGCCTTGGCTGCCCAGCAGTCTGCCAGATGCCACACAATATTCGAATGTCGTTAGAGCGCGTTCCGTTTGATTGGATCCAATCAAACGAGAAGAATTCGCTCACCAAAGATGTCAGAGCACGATGCGTGAATGCTAATGAACGCGACGTGCTCTAGAGTGCATTCCGTTTGATTGCAGAGAACCAGACGATAAGAATTCACTCATAATAAGAAAACGGAGCGCGACGCGTGGATGCATTCAAAACGCGGGCGTGCTCTGCTCCGGTCATAACCTAAGAGGCGCCAGTTGGCAAAGGGGCAAAAGCAGACTCTCGAATTTTTTTCTGATTTTGTTGGCTCAGACTCACCTAACACTTTCATAAATGATGACAGCTTGAGTGATCTGGACATTTGCGCTTTGCATAGGGCTGGCGCTTGTTAAACCGCTTTATCTCTTGTTTTTGCGTGTCTTTATCCAAAACCTGCTTCCACTTTTTAGCAATACGCACTAGCTTGGCCCCCATGAAGACGCCCACATTGAACTCTACTTTTATGGATCTGGCATTGGAGGAAGCGCGCGCAGCAGAAATGCGCGGCGAAGTCCCCATTGGCTGTGTTGTTGTAAAAGATGGAAGTGTCTTATCCTCTGCGGGCAACCGCACATTGGAGCTGAATGACCCCACCGCCCACGCAGAAGTGCTGGCCATTCGCGAAGCCGGAAAGCAGCTCAGCTCCCAGCGGTTGGAAGGCTGTGACCTCTACGTCACGCTGGAACCATGCCCAATGTGTGCCGCGGCCATCTCCTTCGCTCGCATCCGCAGGCTCTATTATGGGGCAGGGGATGCCAAAGGCGGCGGCGTAGACCACGGCGTCCGCTTCTACTCCTCCCCAACCTGCCACCACACCCCCGACGTCTACTCCGGCCTCGCCGAAACAGATTCCGCCGCCATGCTGAAGACGTTCTTTCAGGGGAAGCGGGATTGAGGTGTTGGGGCGCTTAAACTGAGAAATGTTTTGATCTGCCAATTGAAGAGTTGAGAATTAGAAATATGCGATTTCGTTATCTAAAAATTGCAATGCGAGTTTGGCTCCTTGCTATCGGATGCATCTACTCTTCTTTGGCGTTTGCCAGCGATTTTGAAGCCATTTTGGATTTAGCAAAAGCAGGTGATGCTAAAGCGCAGCTGAGACTTGGCAACATTTATGTAAATGGTGAGGGAGTCCAAAAGGACGATGCTGAAGCACTAAAGTGGTATCGTTTGGCCGCTGCTCAAGACAACGCAGGTGCGCAGTATAACTTGGGTGCTATGTACAATTATGGACAAGGTGTGCTGCAAGATTATAGACAAGCGATTGAATGGTATCGACTAGCTGCCAAACAAGACTATCCTTTTGCACTGATCAATCTTGGTAACCTGTATGAAGCCGGTCAAGGTGTGCCGTTAGATTATGGTGAGGCAATAAAATGGTACCGCCTAGCGGCTGACGCAGGCGAGGCACTAGCCCAGTACAACTTAGGAATTATGTACTATTCGGGAAAAGGTGTCTCACAGGATCTAGCATTAGCAAAAGAGTTTTGGTCTCTAGCAGCGGAACAAGGAGATACTGTTGCGCAATACAATCTTGGGATGCTTTACGATTATGGTAAGGGGGTATCTGAGGACGATAAAGAAGCGATCAAATGGTACATTCTTGCTGCTAACAAGGGGTATGCTGAAGCGCAAGTGAACCTTGGCGCGATGTATGACCATGGTGAAGGTGTGCCACAAAGTGACGCCGAAGCTATAAAATGGTGGCGTCTTGCTGCTGAGCAAGGGAATATGAATGCCCAGTTTGCCCTTGGCAATAAGTATCTGTCTGGCAAGGGGGAGGCTAAAGATTATGCTAAAGCGATTGATTGGTTTCGTCTTTCGGCAGATCAAGGTTTTGCAGAAGCGCAATTTCATGTTGGCATGATGTATGATAACGGGAATGGCGTGCTTAAAGATCATTCCAAAGCAAACGAATGGTACCTGCTTGCAGCTGACCAAGGCCATAGCGAAGCGCTTTTCAATTTGGGGAACTCATTTTCTGATGGCGAAGGTGTCTCTCAAAGTGATGCAAAAGCAAAAAAAATGTGGTTGCTTGCTGCGGAGCGCGGCCATGCAAAAGCTCAAAATAATCTCGGTACTTTGTTTGTTGCAGGAGAAGTAGTGCCGCAGGATTTTCAGCGCGCTTATGTGTGGTACCTAATCGCGGCAGAAGGCGAGAGCGATGCAGCTTTGCAAAATATGAACAAAATAGCGCAACACCTCACGTTGCAGGAGTTTAATGAGGCAAAGCAAGAAGCTTCAGAGTTCCTCGCCAAGATGAAAAATCAGTGAGGCTTCTGCCTCACTGTTACTCCTAAGCCACTCTCTTCGCCGCGATCAAGGACCCGCCTGCAATCGCCAGTGCTGCGATTACGATGTTAGCGGCAAGGGTGCCTTCGCCAAACACGATCAGCAGAAGCGTTGAGATCAAAGGCGCACCGTAGGCGAGGACGCCGAGCAGTTGTACGTTGCCGTGCTTCACGCCAAAGTCCCACGTGTAAAAGGCAATGCCCACTGGTCCCAACCCCAGGCCAATCACAGCGATAATTTGGGTGAGGTCCTGAGGGACAGCTGTGGTCTCCCAGAGGAAATGCGCGAGCCAGCCAAACACGGCAGTTAAAGCACAATAGCCGATCACCGCATCGGAAGAGGTGGTCTTGATCAGTCGGCTCAAAACAGAATAGCTGGACCAGATCAACGCACAACCCGCCGCCGCCACATAGCCAACAACGTACTCCCACTGCAGATTGCCTGCAGAATTGTCCCAGCCAAGCAAAACCCAATACCCAGCAAGAGCGACAAGAGCGCCGCCAACATGCCACCTTGTAATGGTTTCTCCCGGCAACAGGGCAGAGAACAATACAATGAGCAGCGGCCAGATGTAGGCGATCAGTCCCGCTTCAACAGCAGGCGCATTCTGCAAAGCAACAAAGTACAGCGCATGGAAACCAAACAATCCGCCAACACCAAGCAACCAGCCGGACAGAGGCAGCTTGAAGGCAGAACGCACATTAGCCTTTCCCGTCAACAGCTTGCCGGAGAGTGTGAGTGTCGCTACCGTAAACGTCATGGCCAGCAGCTGGAACGGCGGAAACTGATCACCGGTCAGCTTGGTCAGCACAGCAAGCGTGCCCCACAAAACAATGGAGATACTCCCGATGGAAGTCGCAGCGCTGACCTTGCCAGCTGTTTGGTTCTGTAGCATTTAAAATTCCGCTTGAAGACTGAGGCCATCACATCGCTGGAGGTTCCAACGAAACCGACCAGATCCTGCCTCATTTCCTGCATATTAGAATTAGGCAAAACAGGAAATAGATTTTCTTTTTGAGATTTTCGAAAAACCGCGGTATCCCTGAGCAAGCAGTCCTCTTAAACAAGCTTTTGGACCAAGAGTGGAGATCTGGAACGAAGTCATGCCCTATCAAGCTGTCATCCGTGAATATGACCGGCTGGAACTCGGACACCACCACGCGTTCGCGCAGGCTGTTGTTCCGTTAAAGGGCGAAATGCAGATTGAAATTGGCGGCCACTTCAAGCAACTGACAGTCGGTTCCGTCGGCCTCATAGCGCCAGAAACCCTGCACGACAGCGAAACCACCTCCGGCAGCCGCTTCCTGATCATCGATGTCAGCGACAGAGCGGCCATCTCTCAGTTCTTCCGCAACGCAAACGACAGCCATCAGGAGCTCTCACCGCTCGCACTGAAGTACCTCAACTTCGTCGCCTCGCTCACGGATACGTTTGAAGTAGATGCAAACGGCGCTGCCTCCATCCTGAACACAGCCCTTGAACTGGCAACAGGCCGAACCACAGATTTCATCGACCAAAACGCAATCACACAGCGATTGCAGAGCGTAAAAGAGCAGCTGCCCACTCACAACAAGATCTCGGATATCGCGAAAGAGGGCGGCTATTCAGTCAGCAGCCTGCAAAAGAAACTCAAAGCCTCCTACGGCAAATCCCCAAAACAACTCCAGCTGGAGATGCGTCTGGACAAAGCACTGGCCCTGCTCAGATCAACAGACCAATCCATCGCAACCATCGCCTTCCAGATTGGCTATGAGAACGCCTCATCCTTCACCAACCTCTTCAAAAAACACTTCGGCCTGACACCCTCTGACTACAGAGCCCAGTACCGTGCTTCCATGACGAGCCACGGCTAAATTCGTGCAGCTGTGAGTTCTTTCTGAAACTCTCTCATTTTCATCAGCGGCTTTACTCTCTGTTTCATACGGCAACGATCAGCCCATGCCATTAGTCGTGCAGCCGATATAATCGGGCAGAAGAGGTGCGTCACAAGCAGGGCACCGTGGTAAAGGTAGATCAGGTGGTTCCATGCTGGAGTTTAACAGCCACACCAATCACAGAAACCCCTCAGGCAGAGCATGGGCGCTGCAGGCGATCCAGAACATTGAGGCGGACTACAATCGCTCGGCTGACACGCACCTGATCAAACTAAACATTCCCAAACTCACAAGGGCTGGGATTGATCTTTACCTGAAAGACGAAAGCACCCACCCAAGCGGAAGTCTCAAACACAGGTTGGCACGCTCGCTCTTCTTATATGGCATCTGCAACGGCTGGATCCGGGAAGGGACACCAATTGTAGAATCCTCTTCAGGCTCAACGGCGATCTCAGAAGCGTATTTTGCACGGCTGATCGGAAATCCTTTCGTCGCAATCGCTCCCAAGGCAACTGCAACAGGCAAGATAAGAGAGATCGAAGCGCTGGGCGGTGAGGTGCATTTGGTTGAGCCCTATCAGATCTATAAGGAAGCGGCGCGACTGGCGAAAGAACTGGGCGGCCATTATGTGGACCAATTCACCTATGCGGAGCGCGCAACCGATTGGCGCGGTAACAACAATATCGCGCAAAGCCTGTTCTCCCAAATGGAACTGGAACGCTTCCCGGCACCCAAATGGATAGTCATGAGTGCTGGAACAGGCGGGACAACGGCAACCCTTGGTCGATACATCCGGCTCCATACTGAGGACTACTCCAAAACACAGCTCTGTGTGGTGGATCCTGAAAATTCGGTGTTTCATGAGTATTACCGAAACAGAGACAAAAGCATCGTCAGGAACAGACCCTCGCTGATTGAGGGGATCGGCAGACCGAGAGTAGAACCATCCTTCATGCCGGATGTCATAGACAGAATGATCGACATACCAGATGCGGCGAGTATCGCGACAATCAGATGGCTGGAAGGCGTGATCCTGCGCAAGTGCGGCGGCTCAACAGGCACAAACCTGTATGGAGCTCTCGCATTGGCCAAGGAGATGATGGAAAACGACCAGGAAGGCTCCATCGTCACTCTCATCTGCGACAGCGGAGAGCGGTATCTGGACACCCTTTACAATGACGATTGGGTGGCCAGTAAAAATCTGGATCTCTTACCCTACATGCACAAGCTCATCGACTTCGCCGAAATAGACAGCATTTAGCGTGCTTGTCAGGTAGGACAGTCTGTTCCAACTGGTCACAGACTGTGTGGGTCTCGAACCGACGACAATATGGTTGCCGTCTGCACCATCAAGGCAGATCATAGAAACCTAATGCATTGCCAGAAGGATCGGCAAACTCCGAATATGTAACGACCTCTGGTATTTCGACTGCTTCACCAGTGTCGATATTCAACTCAGATCGTACTTTTTGAGCAGCTGCCATCTCCTCCACTAGAAAGCGAAGGATGGTGCCACTTGATTGTGCGTCATCCGCTTCAAAGATTTGAAGCCAAACTCCCGGCGCAACCTTGAACTCCACGATGCCGGGAACTGGTCTGATTACTTCAGTGTCTGGGCCAAGAAAGTTCGTATACCACGCCTCTGCTTCTGCCAAGGAAGGCACAGGCACGCCAATAGTCACCTGTTGAAATGGCTCTGCCGAGACAATACTCGCGAAAGCCAACGAGGCAACACAGACCAATGCGAACCTGCGAGATTATATTTTGCAGCGAATTAAACGACATAATTTTTCCTTTATGACTTAAATATAATAACTATACTTTATGTACATAAAGCCATTTGTCAACATCACCTCTTTTGGCCCCGGAATATTGAGAGTGTCACGGTCTCAAGCATGTTCCCCTTTTTGGGAAGGAAGAGGGGATGCAATCTTTAGAGATGTCGTGATGGCTGAAAAGTGTAATCCTGCGCAAATGTGGCGGCTCAACAGGTGCAAACCTTTATGGAGCTCTGGCATTGGCCAAAAAGATGATGGAATGCGATCAGGGAGGCTCCGTCCTCATTTGCGACGGAGATGAGCGTCATCTGAACATCCATTAGGAAGATGATTGGGGGAGATGGTATTGGCATCCTAAACTACAAGCAGGCTTAGTTCGGGTAAGCTGGAGCTGGTTCTTGCCAGTTTGCTTTGGAGAAACACCAGTCGGTTCTGATTGTGTTCGCTATCAGCAATCACTGAGTCAACAAGTACCTATAGGTTCGACGTAGATGGCCATTTTTACATATCCAGGGTCGTTCTACAGACCCTGGAATAGACTGAAGTTTTTGACGTGAAGTCTCGACTATTTGGCAGCTTTGGAGGTCAGCTTCGCTAACACACCGCGCATTTTTTCGATTACCGGAGACTTATCGACATTATCCAGATCCTTCATTGTTTCCTTCGGATCTTCATAAGCCAACCAGACCTGCCCCTCGGAATCCTCATAGACCTGCACTTTGAGTGGCAGGAATAGACCTGCCCGTGGATCGATCTCCATCGCAGGTGTGCCAAGAGCCGGATTACCGAAAATCAGCAACTGGTTCGCTGGAATGGACATGCCAACTTTTTCGGCTCCCGCTGCATGATCAACACGAGCAAATATTGTTGCCCCTGCCTTTTGAGCAGTAGCCTCCAGTGCGTCCATAGTCTCTTGCACTGCCTTGTTGGTGTTGACCTTGATAATATCTTGAGCCATGGCGGGATACAAACTTCCAAGTATTAGAGCTGAGGCCAGAAACAAACTACGCAAATCATTATCCTTCTTGTGAAACTAATTCGACTTGGGGGACATAAAGTTAAATGCAACAGAAGCCCAACATAAACTCCAAGCTGAAGAAATAGAGCCTTTCCCCTACCGGAGTTTATTTATTTAACTATGGAAATATTCTGACTACATATAAATTATTTTCACATGATCGTGTTTTATGGCTGGAAGCTACGGGATGAGGCTTACAGCCACCTAGTAAATTTTATTCGAGTAGCGGCATCATCTAAACGAATTGTCTCAGTCCTTGATGGGACCGCCAAGCGAGGGATTATGATCGTTCGTCCCTCGACGCTACTTGTTGAATTTGAAGTTTTGATTTCTAGTTGCGAATGCTTCTTAATTGCAATAAGTTTGTTTCTAGTGAAACTCAGCTCGAAGACTTCGACTGTTGAGGACGTAATAAGCCCGACTTTGCGCAGACCATCAAGGAAGGCATCTTATGTCGACAAATACAGCTGCAGATACCTCAATCGACTTACCTACTAAATTTCGAAGTGCTGGATTGCGTTTCACAAAGCAAAGGTGCCTCATTGCAGAGCATTTATTTTCTGGTGGCCATCGGCATATAGATGCTGCCATGCTGTATGCAGAGCTTCTCGCAAACGGCAAGCACCTGTCTCTTGCCACAATCTACAATGCACTACGCGATTTTGAGCAGCATAATCTCATCCGGCGCATTGCAGTCTCTGCAGATAAGGTGTGGTATGACACGGATATTGGCGATCATCGCCATTTCTATGTTCCCACTGAAAATCGCATCATGGATTGTCCTGATCAGAAGCTATCACTCGCAAAGTTTGCCGATCCCCCAGAAGGCTATAAGGTGACGAGCATCGACATAGTTGTACACCTGGCACCCAAAAATTAAAGCTGGTGCTAGCAAACTCCGATGTCAGGCAGTTTCTTTCAAGATGAAATCACTCCTCCACCCGACATCTCGTGCCTCTCTCAAAACAGCGAAATCAAGAACGCCTGCGAGACTTAGACAGTGACACGGGAATAGCCTTGCTAGTCGGGGTGCCGGATTGGTCGCCTACGGAGTAAACTGGTACGAGGACATTCACCTCCGGGAAGTATGAGGCGATGCAGCCCTGTGGCATGTCATAGGGCACCACCTGAAAATCGAGGGCACGCCGATTGCGTCCATCTTCGCTCACCGTCCCGATATCAACCTTTTCCCCCTTGGAAACGCCCGCTCGTCGCATGTCGATCGGGTTCATGAACACCACTTTGCGTCCACCAGAGATTCCTCGGTAACGGTCGTTGAGTGTGTAAACGGTGGTATTGAACTGATCGTTGGAGCGCAGGCTCTGTAAGGTGAACGTGAGTTTGGGGGCTCTGGAAGTTTGCTGTGCTGAAGTCGCAAGTGGAAGAGAGTAGCCGGAGAACTCCGCTTTGCCGGACTTTGTTGCCCATCTGCGATCAGCAATTGGGTTACTCAGATAAAATCCGCCTGGGGTACGCACCTGACCATTAAATCCGGCAAACTCAGGCAGCACTTCCTCAATCTTTTCCCGAATGCGATCGTAATTCTCAATGTAATGCGTCCAGTTGACCACCTTGTTGCCAACGGTCGCTCTGGCCAGTCCGGCAATAATCGCAGGTTCTGACATCAAAAGATCAGAGGCTGGCGGATTTACTCCAGTAGATCCATGGATTCTGGAGAGTGAATCCTCCACAGTGACCATCTGCTCACCAGAACGCTGGTCGTCGTATTCAGTGCGGCCCAGGCTAGGCAGAATATAGGAGAGGGCACCTGTCATCAGATGACTGCGGTTCAGCTTGGTTGCTATGCTCACCGTCAGGCGACATTTGCGTATGGCTTCTTCTGTCAGGTTTGTGTCCGGCGCAGAGCGGGTAAAATTGCCTCCAAGGCTCATAAAGACCCGCAGCTTGCCCTCATTCATCATCTTGATGGATTCAACAGCATCAACACCGGCATCCATCGGCGGTTCAAACTCAAAGGCTTGCTGCAAAGAGGTGAGAAATTCCTCAGAAGGGTCAGAGGTAATGCCCATACGGCGAATACCCTGCGTGTTCGCATGGCCCGGCATAGGGCAAGCTCCAGCCCCCCGCTTGCCAACGTTTCCGCGAATAAACAGCAGGTTCATCATCTCGCGGATTGTTGCAACAGAGTGTTTGTGCTGGCTGATCCCTGTGCCCCACGTGATGATCGGGCGATCTGCCTGCACATAAATCGCAGCTGCTCTTTCAATCTCGTCGCGGGAGAGGCCAGACTGGTCTTCAATCTCTTTCCAAGGCGTCAGTTCAAGCGCTTTCTCATAGCTCTCAAACCCGTTGCAGTTCTCTTCAATAAACACCCGGTCAATATGGCTATGGGTGAGTATGCGCTCATAGTCCCACGCCAGAATGGTCTTCACCATGCCGCGTACAGCCGCCATGTCACCGCCCAGCTTCGGGGTGAAGAAATGGCTCGCAACAGGTGCGGAACCAAACCGCATCATCTCCAACTGGTTCTTGGGGTCTGCGTAGCGCTCCAGTCCGCGCTCTTTAAGCGGGTTAAAGGAGATCACATGTGCGCCGCGCTGGGTGGCTGCACGTAACACCGGCAACATACGCGGGTCAGTCGAGCCCGGATTGTGGCCAAAAACAAAGATGGCATCCGCTTTGGAGAAGTCTTCCAGACGAACAGTGGCTAAACGGCTGCCTATCGCTTCTTCAAGCGCAATTCCGCTGGCTTCGTGGCACATGTTGGAGCTGGACGGGAAGTTGGTGGAGCCATAAACACGCCCAAACAACTGGTAAAGGAAGGCGGCCTCGTTGCTCGCATGACCGGAGGTGTAAAACACGACCTCTTTGGGATCTTTGATGCCCCGCAGTTCTGCACCAATCTCCTTGAAAGCTTCAGCCCAACTGATCTCGTTATAGCGGTCCGTTATTCTGTTATAGCGCAGCGGCGCTGTCAGACGACCCTGATCCTCAAGGTCAATGTCGGAAAAAGTCTGCAGTTCAGAAACCGTGTATTCCTGAAAGAAAGAGTCTGTAACCCTCTTATCTGTCATCTCGGTGGCCACGGCTTTGACGCCGTTTTCACAAAACTCGATGGACGAGGTCTTTTCAGGGTCAACCCACGCACAGCCAGGACCAATAAAACCTTCAGGCTGGTTGGTTTTCAAAACTGTCTGGATTCCTGAAGTAAGCGACGTGTTTTGCAACAGAGCCTGACCACAGCTCCACACGGCACCCCAGCCACCAGCGGGAGCTGTTGATTTCTTTGCAATAATAGTGTCGGACACGCCGGACTCCTCAGGCTCTTAAAACGCCCACGAACTTGATGAGTCGCTAGCTGTAGCGTGTGAAGCTGTATCCACGGTTGCAACTAAACAGATTTAAACAATTCTCTTGTGCTAGCTTGACAGCCAGATCGCTGGGCGTTGCCATCACGGCAAGCGTTCCCACTCGGGCACTGACGGCTTTTTGCACCAGATCAGAGCTGCACCGGCTCGTTGTGATGACCAGATCAACCGGTTCACCACTGCGCACACCAGCACCAAGCGCTTTGTCCATGGCGTTATGTCGGCCAATATCTTCACGCACCGCCAGTAGTTTATCACCACAACACACCGCAGCCGCATGCAAGCCGCCGCCATAAATGCCATTGAGCGTTTGCTTGGATTGCATCGCTTCAAACATCGCCCCAATGCTCTCGGTTTTTGGAGCAGGTTGCTGGGCAAGCGGGGTGAGGGCGCGTAAGGCGGCACGAATGCTATCAAGACCGCACAGGCCACAGCCAGACGTTCCGGTCAGCAGGCGCTTGCGCTTCAAAGCGGTGAAGAACAACTCATCTTCAATATCCAGATTGACGCTGATGCCTTCCTCGCCGTGTTCATTCAGGTTGATCGAGTGCACATCACTGATGGAGGATACAATCGACTCGCTGATAGCGAAGCCAACGGCAAAGTCTTCCAGATCTCTGGGCGTGGCCATAAACACAGCAAAGCCTTCTCCATTCAGCGTCACCGCAACCGGGACTTCTGGAGGAAGTTTTCTGCCTTCAGCAATCGGTGTCTGCCACTCAGGGTCCAGAATAGACAACCCAGACTCCACTTCTTTCTATTCTTCTTATCAAGAGATTAGGTAGTTCTCGATCTTTTGGTCAAGTTCAACCTTTACCTCATCACGAAGCCCGGCGCTATCCTCCAATATTTCTCGCGCCTTCAAAAAATCAAGCACTTGATATTGTTTAATGTTTGGGAAGATTGAAAGATCAGGTGCGCGTATCTTCAACTTTTCCTGAGAAATGGTCTGCATGAGGATCTGGGTCGCCCCAAACACGCTTTCAGTTGCACTGGGAAAATCGCGTTTTTTACTTCTTTTGGGCGTGCCGACTACATCCACCGCAATCACCATGTCACAATCGCTCGGTAGTGCATCAAAAGGCAGCGGGTTTACGACACCGCCATCAATGAGAACGGTATCGTTTAGGTGCACAGGCCGGAAGACAAACGGAATAGCGATACTGGCTGAGACCGCATCCACCAGATTACCTTCTGAAAACCGCACTTCCTCTGCCTTGTAGTAATCCGCGGCAATTGCTTGAAACGGGATGGAAAGCTCAGAGAAGTCGGTTTTGAGCACATCCCCCACAAAGACTTCCAGCACACGTTTGGAATCAAACTGACCAATGCTGGACTTACCACCAAGCAGGTCTGCAAAGCGCTTGGGCATGCTCACTTCAACCAACTTGCTAAGCACCTTCTTCCACTCACCAAGTGTCTCAAGAGTATACGCCTCAAGCTCGTCTCCGCTCACGCCACCTGCATATCCTGCACCAATCAAAGCGCCGATGGAGGTACCGGTTATGGCATGAGGTGTGATGCCCATGTCATCAAGAGCTTGTAAAACCGGGATATGGGAGAGACCACGGGCGCCTCCGCCACCAAGGGCAAGGCCAATCTTGGGAGTGCTCATTGAAAGCCTGATCCTTTAATAACTCTCATTAAAAATATAGGTGCTCTCGCTTGCTTTCCAATTGAAAACCGAGAGAAATACCGTGATAATCACGAATGACGAACCTAGATAAACAATAGATGGGCACTGGGGCAAACATATCAATTGATTTGGTGGCAGTTAAGCACACAGCTTGGCTGGTTGATATGAAGCAAGGCTCCAATCTTGCGGTGTAAATGATGAACTATTCCATGGGTTATCCGGCAGGCTTTGATCGAAACCTACTGCAATTTTCTCAAGACCTATGGAACTGTTCGTCCCTGCAAAGCCGCTGGGAAGAACTTACCAGTTTTGCTGAAAAGCTGGGGTTTGAAAAGGGCGCCTACATCATCGTTCCCAAAATCGAAGGCCGTGTAGAAGACCGGCAGCCGATTTGCTTGTCAAATCACGCAGATGATTGGGTCGATCATTACAACAGCCATCATTACTACTTCAAAGATCCCGGTATGGATCACCTGCTCAGCGGCAAGAAAGCGGATCAGCTCTGGACGGATTACACCGTCAGACCAACTGGGAAGATTGATGAAGACTTCTTCCATGATGTCCGCTCAGCGGGGTTGAAGTTTGGGGTGACCATCCCGGTGGACTGCTCCAACAAGCATTTGGTCGGCGGTGCCAGCTTTGCCTCCTGTGAACGGACACAGCTCGGCTTTGATGCACAGATGACGGCAAAGTATCCGATCCTGAAAGGTGCGGTGCAACTTTTCCATACCTACGCGCAAGAACCTGAAACCCTGAGTGAGTTTTTCGGGTTCACGCCGAGGGAGCATGAATGTCTGCTGTGGTTGACGGCGGGGAGGGCAAATAAAGAGATTGCCCACATCCTGGATCTCTCAGAGAAAACCGTAGAACATCACATCAAACGGGCCTGCAAAAAGCTGCGAGTGACGAACCGTACGCATGCCGTTGCTCGTGCTATGACCTTTCAGTTGCTTTCGCCCTAGGTCGTCGCAACTTTAAGGGGTAAGGGAAAATCCCCCATTGTTATGAGTTGTGCATTTATGCATAATCAAAATTGCTAGAGGTTGCACTTTAGCTCCTGCATGGCAACTTTTCGCCTCGTGCAGTTGTTTGTGGTAGTTTATCAATTTGATCTGTTGGTTGGGCACAGGCTGTCGTTGTCCAACTGAAAGTGTAGATAAATTTAACTCCTCCGAAGCTTGCTTCGGAGGTTTTTTTTGGCAATGACATCAGTCGGCACAAAAAAGTCGGAAAAAAAGAGCGGCTCGAAAAGCCGCTCTCTGTAAACTCAGGTTATTAGGTAAAGAACCGCTTAGTCCTGCTGCTCACGCTCAACAGCGCGCCAGCCGATATCTTTGCGGTAGAACCCACCCGGCCAGTCGATGTTCTCAACGGCCGCATATGCTTTTTCACGCGCTTGAGAAACAGTCGCCGCCCGTGCTGTGATGTTCAGAACACGCCCGCCATTTGACAGCAATTTGTCATCAGCAGAAACCGTACCCGCATGGAAAATCTCCACGTCCGGGTCAGCTGCAGCTTCAGTCAGGCCTTTAATCTCGCTCAGTTTCTCATAGGAACCCGGATAGCCCTTGGTTGCCATCACAACAGTGATCGCAGGATCTGTGTGCCATTCCGCATCTACCAGATCCAGTGTCCCCTCAGCGCAGCCAAGCAGAATCGGCAACAGATCGGTCTTGAGGCGCATCATCAGAACCTGACATTCCGGGTCGCCAAAGCGCACGTTATACTCAATCAGCTTCGGACCGTCCTTGGTGATCATCAGACCCGCATAAAGCACGCCTTTGAACGGGCAACCTTGCGCTTTCATGTCTGCAATGGTTGGGTGAATGATTTCTCTCATCACCCGGTCCATCATCTCCTCGGTCATCACAGGGGCAGGGGAGTAAGCACCCATGCCGCCGGTGTTCGGACCTTCATCGCCATCGAAGGCTCGTTTATGATCCTGTGCTGTCGCCAGCGGGAGAGCATTCTTACCGTCTGAAAGAACAAAGAAGCTGGCTTCTTCACCTTCAAGAAACTCTTCAACAACCACTTCTGCACCAGCATCACCGAAGGCACCGTCAAAGCAGCTGTCGACTGCATCGATCGCTTCCTGCTCGTTCATGGCCATGATGACGCCCTTGCCAGCAGCAAGGCCATCTGCTTTCACCACGATCGGAGCGCCCTGCTCACGAATGTAGGACTTGGCAGCCTCGGCATTGTCAAATCGGCCATAAGCAGCGGTTGGCACGTTTGCGCGGGAGCACATGTCCTTGGTGAAGCCTTTTGACCCTTCCAGCTGAGCAGCAGCAGAAGAAGGACCAAACACACGCAGACCAGCATGGGTAAGACTGTCAGACAGGCCATCAACCAGTGGAGCTTCCGGGCCGATTACAACAAAATTGATGTCGTGGAGGCGGCAGAACTCGATAACACTGCGATGATCAGTCGGGTCCAGTGCAATACACTTGGCAAATTGCTCGATGCCTGCATTGCCCGGGGCAACAAACAGTTCGTTCAGCACCGGAGATTTCGCCAGAGACCATGCCAGCGCATGTTCACGCCCGCCAGAACCGATCAGCAGAATATTCATTGAAGTAGACCCTGAAAATAAGAAGGGAACAGGTTCCCCAGTTGTGCGTCTAGGATGTGATGCAGCCTGTAGCATGAGTATGGCTCACAGTAAACGAACAACAGCTCTGGAGAGACCAAAATGCCCCGTCCATCAGTCGAACTGTTGCTGGTTACACCACTGTTTATGAATGAATTCTTCGAGCTGCTGGCAAAATGGGGAGAGCAAGACACCCTTTCAGAGCCGGTTCGTTCGCTGGAAGAAACTGCCCGCAGGTTGCTGGTAGACCCAAGTGCAGGGCAGGCATGGTTGATCAGGAGCACGGGAAAAAGCCTCGGGTTTGTGCTCGTAAGCTATCGGTATAGCGTACGGGCCGGCGGCAAAGTCGGGTTCATTGAGCAAGTAGCGCTCGCTCCAATGGAAGGGATTGAGCGACTGTTACCTCCTGTGCTGCAAGCATTGGAGGATGATCTGGCACAAAAGTCTGTCGTTAAAATGGAAGTTTCGCTGAAGAGACCGGAGCGAAAGACCAGAAAACAGTTCTTCGAGGAATTTGGCTTCTTGACGCAAAGTGTTGATCTGTTGGAAAAGACAATTCACTACGAAGAGGAATTTCCTCTCAGCTTTTAGAGCCAAATTGGATCTGGCTGCAAAAATGCAAGAGAATGCAGACAGACTCTAAGAATACGGTGAGGTGGCAATGTTCAATACCAAAGACACTGGTCCAGTTGCAGATGCAGTAAAGCGTCATTGGGTTGATACGCGCTTGCCACCAGGCCTTCGTCCCTTTGCCCGTCTTGCAAGGTGGGAGCGGCCAATCGGCTGGTACCTGCTTATGTGGCCGTGTTTGTGGTCGTTAGCCCTTGCATCCAATGCGGCAGGAGCTGCCATTCCAAACATTTGGTACGCAGTGCTGATGTTTATCGGCGCAGTGGCAATGCGTGGGGCAGGGTGCACCTACAACGACATCGTCGATAAAGATATTGACGATAAAGTCGAACGCACACGCTCTCGCCCAATCCCCTCTGGTCAGGTTTCCAGCAAGCAAGCCAAAATCTTTATGGCGTTGCAGGCGCTCGCCGGGTTGGTGGTATTGCTGCAGTTCAACACCTTCACCATAGTCCTGGGCATATCCTCTCTGGCAATTGTTGCCGCCTACCCATTCATGAAACGCATCACCGACTGGCCACAGTTCGTGCTTGGTCTGGCGTTTTCTTGGGGGGCACTGATGGGATGGGCAGCTGTATTTGGCAGCCTGTCACTGGCGCCAGTTCTGTTGTATTGCGGGGGTATCCTCTGGACAATCGGCTACGACACCATCTACGCCCACCAGGATAAAGAGGACGATGCTTTGGTCGGCGTACGCTCAACAGCGCGGTTGTTTGGTGAAAAAACCCGTCAGGCTCTGGTCATTCTTTATGGCGCAACAGTTGTTCTGTTTGCAGGCGCCTTCATTGCTGCAGGCAGTGGCCCACTTGCATTTGCCGGATTGGCGCTTGGTGCGTTTCACCTGCTGAACCAGATCCGTGTATTGGACATTGACGATGGCGACCAGTGCCTTCAGCTCTTCAAGTCCAATTCAACCTTCGGCTTGATCCTGTTTATCGGATTGGTGCTGGACGGCCTCGCGACCTATTACCTTTAGAGCGTATTCCTGAAAAGTGGTTTCGGTTTTCAGATAAAAACACACGTGAAAATAAAGGCTTAGAGCCTGTTATGTGAATGCAAATGAACACAACAGGCTCTAAGAGTCTTAGCGCCGCAAAGATGTGAAACGGCGGGAGCTGGCGAAAATCTTCTGCAGACGTGTTGGCTTGCCTGTTTCGCGGCCAACAAGAAAACGCGGGCGCCGCCCAGTCAGCGCTCGAAGCTTTCTGCGTGGCAGCGCCTCACCTTTAGAACAAGTGTTAAGTCCAAGACGGGCCAACTTTGAGGTGCCATCGCTATCAATCATGAGCAGAGGCAGTGCCAAAATATCTGACCAGGCTTCCCAGTAATCAGCCGTCAGCTCCATATCTGTGCTGGTGTAAAGCGGAATGCTCAAGGCATGATCGCGATGCAGTAAAATGACCTGATACTCAAGCTCATCACTAATCTCATTGACTGTCGCTCTGGCACCAACACCAGAGTAAGACCCAAGCGGAACCGTTAAGGTCAGCGGAAGACCACCCATCTCACGGCGTATAAGCACCTTGTCTGGATCAATGCGAATATCGGATCTGTTAACGCCCGGTGTTTCAAGAAGATCATCTGGGAGGTCCGCTTGCATACGAAACGGCAGCGAGACACTCACACGATTAATGTGGTTGTCGTTGCTCGCAAGGCCCAAAAACTGCGATTTGTAGTTGATCACGGAACTGCCCCTCCCTCCACAGGTGTGGAGGTTTCAATTCATCTTCTTTTCAAACTAGAGGAAAATTACAGGGTAGAATCTGCGTAAGTTCTTAACTCGAATGGTTAAAAAACTCTGTTTTTAAAGAGGCTTAGCGAACCTCTTCCGAATTTGATAAAATTCTAACTATCTTTAAGTGGGCTCATTTATGCGCCAAGCCTTGCTCGGCAAGTTGCTGCAATTTCTGCGTACAGCCCCGCGATTATTAGCAGGTGTGCTTGCTCTTAAGACAGGCACGCCCTAAACACGAAGAGCAAGATAACAGGAGGTCCATGCGAATGTCTGACGCAATTGCCAATTCAAAGCTTGAAGAGCAGGCAGTGAGCTTGGTGGAAGCTGCAAAAGCAGCCGGCGCCGATGCAGCAGACGCAATCGCAGTTACGGGCATGTCACTGTCTGTTTCCGTGCGCGAAGGCAAGGTTGAAAACACCGACCGCGCAGAAGGCAACGACGTTACACTCCGCGTATTTGTCGGCAAGCAGGTTGCCAGCATTTCTTCCAATGCAAGTGACGATCCTGCTGAGCTTGCAGCCCGTGCCGTTGAAATGGCGAAGGTCACACCGGAAGATCCATACGCAGGCCTTGCTGAACCTGAGCGTCTCCTGAAAGACATCCCTCAGCTGGACCTGATAGATCCGCGTGAGGTGAATGCAGAGGAACTGACCAGAACAGCACTTGATGCTGAAGCTGCGGCTCTCGCAGTTGAGGGCGTCTCCAAATCAGGCGGTGCTGGCGCAAGCTGGGGGCTTTCTGGCATTGTGCTGGCGACAAGCCACGGTTTTGTTGGAGCATATCAGCGTTCCCGCTCAGGCTTTTCCATGACAGCCATTGCTGGCGAAGGCACTGGCATGGAGCGTGATTACGAATTCGATTCCCGCACCTATTGGGATGATCTGATGTCTGCGGAAGAAGTGGGCCGGATTGCAGCAGAGCGCACCGTGCGCCGCCTCAATCCACGCCAGCTGGAAACCCGTAAAGCACCGGTGGTTTATGAACCACGCACAGCGCGCTCCCTGCTTGGTCACTTTGCAGGCGCGATCAACGGAGCTGCCATCGCCCGTGGAACCAGCTTCCTGAAAGATAAAATGGGGCAACAGGTCTTCGGTAAAGGCATCACCATCTCCGATGATCCGTTTAAGGCGCGCGGTGGCGGGACTGCTCCATTTGATGCAGAAGGCACTGGAGCTGAATACCTTAATATGATCGAGGACGGTATTCTGGGTCATTGGTTCCTTGACGGATACGCAGCGCGTGAGCTTGGCCTGACCTCAAATGGCCGAGCACGCCGGTCTGGGTCCTCCACCTCCCCAAGCGCAACCAACCTGACGCTTCAGGCGGGTGAGAAAACACCGGAAGAAATCTTAAGAGATATCGGCGAAGGTTTGCTGGTAACGGATTTGATTGGTCACGGTGCAAACGGTGTAACAGGTGACTACTCCCGAGGAGCCTCTGGCTACTGGGTGGAAAATGGCGAAATCGCCTATCCAGTGAGCGAAATCACCATTGCAGGGAACCTCAAGGACATGTTCCTGAACCTGACACCGGCATCTGACCTGGACGAACGATATGCAGTGGCCACGCCAACAGTGGTTATCGAAGGACTGACGATTGCCGGAAGCTAACAAACATAGTCTGCAGGAAGATTTGGAGCTGCTGGTTTCAGCAGCCCTGGAGGGCGGCAAGATCGCCCTTTCTTATTTTGGGAACTCACCAAAAAACTGGACCAAAGAAGGTGACTCGCCGGTGTCTGTCGCTGACATCGAAGTCGATCAGTTTCTGGCCTCCAAACTGCGTGAAGCTCGCCCCGACTACGGTTGGCTTTCGGAAGAAACGGAAGACGATCTCGTCCGTAAAGACTATGAGACAGTTTTTATCATCGACCCTATTGATGGAACACGTGCGTTTTTGAATGGGCGCGATGAGTGGTGCTTGTCGCTGGCAGTGGTCAAAAATGGTCGCCCTACAGCTGGCGTAATTTTTTGCCCGGTGCGTGATGAGCTTTACACCTCCGTAGAGGGAGGAGGCAGCTATCTCAATCAGGAAAAGATTGCGGTTTCAGACCGCCCGTCCGTCACCGGCGCCTACATCGCAGGCCCAGTCAGTTTCCTTGAAAAAGAAGGTGTAAAGAGTGAGCAGATTCGGTTCAGTCCGTATCTGGGCTCACTTGCCTACCGTTTTGCACTGGTTGCCTGTGGGAAATTGGATGCAGGTCTGGCGCGTGCAAGAGCCCGCGATTGGGACCTTGCCGCAGCGGATTTAATCATCAGTGAAGCTGGCGGCCAGTTAGTAGACTTGTCTGGATCGACCCTCTACTACAATAAAACTAGAACAAATCACCCCGGACTAGTAGCATCTTCTGCCAAATTGTTTAAAAGGCTTCAGGGAATATCCGTAGAGGATTAATCCTTATCGGTTTCCGGTCGGACTCTCTGTGAAGAAGGTGAGCGAACACTATGAGTGCTCAAGAAGAAAACCAACAGCTACTTCACCTCGTGTTTGGTGGTGAATTAGAAGATATCAGCAATGTTCGCTTTAAAGATCTTAAGGATCTGGATATTGTAGGCATCTACCCGAACTATGCTGAGGCACACGTCGCGTGGAAAGCAAAGGCGCAAGGTACCGTTGATAACGCATTGATGCGTTACTTTATTGTACACATGCACCGTCTGCTTGATCCGGGCGCAGAAACCAAGTAAGTACTGCGCCTCCCGGGAATTCTGCCCGAACTCAAATGGGCCTGTGAAATGTTGAAAAAACTAGGCAAACACCCGCTTGTCATGAAGCTAGCGGGCACTGCCATGGCGTATTATCTGCTCTTTGTCTACAAGAGCAGTAAACTCACCATTGATCCTCCAGAGGTTTATGAGGAACATGAGGAGGGTGCACCATTCATCGCGTCCATGTGGCACGGTCAGCATTTCATGTTGCCCTTTGCTTGTCCGAAGCATTGGGATATTAGGGTTATGATTTCCCGCAGTGCTGACGGCGAGATGCAAGCGGTTTGCGCATCAAAACTGGGGCTCGGTACGATCCGGGCCGCTGGTGCGCAGCGCTCTAACCAAATTAAGAAACGTGGAGGCATGCGCGGCTTTATTGAAGCTGTGCGCGTACTCAAAGCAGGCGCCACAGTCTCCATGACGGCAGACGTGCCCAAAGGTCCTGCGCGTAAGGCAGGCAAAGGCATCGTACAGCTGGCCAAGCACTCCGGTCGGCCAATCCTGCCCGTAGCAATGGCAACCAGCCGTCATTATGACCTTGATACTTGGGATAAGGCATCCATCAATTTGCCGTTCAGCCATATTGGGTTATGCTTTGGTAAACCTATTCCTGTGCCGGCTGATGCAAGCGATGAACAGGTCGAGGAAATTCGTCAGCGTCTGGAAAACAGCATGAACGAAATAACTGACAAAGCTTACGCAATCGCCAAATCAGGCAAATAACAAACACTGGCAGAACTGGGTCCCATGAGTTCAGTGATCTTCAGAGTCTATCAAGGTCTTGGCCGTCTGGCCGCGCCGCTCCTTGTTGGCTTGTACAAGTTGCGCGCCCGCCAGGGCAAAGAAGATCAGAACCGCAAAGGGGAACGGTTTGGTGTCGCTTCCAAAGAGCGGCCATCTGGAAACCTGATCTGGATCCATGCAGCAAGTGTTGGAGAGGCCAACGCCGTCCTGCCGCTTGCCAAGCAGGTCGTTGACGGTGGCTCTAAAGTTTTGCTGACAACAGCGACGCTGACATCTGCACAGGTGGTAGAAGCCTCCGCGCCAGAGGGCGTGATCCATCAATTTGTTCCTTATGATACGCGCGGCAATATCAAGAGATTTCTGAACCACTGGTCACCTTGTCTGGCAATCACAGTTGAATCAGAAATCTGGCCCGCAACATTCCACGAGCTTGAAAAGCGTCAGATCCCTCTGATCATCGTCAACGGACGCATGTCAGAAGGCTCCTTTTCAAATTGGAACCGTGTTCCCTCCTTTGCCCATTCAGTCTTTGGAACCGTTGATTGCGTGCTCGCCCAGTCAGATGACGATGCAGCCCGGTTCAAGCAATTGGGTGCAATCCGCGTCAGGCCTACGGGCAATATCAAGTTTGACGGCAATATCCCTGAGTGTGACCCGGTAGAACTCGCTGACTTTAAAGATCAGCTCGAAGGTCGCCCACGATGGCTTGCAGCCAGCACGCACCCAGAGGAAGAAGTTGAAATCGCCAAGGCTCATCAAGAGCTCAAGCACAAGTTTGATCGCTTGATGACGATTATCGTTCCAAGACACCCGGTCCGGGCACAGGAAATTCGCGACGAGCTGGAGCAGATGGGCCTTGTATGCACTCAGCGCTCTCGGGGCGAAGCCATTACTAATGCGACCGATATTTATATTGCTGACACGCTCGGCGAGCTTGGCTTGTTCTACCGTGTTGCGCCAATCGTGTTTATGGGCGGTTCCCTGAGGCCAATCGGTGGGCATAACCTGCTTGAACCGGCTCAAGTAGGCTGCGCAATCCTATCTGGTGTGCACACTCAGAATTTCGCATGGATCTATCGCCACTTCTCAAAGGAAGAAGGCGTTCTTCTGGTTCACAACACCAGTGAGTTGGCCGATCAGATCGAAAACCTGCTTCACAACCCTGCGGATGTTCAAAAGCGTGCTGACACAGCAAAAGCGCTGGTCGAATCTGGACGGGGTGCTCTGGCAGCGACCCAGCTTGAGCTGCAGCAGTATCTGCCTGTGAAGCAACCAGTAGCAGGGAAGGAGTAGACGATGAACGCTCCTGACTTTTGGTGGACAAAAAACGGAACCTGGCAAGCCAAACTCTTGGGCCCTTTGGGTGCGCTCTACAGCTACATGGCGACACGTCGTTTCAGGTACAATCCTAGATACAAAGCCCGTCAGCCTGTCATCTGTATTGGCAACTTCACAGCAGGCGGTACCGGTAAAACACCATTCGCACTGGCGTTGAATGCTCTGTTGAAAGAGGCTGGCCACAAACCCGGCTTTCTTCTGCGTGGCTACGGTGGTTCGATTAAAGGACCGCTGCTTGTAGAGCCGTCAAAATATGCTGCCGCAGAAGTCGGCGATGAAGCGTTGTTACTGGCACGCCGCGGCCCAACTGTGATCTCTGCTGATCGTACAGCTGGTGCCAAGATTCTGGAAGAGCAGGATATTTCTGTCATCATTATGGATGATGGATTCCAGAACCCGTCTTTACATAAGGACTTCTCCATCGTTCTGTTGGATGCGAAGACTGGGATCGGCAATGCCAGATGTATTCCGGCTGGTCCATTGAGAATGCCGTTCACGAAACAGCTGCAACGGGTCGGTTTGCTGATGGTTGTGGGTGAGGGCGATGCGAGTATTGATCAGCAGATGGCGGCACAGCAAGCTGGAATCGATTTGATGCACGCCGCAATCCGTCCTGTATCTGCGGATGCCTTGGATGGGGAACGCGTGCTTGCATTTGCTGGAATTGGTCGACCTGAAAAGCTGTATGCCAGCCTGCGGGAGGCCGGAGCAGAGGTCATTGAGACCATGTCCTTCCCGGATCATCACTACTTCACGAAAGAGGACGCACGCCTCATACTGCGTGAAGCTGAAGCGCAGGACTTGCTGCCAATCACGACCACAAAGGATTACGTGCGTTTGGATGGCCGTGAAGAGCCATCTATCGCGCGGCTTGCAAACGTGGCAAGTGTGCTGGAAGTGGAGATGAAAATCGCTGATCCAGACGCCCTCATTGAGTGCCTGAAACCTGTGCTGGACTGCGGAAAGTCTTAGGCCTGTAAGCCGTTGCTCTCATAGGCTTTAAGGGCTGCATCCGCATCAATGTACGCTTCCTGGCGAGATACACTCCAGTACTTGAGTTCTTCAAGCATGATCGTTTTGCCAGTGATTGCACACTTTACAAAGTTACCTGGTGCTTTCACCTGATAATCACCATCTAAGTATTGGATACGTGCTTCTGTTGGAACGCGTGGCTGTTCAAAACGGTTCATTATTTCAGCATCCAGAGTTGTTGCGTTTTTCCTTTCTTACCGCTCAAACCTTAAAAAGGCCAGCGGTAAGAACAAGCATCTTATGCAAATCAATCTGGCAGCAATTAAGCAGCTGCCAGTTTCTCCTTGCGGATCTTGTCGATCGTTCGCCAGCAAACATATTGGGCCAGAAAGGCGAAAACAACGCCGCCAATGGCTTGTCCTGCCAGAACACCGTTTGCCTGATAGAAGTAAGCGCCAGCAATGGTGAACGGGATAGTCCCAAGAGTCGCTCTGCCCCAGTTGAACAGCATGGAGTAGATTGGGAAGCCCAGATTGTTAAAGACTGCATTGGTGACAAACAGAGCGGCATTAAATAAAAAACCGGCTGCTGCAAATGTGCAGAAGAAGAAGACCAGCGAGGCGCTATCACCTTCAGCATTGAAGAACTGCACCAGTGGCTCCTGTAACATAAACAGCAAACCCCAGGCTGACAGCGTGTAAATCACGATCAGTAAAAGAGAATCCTTCACAACCTTGCTAAGCCGGTCGAATTCCATGGCCCCAAAATTCTGACCAATAATAGGACCAACTGCACCGGAAAGAGCGAACAGCGCGCCGAAAGCAACAGGAATAATTCGGCCAACAATCGCGAAGCCTGCAACTGCTCCATCGCCAAACTGAGCCATTTCCGCAATAATCCAGGCATTGCCTGCTGGTGTTGCGATGTTGGTCAACATTGCTGGTGTTGCCACTTTGAACAGATCGACCGTATCGCTGAAAGTCTTCGAAATCTCAGGCTTGCCGAGCATGTTGTGCTTGATGATCAGGATGTAAAGGCCAACACCAACCATCACCAGGCGAGAAACAACAGAAGCGATTGCTGCGCCAGTAATACCCAGATCGAATCCGAAGATGAGGATTGGATCGAGAATGGCCGTCACAAAGCCGCTTGATAAGGTCACGAACATCGCGCCACGCGCATCGCCAACTGATCTCAGCAGGGCAGAAAGCACCATGGCACCAACGAGGAACGGCATGGATGGGACGACGATGTAAAGGAAGAGCAGTGTGAAATCGAGCGTACGTCCAGACGCTCCGAGCAACATCGCCAGATCATCCAGAAACGCCAGACTGCCAGCCACGACAGCAAGTGATATTAGGGTGGATATTATAAGCGACATGCTCACAAGGCGGTACGCGCCTTTAACATCACCTTGGCCGATACGGCGCGCAACAGAAGCACTGGCGGCAATGGAAAGCCCGATGCCAATGGCAGAGTTGAAGAACATAATGGTTCCAGCGTAACCAATTGCTGCCGCAAGTTCTTCAATGCCCAGCTGTGCAATGTAAAAAAGGTTTGCAAAATCAACGAGAAAAATAGCAATCAATCCGACTGAGCCGGTGGATGTCATCACCAGAACATGGCGCATAGTCGAGCCATAGGTGAACTTTGCATCCCGTGTGCCGGATGAAGTTGGTCTGGACATAAAAACTCACTTTTGGCGATGCTGATAGCAATCGCAAGAGAGGGCCTCAATGACCCTGCAATCATGTATCTTTCCGCTGGAACAGTGTTTCAGCATCTTCTTCAGCTCGGTTTGTAGGCTTTGGAGACGAATAATTTTGTCTTCCACCTCAGTCAGGTGAGCCCATGCAATCTCGTCTGCGCCCTCGCAGTCATCCTCCGGGTGTTCTTTAAGCAGCATAAGACTCTCGATCATCTCCAAAGAGAAACCGAGATCACGGCCATGACGGATGAAAGAAAGTCGGTTCAGGTGGTCTTCGCCATAACGGCGCTGGCCGCCCTCAGTGCGCGGAGGTTCTGGAAGCAGCTTTTTTTGCTCGTAAAAACGAATGGTCTGGACCTTTACGCCAGCCTTCTTCGCAAGATCTCCGATTGAGTATTCACCAGCCATATCGAACCATAGGGATTAATGTGGTCTCTGCGAGAAAGCAGTGCCGCAGATCACGAAATGTTGAAATGAGAGCGCACCACGCCCCCGCAATAAATGTGCTTCAAATCAACCAGCGTCAAGAGCAGGGCTCTGATAACTTGATTTAATCAGTCAGGTTTTTCTGATTTGCCGTCGTCGCGTGGCGTGCGTTGATGCAACTTGTCAGAGCCAGCAAGATCACCACCGGCAAGCTGAAGTGTCAGGCGTTCATCGTCCCGTTTGCGAACATCATCTTCGACTTCGTCAATACGGTCTGCCGGCAACCCAAGAAATTCAAGCGCTTTTCGACCAAAGGTCAGACTGGACTCAAAAGTCTCACGGATCTGATAGTCAACGCCCAGACGGGTGAGATCAAGCGCATGAGCTCGGTCCGTGGCACGGCAATAAAGGGCTGCATTGGGGAACGCGGATCTGATCTGCAAAATTGCCTGCTTCATGACGCGGTCATCCTCAATGCAGAGAGCAATCAGGGTCGCATTCTCACCACCAGCTGCCTTGAGCACGTCTGGCCGCGTCGCATCACCATAATAAACCCTATAGCCATATTGGCGAGCATAGTTGATCCGGTCCGGCTTGTTGTCGAGAGCTGTGACGGAAATCCCTTCAGAAGTCAGCATCTGCGCAACCATCATACCAAAACGCCCAAATCCAACGATCAGTACGCTTGGACAAGCATCCTCAAAGGTCTCGATTTTATTGGTTGTGTCGCCATGCTTCTTCATCCGCTCCGCAACAAAATCCAGACCTACCGCACCCAGCGGTGTGAGCAGCATGGTCAAAATAACAATAGCGCTGAGGATATTCGCAGATTCCTCTGGCAAGATTGCCGCAGCAGTTGCCGTTGAAAACAGCACAAAGGCAAACTCCCCGCCTTGTGGTAGAGTAACTGCCACGCGCAGAGCATCAGAGTTGGAAGAGCCAAACAATCGAGATAGGCCCCAGAGCAGAATACCCTTGGTGAGCATGAGCAACACGACCGCAGAAACGACACGCTGCCAGTTTGCGACGATCAAATCAAGTTCCAGCGCCATCCCCACAGTCATGAAGAACAGACCCATGAGCATGGTACGGAAAGGCTCAATATCCGCTTCCAGCGTATGCCGATAGCTGGATTCCGCCAGCATCACACCAGAAAGAAAAGCACCCAATGCCATGGAGAGGCCAACAAGGCTCATCAAACCAGCACTGCCCAGAGCAACCAGCAGTGCTGCGGCAATCATCAACTCACGAGCGCCAGAAGCCGTCAAAAGCTGGAAGAGGGGAGAAAGCAGGAAGCGGCCCGCAAAGATTACAAAGCCAACAGCGGCGACAACTGTGACCACCTGCATAGCAATGGAAGCTTCTTCCACATCCGCTTCAGCAGGGGCCAGAATACTGACCATGGCAAGCAGAGGTACAATAGCCATGTCCTGCAGCAGCAAGATGCCGAAGGCTCGTTGGCCATACTTGGTGCTCAGGTGTCCACGCTCCTGCAGCATTTGCAAGGCAAAGGCTGTGGATGACAAGGCAAGACCAAGCCCGGCGATCAGGGCAACCTGCCAGGACAGGCCAAACACCATAGCGCCTAAGGTCAGTATTAAACCTGAGATAGCAACCTGTGCCGTCCCAAGCCCGAAAATGTCTCGCCGCATGGTCCATAATCGGGCAGGTTCCAGTTCCAAGCCGATCACAAACAACAGCAGAACGACCCCAAGCTCAGCGAAGCCCAATATGCGCTCAGGCTCATTGAAGAAGCCGATGCCATAGGGGCCAATCGCCATCCCAGCTGCGAGGAAGCCGACCACAGCACCAAGGCCAAGCCGTTTGGTGATGGGCACAGCGATAACTGCAGCGGAAAGAACCACAATGGTTTCGATAAAGAACGGAGGGACGTGAGCTTCTGCCATTGGCATCCTAAAAAGCGGAATTCAAACTACTAAAACAGACTTTTCTGATTTCAGTCGATTTTGAGGGGAATACCTTAATTGTATCTAAGAGAAAATGTAGTTTTCCGTATAAAGCTAGTCTGAAGATGGCTTGTGTGGTGAAGTTTTTTCAGAATTCTCTGATTGTTCCTTCTCGACCTTCTTTTCAGCTTCCGCAAGGCGGCGTGCAGGTTCGTTCAGGGCAGTTGATTCTGATTTCGGTTTGATCAAAGGTTTCACTGGCACATCGGGCAGTTTGAATTTCTTGTAACCCGCATACAGCCCACCCACCTGCTGCAGCGCCAAAAGCTCAGCATCTCTGCGCCGCACATCCGCAAGAATTTCATAGGTGCGGTCCTCATCCTCTCCCAACTCTTCCAGTATTTCCCTCCCGAACTGTAAGGCCGACTCCAGGGTCTCACGCAGCTGATAGTCTGCGCCCGCTGTCACAAGTTGAATAGCGTGACGACGGTCATGCGCGCGGGCGAAGATTTTGGCGAGCGGGAACTGTGTTTTCGTCATGCGCACAATCTGGCTCGTTGTCTCGGCCCGTTCCGTACAAACCGCAATCACACTGGCATTTTCCGCCCCTGCTGCCCGCAATACATTCAAGCGTCGCCCATCTCCGTAGTAGATACGGTAGCCAAACCGAGAGGCCTCCCGGATATGCTGTGCGTCTGTATCCAGAACGGTCACAGTTGAGCCCTGCGCAATCAACATCTGAGAAGCAAGCTGGCCAAAGCGCCCAAACCCGATCACCAGAACATCGGTGCGATCTCCCGTTGTATTGGGTATATCCGGCTTTACGGGCTCCGGTCTGAGCTTTACGCCAAACCATTGCGAGAGCCGAACACTCAGCAGAGTAAGTGCCATGGTAAAAGAGATGATTGCGGAGAGCAGGCTGCTCTGATGCGGGTTCAGCAAATCAACGGCAACAGATGCTGAGAAGATGACAAACCCAAACTCTCCAGCTTGAGCCAGCAATCCACCGATCTGCAAACTGTTTTCTGGTGTGTGGCCGGACAAGCGGGTGATAGAAAAAATGCTCAGACACTTCACGACCATCAAACCAAAACTGCAGGCCAGCACCATCACCCAGTTCTGATAGACAAAGTTTAGATCGATGGACATACCAACCGTGATGAAGAAGAATCCGAGCAACAACCCACGAAAAGGCTCCAGATCAGCCTCAAGCTCATGCCGGAAAGAGCTTTCTGCCAGCATCACACCCGCAATAAACGCACCCAATGCACTGGAAAGGCCCACCGCCTTCATCAGCGCAGCTGCGCCGAGCACGGTAAGTAGCGCAGAGGCTGTCATCATCTCTCTGGCCCCAATACGGGCAAACAGCCGAAACAATGGCGTAAGCAAATAGCGGCCAACAGCAACCAACAGTAGGACGGTAGAGGCCATAATCAGCGCCGTTTCCCAGCCCGGCCTTTGCCCTGTATCGATGGAAACAGGTGCAACAATCGCCATCAATGCCAGAATGGGAACAATCATCATGTCCTGAAACAGCAAGATTGCGATAGAGGTCTGCCCCATAGGTGTTGTGCGATCACCGCGATCTTGTAAAATGCGCAGGGAAAGAGCTGTTGAGGAAAGGGCGAGCGAAAGACCTATAATGAGGGATTTTTGCCAGGTTAGTCCCGAGAAATAGATAACAAGTCCAATAAGAAGCGCAGAAAGACTCACCTGAGCAGACCCTGAGCCAAAAATCTCCTTACGCAGAGACCATAAGCGCCCAGGCTTCAGCTCCAGCCCGATCAGAAACAGCAGCATGACCACGCCAAGCTCGCCTATGGGCCGTAATTCATCAGGGGCACTAAACGGACTGCCGAGATACTGTCCAATTCCCCAAGGCCCTAAGATAACACCCGCAATCAGATAGCCGACGATGGTTCCGACCCGGATCAACTTGGCAAACGGCACCACCAGAATCGCCATGCTTAGAAACAGCATGATGTCTGTCACAAAATCCAGTTGGTGGAGTGTGATCATGAAAGGGTGCGGCTCATCATTATTTTTGCAAGAAGCTACAGACCCAGCGTAAATTCGGTTTGAACGGATTGCAGACAAGCTGAGGTAAATCTTCAGGACCCTTAACGAAGTGCCAGTTTGAGCTCTCAGGTTGTAGTGAAACAAGGTGCAATTTGGTGCTTGAACCTACAGTGACTAGAGCCTTTACAGTCGATTCATTCTCGATTGGAGGCGCAAAATGCTAGACAAACCCAACACGCAACCAGACATCCTGCTCAAGGAAACCCCACTACTCAACTTTAGAGCGCCAGCAATCCGGAAGCTTGTCGATCAGCGCAAATGGAAGGACCTCCCTCTCTTTGATCGCGCTGGAACAGTCTACGACTTCGTTCGCGATGAAATCCTGTTTGGCTACAACAAAGCAGACAATATTCCAGCAAGTCAGGTGCTGGCTGATGGAATAGGGCAGTGCAACACCAAAGGCACTCTCCTCATGGCACTGATGCGAGCCGTTGGAATTCCCTGCCGTCTGCACGGCTTCACTATCCATAAAGAGCTACAGCGTGGTGTGGTGCCGGAGTTGGTCTATAAGATCGCCCCGGATAACATTCTCCACTCGTGGGTTGAGATCTATCTGGAGGACCGCTGGATCAATCTGGAAGGCTTCATTTTGGATGATGTGTTTCTCTTCGCCTTGCAGCAGAAGTTCGTACCAAGCAGACAATCTCTATGTGGTTATGGCGTTGGCACCAACTGCCTCAGCGCGCCACAAGTCAATTGGGTAGGGCAGGACACCTACATCCAGAAAACAGGCATCAACAATGACTTTGGTACATATACGAGCCCAGACGATTTCTACGCCGAGCACATGCAGGCGTTTTCGCCAGTGATGAAGGTGCTTTATGAGAACGGTATTCGTCACGTGATGAACTGGAGAACCAACCGCATCCGTGCGGGCAAGGTGCCTATAATCCCTCTGCGGGATTAGAAGCATCACCACAAAGAAAAAGGGGCATCTCTGCCCCTTTCAAACTCATAGCACCTGTCTGAACCAATCAGGTTGCCGTGCCACCAATCGTCATTTCATTGATGCGCATGGTAGGTTGTCCAACACCAACCGGCACGCCTTGGCCGGCCTTACCGCAGGTTCCGATACCCGGATCCAGCTTCATGTCGTTGCCGATCATGGACACGCGTTTGAGCGCATCTGGACCATTACCAATCAGCATTGCACCTTTCACTGGAGCGCCAATCTTGCCGTTTTGAACACGATAAGCTTCCGTGCAGGAGAAGACGAACTTGCCAGAAGTGATATCCACCTGACCACCACCGAAGGATACAGCATAAATGCCGTCTTCAAGGCTCTCGATGATCTCCTGCGGGTCATCATTGCCAGCCTCCATGATCGTATTGGTCATGCGCGGCAAAGGTTGATGTGAGAAGGACTCGCGGCGGCCATTACCAGTTGGCTCAACACCCATCAGGCGTGCGTTCTGACGGTCCTGCATGTATCCAACAAGAACACCATCCTCGATGAGTGTGGTCCGGCCAGTCGGCGTACCTTCATCATCAACAGAGAGAGAGCCGCGACGTTTGGAAATTGTGCCGTCATCAACAATGGTCACACCTTTTGCGGCAACCTGCTGTCCCATCAAGCCTGCAAACGCAGATGTTTTCTTGCGGTTGAAGTCACCCTCAAGGCCATGCCCCACGGCTTCATGCAGCAAAATGCCCGGCCAGCCATTACCTAGCACCACGTCAAACGTTCCTGCAGGAGCAGGGATCGCTTCCAGATTGACCAGAGCCTGACGTAGAGCTTCTTCAACGGCATGCTGCCAGCTGGTCTCAGCAACAAACTCACCAAACCCTTCGCGGCCACCAGAGCCAAAAGAGCCGGTCTCCTGCTTGTCGCCGTCACCAGCCACAATGGAAACGTTGAGGCGCACCAGTGGGCGTACATCACGAATACGGTGACCGTCAGCACGCAGGATGTCGACTGTTTTCCAGCTGCCAGCAAGAGACACAGTTACCTGCTGCACACGCGGATCTTTTGCGCGTGCATAGGCGTCAATTTCCTGCAGCAGCTGCACTTTTTCAGCAAAGCTCGGGCTGCCAATCGGGTTTTCATCTGTGTAGAGCTTCTGATTGGTGCGAGCTGGCGGCGCTGCATAGGTACCGGAATGGCCGCTTTGTACAGAAGCCACTGCATCAGCTGCGCGTTTCAAAGCAGCCTCAGAAATGTCGTCGGAATGGGCATAACCAGAAGCCTCACCCACAACAGCGCGCAGGCCAAATCCCTGGCCAGTGCTGAAGGTGGAGGACTTCAGGCGTCCGTTGTCGAACACAAGTCCCTCGTTCTGGCTGTACTCCAGATAAAGTTCCCCATCGTCGGCGCCTTTCAGCGCTGCAGCAGTAATCTGGCGCGCTGTTTCCTCGTCCAGTCCAGAAGTCTGGAGAAGATCAATCGGTTTATCGCTCATGGGTAAAACTCCGAAATAATGGATTTGCTCTGTTGTGGCGAACAATCCGTGCACTTTCAAGGCTTACTATTCAATAAAGGAGGAGGGAAGGCCATCGCTCCCAAGTATTTGAGGGTCAATGCAAGAAGGCGAGTACCAATCCGGCACAAACCAGAACAGCTCCAGAAACCCGATCGAGCTTGAATTTTGCAGTGGGTGCTGACAACCAGTTGCGGGAATACCCGCCAAGCACGGCAATTAACCCATCAATGAGCACCGCCATGACAAGATAAGTCACACCCATCACCGCCAGCTGTGGGTCTGGCGGATATGCCTTATCAATGAACTGCGGAAAAAAGCAGCCATGAACAGCAGTGATTTTGGGTTTGAAAGACCAACAAAGAAGCCAACTTTCAAATGCTTCCGGCCTCGGCTTTCTATCTTGTCATGCCGCCCCGCTCGCAGCCAGCTGGAGATGCCCAGAAAGATCAGATAGGCTGCTCCCCCAAGCTGAATAATCTCGAAGGCGTCAGGGTAGGTGTGCACCACCCAGGAAAGGCCAAGTACAACGGCAAGGATCTGAATAGCTTGCGCGATTGTCATGCCAGCCATAACAATCAAACCTGTTGAAGTACCTTCACGAGTGGACTTGGCCAATATCATCATCACGTTAGGGCCGGGGATCGCCAGCAAAACGAATGTTGCTGCAATAAATCCAAGGTAAAGACTGATATTCATCATCTGGATTTGATACCCAAATCTGTAATGGTGAACGCAAGCAGCAGAGTGCGAGCTATTGTAGAGTATGGTCCCAAACATGCATGAGTTCCCCAATCAAACTCTTGGGATTTCACGAAGAGTTTTATGCATGCTCCGTGTTTCATCTGAAAACCAGCAATCCCATAAGGAAAACCCCGGCAGTGAGCAGGACACCACTGTTGAACCGCTTCAGGACGTCTTCCACTCGTGGAGATCGGAACAATCGTTCAACCAATCCGCCACCAAGTACGAGTGGCAGATCCAGACAGGTCGCAATTAATAGAAATGTTGTGCCGAGAACGACAAACTGGGCATCTACCGGATGCGCGTGGTTGAGGAAATGAGGGAAAAGAGCTGCTAGAAAAATGAGAGTTTTCGGATTGGCAATGCTGATCATGAAACCCGTGAGAAAGTCTGAGCCCTGACTGCTGGGTTCGGCAATCCTACGGCTTGCGGCTCTCCATCTTCGAAGGCCGAGGTAAATCAGGTAAGCCGCCCCTAAAACAGTCACGGCCTCAAAGACATAAGGATAGCTGACAATGAGCCAGGAAAGACCAAAGGAAACCAACACCACCTGAATGGCTTCCGCTGCTTTGACGCCGATGAGTGTAAAGAGACCTGCAAAAGTTCCTCCAGATGCGGATCTGGAAAGGATCAACATTTTACTGGCGTCAGGTACCGACATGATAATCAATGTCGTGACAACAAACGCAATATAGACATGCATTGCTATGGGCACGGATCACCTGCAAAGGTCCGGTCTGTTTGCATCAGGAGGCTGACGCTGCCGCAATCAAACAGAATGTGCTCCCATAGAAAACAGCACACCGGATTTAAGGTGCAAAAACCCTTTGCTTTGCGTGCCTCATTTTAGGAAAACTAAGAGGTCTCTTTGAAGTCCGCAGAGACTGATCTCAAATTTTTAAGTGACGGAAATGACAGTGCTTCAATATTTTCAAGTGCAGGCCAAAAACAACGCTTGGGCGAATTATCGGCTACTTTCCAGTTGCAAGAAGCTCTCTGAAGACGAGCTAGCTGCAAAACGGACAAGTTTTTTCCCTTCAATCCTTATGACACTGAATCATATCGTCACTGTGGATTGGTTCTATGTCAGCGCTCTGGAAGGAACGCCGCTCGGGATTACTGCATTTGATCCTGAGTACCCTTTTGAGCAACTGCCATCTCTTTTCGAAGCTCAAAGAAACTCAGATCAGAAATTGATTACACACATAGGTTCAATGGATCTCGCTGATCTCTCCAAAATACATGTGCTGAGAAATGACAAGCCTTTGAATGAGCGAGCAGACAGGCTTCTTCTGCATCTCTTCCAACATCAGACACACCATCGCGGGCAAGTGCATGCCATGTTGAGCGGAACTTCAGTCGCACCACCTCAGCTCGATGAGTTCTTTCTCAGTAATGAGATGGAGCAGAAGGCCCGTAAGGATGACTTTGCCGCACTCGGGTTCTGTGAGGCAGACATTTGGCCCGATCGCGGGTGATTAGATAGTTATGCAGTACCGTTTCCCGCGACTGAAAAGACAAAAGCCGAGGCGCTTTTTATCGTCCCGGCTTTTGGATCATATTCGAAGAGAAGCACTCATGCTTAAGGCAGGGCCGCGATTGCTTCTTTCAGACCAGTCAGGGAAATCGGAATACCGATACCTTCTTCTGGTGTTTCAAAGATAATGAAGGTTGCAGTCTGACCGGTTGTGAGTTTGTCGATCAGGTCCTTCTCCAGCATCGCTTCAGAAACGCAGCCGCTAGGCGCAGGCAAACAGCGGATGAATGGCATCCGGCCCACATCTTTACCATCTACGTTCAGACCAAGCTGCATCGGCAGCAAAACGCCAAGTGGAGCGAGAATGCGCAAAACGGTCGCCTGTTGGTCAGCCGTCTTTAGAATAATCGCTGTCAGGCCTACAGTATCACGTGCAGAATCTGTCACACTTTGAATGAGAGCGCACTGCTCAACGTTGGACCCCGGGGACTTGGCACAACGCTGCTGCCAATCACCAAACTCACCTTTGAGTTCGCCGAGCGCTTGTTGAGCATGACCTGCTCCGGAAAATCCTGCGGCGCCCGCCACTGTCATCGCAACTGTTAAAGTCAGCGTGCGTAAAAACTGCTTCAAAAAACCTTCCTCCAGTTCACCGGCTGTGCAGTGTCTGTCTCCCCAGCCAGCCAGCGTGGGGTGTTTCCCTAAAATATTGGAATACCGCTCCTGACGTCAAAGCGCAAACTGGCATTATTGGCTGTCCACTTAACTGACGAGGAAGGAGGGATCCGACTCACATTGTTCACGCCGAGGTAACGGTCCTTTTTGCTGATAAAGTGACGATTTAGTGAGTGAATTTGGACGCATGGATAGAAATGATCGATTATCTATATAGGGAAAAGTAACTAGGTGAAAACAGCGGAGATCATTCAAAATCCAATTGCATCTGCGGATTTCTTATGTTTTTTGTCCAACTCATTGATTCAAGTCAAATGATACTGCGACTTATAGTCGCTATAACCTTAGGGGAATCGCGTAGAAACCCTTATTGGGTTATTATGTCGCAGACATTCACGCAGGTGTGAGGACTGGTCGGACGGGCCAACGTGGGCACCTCACATGTGTGGACAAGAAGAGGATTGTCGTTTCGACGGCATTAAGAGGGACAGGGAGCGCAAGACGTGATGAAGCTCTTGAAGCATCACCTGGCGACCATTGCCGCAACTATGGCAATCGGATTGACGGGTTTTATGGCTAGTGCAGTCAATGCAGCACAGCCAACGCCGTGGCAGATGGGTATGCAGCCTGCGGCGACAACAGTGATGAAAGATATTCGCTGGTTTAACGATTTTACGCTGATCATTATCTCAGCAATTACAGTGTTCGTAGCACTTCTGTTGCTCATCGTGATATTCAGATTTCGCAAGAAGGCGAACCCAACGCCATCTCGCACTTCACACAACACCATGATCGAGGTCGTTTGGACAGTTGTTCCAATCCTCATTCTGGTGATGATCTCAGTTCCGTCTTTCCGTTTGCTCTTCAAACAGCTTGATATCCCTGAATACGAAATGACCATCAAGGCAACTGGTTACCAGTGGTATTGGGGTTATGAGTATGCAGATGAAGGCATGGAAGATGTTTCATTCGA
The DNA here is from genome assembly GCF_001623165.1 of Pseudovibrio sp. WM33. Lineage (NCBI taxonomy): Bacteria > Pseudomonadati > Pseudomonadota > Alphaproteobacteria > Hyphomicrobiales > Stappiaceae > Pseudovibrio > Pseudovibrio sp. WM33. The sequence goes on from NZ_LMCK01000002.1 coordinate 37,021, forward strand.
TGCTTATATGCTTGAAGATGCTTCTGAATTAGCAAAAGACAACTATGATCAATCTCGCGAAGCTCTCAAGCCAAATGAACCACGTCTACTGGCTGCCGACTACAACATTGTTGTCCCAGTCAATACCACAGTGCGTGTTCAGGTAACCGCAGCAGACGTGATCCACTCATTTGCTGTTCCTGCCTTCGGTATCAAGATCGACGCTGTTCCATACCGCCTCAATGAAACCTGGTTCCGTGCTGATAACACCGGCATGTTCTACGGCCAATGTTCCGAGCTATGCGGAACACGTCATGCTTTCATGCCAATTGCCGTACAGGTTGTGACCAAAGAACAGTATCAGGCCTGGGCCGAAGCTGCTCGGTCGGACGTCGACGAAGCAAACACACTCCTCGCAAAACTGATTGCTGATGAGAAGAAGGTTGCTGCTGTCGCAGCCACTGACGTGAAGGTTGTGTCCCGTTAATCGGGACCACTGATTGAGCCGAGTATGCGCGCGTTAAGGACTGCTGTGCATACGAGCAAGAACTTTACGAGGGAGCACAATTATGTCTGCGTCTGAAACGCATGCACATGACCATCCAACTGGATGGGTGCGGTGGGTCTACTCCACCAACCACAAGGATATCGGTATCCTTTATCTGATCTTCGCGATCATGGCTGGCATCGTCGGCGGTCTTCTGTCCATCGCAATGCGTATGGAACTGCAGGAACCGGGAATGCAGTTTTTCCCGAATGCTGGCATGTTCAATGTGTTCACCACAGCGCATGCGCTGATCATGATCTTCTTCATGGTAATGCCAGCGCTTATCGGTGGCTTTGCGAACTATTTTGTTCCGATCATGATCGGTGCGCCTGACATGGCGTTCCCACGCATGAACAACATTTCCTTCTGGCTTCTGCCACCAGCATTTATCTTGCTATTGCTGTCTTTGTTCGTTCCTGGAGCCGCAGGTGAGTATGGTGTTGGCGGAGGGTGGACTATCTACCCGCCGTTGTCGACATCGTCATCTCCTGGTCCTGCGATGGACTTTGCAATTCTGGCGCTTCACGTTGCCGGTGCATCTTCCATTCTGGGTGCCATCAACTTCATCACCACCATCTTCAACATGCGCGCGCCTGGCATGACCATGCACAAGATGCCGCTGTTCGTATGGTCCGTGCTTGTAACAGTCTTCCTGCTGTTGATTTCTCTGCCGGTTCTGGCTGGCGCGATCACCATGTTGCTGACAGACCGTAACTTCGACACCACCTTCTTCACAGCTGCTGGTGGTGGTGACCCGATATTGTTCCAGCACTTGTTCTGGTTCTTCGGTCACCCTGAAGTGTACATCCTGATCTTGCCTGCATTCGGCATCATCTCCCATATCATCTCCACCTTCTCGCACAAGCCAGTGTTCGGTTACATCGGCATGGCCTACGCGATGGTTGCAATTGGTGTTGTTGGCTTTGTCGTTTGGGCGCACCACATGTTCACCGTTGGTCTGTCCGCAGATACGCAGGCGTACTTCCTGTTCGCCACCATGGTGATTGCAGTGCCGACTGGCATTAAGATCTTCTCATGGATTGCGACCATGTGGGGCGGTTCTATCGAGTTCCGCACGCCAATGATCTGGGCGATCGGCTTTGTGTTCCTGTTCACCGTTGGCGGTGTAACCGGCGTTCAGCTGGCAAACGCAGGTCTCGACCGCGCACTGCATGACACCTACTACGTTGTGGCTCACTTCCACTACGTTCTGTCTCTGGGTGCTGTGTTCGCGATCTTTGCAGCCTGGTACTACTGGTTCCCTAAGATCTCCGGTTACATGTACTCCGAGTTCCTCGGAAACCTGCACTTCACACTTATGTTCATCGGTGTGAACCTCGTGTTCTTCCCGCAGCACTTCCTTGGTCTTGCTGGTATGCCACGCCGTTATGCCGACTACCCGGACGCATATGCTGGCTGGAACATGGTTTCCTCCTACGGTTCCTACCTCACCGGTTTTGCAGTGCTCATCTTCTTGTGGTGTGTCCTTGACGCATTCATCAAAAAGCGTGTGGCTGGCGATAACCCATGGGGCAAAGGCGCGACTACTCTGGAATGGACACTGTCTTCACCTCCTCCATTCCACCAGTTCGAGATTCTTCCAAAGATCAAGTAACTGCATCGAAATTGCCGGGGGCGTGTAAGCGCCCTCGGTTCTAGCTAAAGCACAAGCCCGGAAGTGCTCCAATGTTCCGGGGATGAAGACTAGAACGCTGAAAAACGGCACAGGCTTCAATATCGCGACAGAGGTACAGGCATGACAATGCTGGAACAGACACAAGGACTTCATGAGGATGCAACCGACCTTGGTGGTCGTGGAAGTGTTTCTGATTACATCGCGCTGCTCAAGCCGCGGGTAATGTCTCTTGTTGTGTTCACAGCAGCTGTTGGTCTGGTCATGGCTCCAGGCAATCAGCACCCAGTCCTCAGCTTCATTTCTATTCTTTGCATCGCCATTGGTGGTGGTGCATCTGGTGCGTTGAACATGTGGTGGGATGCAGACATTGATGCTATCATGTCCCGCACTAAAAAGCGCCCGATCCCGGCAGGCAAAATCACCCGTCAGGAAGCCTTTGCTTTTGGCATGATTTTGTCCTTCGGTTCGGTCCTGACCCTAGGTCTGGTGGCAAACTGGATGGCCGCTGGCCTGCTGGCATTCACGATCTTCTTTTACGTGGTCATCTACACAATGTGGCTCAAGCGCAGCACGCCGCAGAACATCGTTATCGGTGGTGCAGCTGGCGCGCTTCCGCCAATGGTCGGCTGGGCAGCTGTTACAGGTGACGTTACGCTGGTCAGCATTGCACTGTTCATGATCACCTTCACTTGGACACCTCCACACTTCTGGGCTTTGGCGCTGGTTAAAAACGGCGACTATCAGGCTGCTGGCGTCCCAATGTTGCCGGTCGTCGCAGGCGAAACCGCGACCCGTCACCAAATCGTTTTGTATTCTTTGTTGTTGCTACCGGTTGGTATGGCACCATACTTCCTAGGCTTTGCCTCCGTATTTTATGGTGTTGGTTCTGCCATGCTTGGTTTGGTATTCCTCGGTTATGCGATCCGTGTCTGGAGAGTGCGCGAGGGTGATGCAGCCAAGAAAACAGCAATGTCTCTCTTTAAGTTCTCTTTGTTCTATCTCATGCTGATTTTTGCTGGGTTGCTCGCTGAGAACATGATTAGTCTGGTCTAACGCATAACTGGAAAGAGAAGAAAATGAGCAAGCAAAAAGCAGTTCTTTCTGAAGAGCAAATCAAGACCCGCCGCGGGCGTTCAGTGGCTCTTGCAGTCACACTCGGCGTTCTTGTTGCTATGTTTTATGTGATCACCATCGTGAAGCTCGGTCCGGGCATCATGGATCGTCCACTGTAAGAGACGCAAATGACTGATCAAAAACAAAAAACAGCAGAACAAGCCAAAGTAAATCGCAGCAATGCAACCGTTGCTGTGATTTGCGGTGGTATATTCTTTGGAATGGTTGGTTTGTCCTTTGCAGCTGTCCCGCTTTATCAGCTCTTCTGTCAGGTGACAGGCTATGGTGGAACAACACAGCGTGCAGAAGAGGCATCCGATACGATCCTGGATCGTGAGATCATCGTGAGCTTTGACGCCAACGTCGCTCCGGGTCTGGATTGGGATTTCAAACCAAAACAAAAGAAAATCCGCGTGAAGCTGGGTCAGATGACCGAGATTATGTACGAGGCCCAAAGCCTCGCGCAGCAGGTTTCTACCGGAACTTCCACGTTTAACGTGGCGCCTTTTGAAGTCGGGGGCTACTTCAACAAAATTGATTGCTTCTGCTTTACCGAGCAACCGCTTGAAGCAGGAGAATCGATCGATATGCCGGTCGTGTTTTTCATCGATCCGGAACTGGACAAGGACGAGAGCCTGAAGAATATCAAGGAAATCACCTTGTCCTACACATTCTTTGAATTGCCGAAAGACGGCGAGGAAGAAACAGCTGCAGTGGCTTCTCCAAGCGACGCGGCCACTGACAAGCTTTAGGTTGCGAGACGGATCTGCCTTTTGCAGAAGCGACCTTTTTTGAAATGGGGAGAAAGATATGGCTGGTGTTAAAAACCACGATTATCACATTATCGAGCCAAGCCCTTGGCCATTTGTTGGGTCAGTTGGGGCGCTGGTTATGGCAATCGGCGCGATTGTATTCATGCGCATGAGTGAGGGCGGCGTAAGCTTCTCATTTCTGAGCAACGCTGATGGCGAAACAACCGTTGGCTTTACGCTGAACGGTTGGGGCCTGTTTGCAATTGGTCTTGGTATCGTTCTTTACACCATGTTTATGTGGTGGCGTGACACGGTTAAGGAATCTCGCGAAGGGCACCATACACGCGTTGTATCCTTGCACCTGCGCTACGGCATGCTGCTGTTCATCCTGTCCGAAGTCATGTTCTTCGTAGCATGGTTCTGGGCATTCTTTGATGCATCCCTGTTCGCGGGTGAAGCTGCGCAGTTTGGTCGTGTTGAGCACACTGGCGGTGTTTGGCCGCCACAAGGCATCGAAACCTTCGATCCGTGGCACCTGCCACTGTTGAACACATTGATCCTGCTTCTGTCTGGTACAACAGTCACCTGGGCACACCACGCGCTGGTTCATGGGGACCGTGATGGCCTGAAATGGGGTCTGATCGCGACTGTCGTTCTGGGTGTGATCTTCACCATCTGTCAGGCCTACGAATACTCTCATGCAGCCTTCGGCTTCTCCGAGAACATCTACGGCGCAACCTTCTTCATGGCGACAGGGTTCCATGGCTTCCACGTAATCGTGGGCACCATCTTCCTTGCTGTGTGTTTGTTCCGCGCATTGGCTGGTCACTTCTCCACCACCAAGCACTTCGGCTTCGAGGCAGCAGCCTGGTACTGGCACTTTGTGGATGTGGTTTGGCTGTTCCTGTTTGCATCCGTTTACATCTGGGGCGGCTAAGCTTGCGGCATTAGCCAAGAGTGGGTCTGGAATTCAGACGAAAAACGAAAAAAGATAAGGGCGGCGCAAGCCGCCTTTTCTATATGTATATGACCTAGGTGCCTTGCCAGCGTTCAAAGTCACCTGTGTATCCGAGGCTTCACATGAGTGAGAGGAAGAAGACAAAGACCTATCTTGGCCTTCCTGCCAACCCATTTTCCGCAGGTCTTCGCGGAAAATGTCCACGGTGCGGGGAGGGGCCATTGTTTCAGGGCCTGCTAAACCTACGTGCGTCTTGTTCCAGATGCGGTCTTTCCTATGACTTTGCTGATTCTGGCGACGGACCTGCAGTCTTTGTCATTCTCATCCTGGGGTTTATTCTTGTTGGTGGTGTTTTGTTCGTTGAGTTTGCGTACGAACCTCCACTCTGGCTGCATTTGATTATCTGGGCACCCGTGACTGTGGTGTTGAGTGTGACGCTTCTGCGCATACTCAAAGGCCTGTTGATTGCATTGCAGTACAAGAACAATGCAGCGGAAGGAAAGCTTGATGATCGCTGAAAGGGAGACTGGCGATGCTTCATCTGATTCAAAGCCTGCGCGAAAAAACGATGTCGCCTGGCATGAGGAACCTGAACCGGTTCCTGAACACACTCATCGCAACACGAAAAAAAACAAAGATAACACCGTGACTGATGATCAAATGGAACATGACGACACTGATGCTGAGGAAGCAGTAGCAAAGCCTGGGCTAGTTGCATTTCTCAAGCGCTACTGGATCTTGCACCTGTGTGCTGCAGTTGGGCTAGCTATTCTAGCCAATCTGAGTTTGTGGCAGTTCAATCGTCTGGATGAAAAGGTGGCGTTGATTGCGCGCGCTGAAGTGCGGGCGACTGAACCTGCTGTTGCAGCGCCCGGCCCGACAACCTGGGAAGATATGTCGAGCGATGAAATTGACTATATGCCTGTTGAGCTGTCCGGCCAGTTTATTATCGGCGAGCTGTACTACTTTGATACCCTGACCAAGCCGAAAGGCCCACTGGGCGGGCAGGGGTATTTTGTCTACGCACCCTTCATCACGAATGACGGCTGGAACGTTTTGGTCAACCGCGGCTTTGTTCCAATTGATCGCAAAGAGTTCAGCACACGTTTGGGTTCAGCTCCACCGCGCGGACAAATAACCATAACCGGCCTTGCCCGCAGAGCCGAAGTGGCGAGCATGTTCTCTGCGGAACCAAACCAGAAAACCAATGTGTGGTATGTGCGCGAACCGAAGGCTATGGCTGAAGCTATGGGATTGCTGCCGGACCAGACCGCGCCCTACACGATTGACCTTCAGGAGACAGTGAGCGTTGCTGGTGACCTGCCGCAAGCGGGTGAGACCCGTATGACGTTCTCGAACAATCACCTGCAGTATGCCTTCACATGGGCAGGTCTGGCGCTCACTCTGGTCGGCGTCTACTTTGCCTTCCTGATCAAGGCATGGCTGGATCGAGGCAAGGTCTCTTCTGAAAACGAAGAGGACGATGATGAAGACGACGATGATTTTGATGCGGAAGAGGAAAAACGGAAGGCTGATCGCTTCCGCATGATATCTGACGCGGCTCGGCGCAAGCGAAATAAATTTCAGCGATAGACTACAAAAAAGGGGAGCATGGCTCCCCTTAAACGTTCTTGGGCAACTTGCCTTATAGCTGAGAAAGAATGTTCTCAGCAGAGGAGATCGTTGCTTCTCCCGGAGCTTCTTCAATATTCAGAGAAGCCAGCACACCATCTTTCACGATCATGCAATAGCGCTTGGAGCGGATGCCCATTCCAAAGGCGCTTGCGTCAAGCTCAAGGCCAACTGCTTTGGTGAAATCAGCGCTGCCATCAGCGAGGAAGAGGATCTTGTCATCAGCGCGCGTGTCACGTGCCCAGGCCCCCATGACAAACGCGTCGTTCACCGAAACAACAGCAATTGTTTCAACGCCTTTTGCCTTGATAGCTTCTGCATTGTCGATGAAACCCGGCAGGTGGTTCAGGTGGCAGGTTGGCGTGAAAGCGCCAGGAACTGCGAACAGAACTACGGTTTTGCCGGCAAACAGCTCTTCACTGGTCGCATCCACTGGCCCGTCTGCACTCATGGTTTTGAATGTAACGCTTGGCAGTTTTTCGCCTACTTGAATGACCATGGAAAGTTCCCCCAATTTGCTTTTGCTGATCACAACATAACAGACATCTCAATCAGAGGTCTGCATCTAAAAAGAAACGGGCTTCAGTTGTAGCTGCGAGCTCTCTATTTCGCAAATACAACTAAAGCCCGTAAACAAGCTTATTTCGAAGCGCTGGCCTGAGGAACTGAAACGCTTTGCGTTTCCTCATAAGCACCATCCTTGGTCACCAGTGTAAGGCGGAGCTCAATGTCGCTCACATCTTCTGGCAGTCCAATATAGGACATAGTCCAGTGCGCCCTACCTTTTTTCACAGAGGCCAGCTTGGGCACTCCATGATAAGAACCTGCAGGGCCTTCAATGAAGAGCTCCGGCGATTTGTCCTTGGACGAGACTTTCGCGCTGATGTTTACAGTGCGGTCCTTGCCTTCTCCGGTGATTTTTATCTCTGGAAACAAGCTCGGCATGTCGCCTTGCGTAATTGGAACCTGCGCAAAGGCATCATTGACCAGTTTGTCGGCAACATCATCTTTCATCGTGGCCGCAGGAAAGACGAGAGAGACCTCGGCCTGTCCTGGGATACAAATGTCTTTGCAGATGCCAAAGGTCAGATTTGCATTCAAAATGGCCGGGCGTCCGTCATCCATGCGCTTAATCAGCAAAGGCAGCACCACCTTATCTGAATAGATCAGAGATGTGGAAAATCCATCAGAGTAAGCCTTCGGCGCAGGGAACATCAGCTCCGCGCTAGCTATATTGACTGAATTAACAAAGCTGGCTTCTGTTGGAATACCGGCTTCACCTGGATATCTCCAGTATGTGTGCCAGCCTTCTTCAAGGCGAAATTCAATCCCGCCGCGATAGAGGCCATCGGTGTTAGGCTCGCTCGCACGTAAAAGGCGAACTGCACCGCCTTGAACAATAACCCATTCAGACACACTTGATGACAAGGCGCTTGAAACAGAGGCGGAGAGCACCGCAGCAGCGATGAGGGTCGATTTGAAGAATCTAGAAATCATAGAGTCTATTTAAACGGTCCCTTTTCAAATTCCCATTAAGATTGCCTCTCAGACAATCAATGATCCGTGAACAATCTCACCTTTTTTCCACTGATCATTGATCACCGGAAAAATCCGTGAGTACCTATAATATAATTGCCTCTACACTGAACTGAGGCAATCCGTTTGAAGCATGAGGAGAGCGCCCCCAACATGTCTGGTGAAAAACCGGGTTACATTGACGGACAATATCTCATTGCCATGCCCACTATGGAGGATGGCCGTTTTGCCCATTCCGTCATCTACGTGTGTGCTCACTCTGAAGAGGGAGCGATGGGGATTGTGCTCAATCAGCCGGCCCCTAACATCACATTTGGGCAACTTTTGGGTCAACTGAATATCGTCGAAGAGGAAAATGAAGATCCGCTGGCAATCGATATTTCTGAACGCAAAGTCTATCGCGGTGGGCCAGTTGATGCCGGTCGCGGTTTTGTCCTTCATTCAGACGACTATTTTCTGGAGGAGACGAGCCTCAAGATTGAGGACGGCGTTGTTCTAACCGCCACGGTCGAAGTTTTGCGCGCCATCGCAGCAGGCAAAGGCCCTAAGAAGTCATTGTTGGCATTGGGTTATGCTGGCTGGGCGCCAGGACAGCTTGAAACGGAATTACAGGCAAATGGTTGGCTGACGTGTCAAACAGATCCCTCATTGATCTTCGAGGGAGAGGGCGATCAAAAGTGGCACAACGCGCTTGATATTCTTGGTATTGATCCCGGGATGTTGTCCAGCGACATTGGCCACGCATGATCTTACGTGCCTAAACGAGATTTCGCCGTGCAACTTCCTACAAATTCTGCTATTTCCCTGTGCGCACTTGAAACGCAAATGCGACAGTTTTGGGAATCTAATTTCAGATTCCAGCTAAAAACCTGAGAAATACCAATGGGGTATGGCACTAAAATGCCCTGATTCAGGTTGAGCGAGAAGGGATGTAACGGTGAGATATGTAAGTACGCGCGGCGATGCACCAGAACTCAACTTTTCTGAGGTGCTGCTCACGGGGTTGGCACGCGACGGCGGTTTGTATCTACCAAAAGAGTTCCCGCAATTATCTACTGAGGAAATTTCAGGATTTGCTGGAAAGCCTTACAGCGAAGTCGCTCTCAAGGTCATCGCCCCATTCGTTGGCGACTCCATTCCGCATGACGACCTGAAAAAAATGATCGATGAAGCCTATGCCAGCTTCTCGCATAAGGCTGTCACGCCGCTCGTCCAAACTGCTCCCAACACTTACGTACTGGAACTCTTCCACGGCCCGACCCTAGCGTTCAAAGATGTTGCAATGCAGCTGCTTGGTCGCTTGATGGATTATGTGCTGGCTCAAAAAGGTGCGCGTGCAACCATCGTTGGCGCCACTTCAGGTGACACGGGCGGTGCGGCAATTGAAGCATTCCGTGGTCGTGAGCGCACAGACGTCTTTATTCTATTCCCTGAGGGGCGTGTCTCTCCTGTTCAACAACGCCAGATGACCACCTCCAAGGAAGACAACATTCATGCTCTCGCAGTCAAAGGCAACTTTGATGATTGTCAGGGCATCCTGAAAGACCTCTTCAACGACTTCTCCTTCCGCGAGCGCGTGGGCTTGTCTGGTGTAAACTCCATTAACTGGGCACGCATTGTGGCTCAGGTGGTGTATTACTTCACCTCCGCAGTGTCTCTGGGTGCTCCACATCGCAAAGTGTCCTTCACAGTGCCGACTGGCAACTTTGGTGACGTGTTTGCAGGTTATGTGGCAGCTCAGATGGGTCTGCCAATTGAGAAGCTAGTGATCGCGACCAACACCAACGATATTCTGGCCCGTACTCTGGACACAGGCCGCTATGAAATGCGCGGCGTTGTGGCCACCACTGCACCGTCCATGGACATTCAGGTGTCGTCCAACTTCGAGCGTCTGCTGTTTGCTGCAAATGGCGAAGACAGTGCAACTGTTAAAGCTCAGATGGACAGCCTCAAACAGTCCGGTGGCTTCACTCTCTCAGAAAAAGCCCTAGGTTTTATCAAAGAGAAGTTCTCAGCAGGTCGCGCAAGCGAAGAAGAAACAGCTCAGACCATCACTGATACTCTTAAGGAAAGTGGTTATCTGCTTGACCCGCATACTGCGGTCGCGATCCATGTCTCCAAAGAGCACAATGATGGTGTTACCCCGATGATCGTGCTGTCGACAGCACACCCGGCAAAATTCCCAGCGGCAGTAGAAAGTGCATCAGGTATTCATCCTGACCTGCCAGCTCATCTTGCTGACCTGATGGAACGTGAAGAGAAGTTTTCCGTTCTGCCAGCAGATGCGCAGGAAATTGCGAAATTCGTTGAAGGCAATGCACGTGCCGTGAAAGCAGGCGTTTAATGGCGGTCAAACTAACAAAATTAGAAAATGGCCTGACTGTAGTTACTGATCAAATGGAATACCTCAAGACAACAGCTCTTGGGGTATGGGTAAAAGCTGGTTCTCGCTCTGAAGGCGAGCATGAAAACGGCATCACCCACCTTCTGGAGCACATGGCATTCAAGGGCACCAGCAAGCGCAATGCCCGTGAGATTGCAGAGGAAATCGAAGCCGTTGGCGGCGAGATGAATGCCTCCACAAGTGTTGAGCATACAAATTACTATGTGCGCACCTTGGCAGATGATGCGCCTTTGGGGTTGGATATTCTCTCCGACATCCTTCAGGATTCAATCATTGACCCTGAAGAGCTTGCTCGCGAAAAACACGTAATCCTTCAAGAAATTGGCGCAGCACAAGACATGCCTGATGACCAGGTATTTGATGTGCTTCTGGAAACCGCATGGCCGGACCAGCCACTCGGTCGTCCAATTCTTGGTACGCCTGAAACCGTCACCGGCTTTTCTGCGGATGCCATCCGTCAGTACGTCGCGCGCAAGTACACAGCATCCGATATGGTGCTTGCTGCAGCTGGTGCAGTCGATCATGAAGCGCTCGTAGAATTGGCTGAAGCCAGCTTCTCAAAGCTGTCAAATGCTGCACCAGATGAAGATTATGTAGCGCAGTATGTCGGCGGTGAAGGTTCCATTGAGCGTGAACTGCAGGAATTGCAGGTCATCCTCGGTTTTGAAGGCCTGCCATACGAACATGAAGACTACTATGCTGTGCAGGTGCTTGCCTCCATCCTCGGCGGCGGCATGTCATCGCGCCTCTTCCAGGAAGTGCGCGAAAAGCGCGGTCTATGCTATTCTGTCTATGCCTTCCATTGGGCTTTCGCGGATACCGGCTTCTTTGGTGTTCATGCCGCAACCGGACCGGAAGATGCCGCAGAACTGACCGAAGTGCTGGTGGAACAGCTGAAAGAAATTGCCAAGGGCGTGACCGAAAAGGAAGTGTCCCGCGCCAAAGCGCAGCTGCGATCCGGATTGCTGATGGCATTGGAAAGCCCGGCAGCACGTGCGGGCCAGATCGCCCGTCAGGTGATGATCTACGGTCATCCCGTCGCGCTGGAAGAACTGGAACGCCGCCTCAATGTTGTGTCCGCTGACCGTGTGCAGATCTTGGCAGAAAGGCTGTTTGCCTCTGACAACCCTACATATGTGAAGGTTGGACCAAAGGCACCTATGCTAAATTATGCTGAGCTAAAAGAGCGTTTGGCAGGGATCAAAGCATAAGCCTATTGCAATTCAGGTAATGCTTTTTGCATAATGGAGCTCTGATTAAGAGGGGAGAGAAGCTGTGTCATTTTTCAAAACAAGCACATCTCCCCAATCTCTTGCGACATTAACCACAGGCCGTCTGTATTTACGTGCGCCATCCATGGCGGACTTTGCGCAGTGGTCTGATCTGCGAGCTCAAAGCAGAGCCTTCCTGCAGCCGTGGGAACCCACGTGGCCAGCTGATGATCTGACAAAAGCTGCCTTCCGAAAACGAATCCGGCGTTACAATCGCAACATCCGCGAAGGCTCTCACTACCCGTTTTTTCTGTTCAACCGGGATACCGACGAGTTGATGGGTGGTTTGAACCTTTCCAACGTCCGTCGTGGTGTCGCACAGGCAACCTCGCTTGGGTACTGGATGGGAGCCTCCTTTGCCGGCAATGGCTTTATGAAAGAGGCCGTTCAGCGCGTCTGTTGTTTCTGCTTCAATGATTTACACTTGCACCGCATCGAAGCAGCCTGTCTGCCTTCAAATGAGGTCTCCAGAGCGCTCTTAATGAAGGTTGGATTCTCTGAACTGGGCTTTGCACCCTCGTATTTATTCATAAACGGAATGTGGCAAGACCATATTTTGTTTGGCAAAATCCGGGATTCTGCGCCTATACCAGCCAAAGTCCTGCCACAATCAGAGGCAGATGGGGATAAATTGCCTGTAACACATGCTTGAACCATGAAACTGGCGCCTTGACGATGTAATGATCTTGGCAAGGAATTCAGTTAATTTTTCGTTATCGTGGAGAAGCCGGTGTCAGGGACTTATTGTCAGCGCATGCAGAACGTTATTCAGGCTGTTCTGTTAAGCGTTCTCCTGCTCATTTTGGTTGCGTCACAAGCCTTGGCTTTGGAGGCGATTGTCGTCCCCAAGGACGTTGATGCACTCGATCTGACCAGCTCCGTCGATATCTACCCCAACACCAGCAAAAGCATTCAGGTCTCCACCGCTCCAGACTCGGATGGTATCGTCAGACGCATCGAAGTGCGTTCCATTGACGATACCGCCAGCTCTTGGGCCGTGTTCGCGCTCTCCAATCCGGGGGAGGAGCAGATCGACCGCTTGCTTGTTGCACCTTACTACAAGATGACAGGCGGCGGCGTTCTGGTACCGGACCTTGGTCAGCGCCGCATCGTGTCTTTGACACCTAGTCAGGGCATCCCACCAATTCGCGAGCGCAGCACAGAAGCGGATATTTACCGCATCACGCTGGATCCGGGTGCGAATGTGACCTTCATCGCGGAAGTCAACACCCCAAGCCTGCCGGAACTCCGCCTCTGGAAACCAGAAGCTTACAAAGACAACATCAACGCCTACACGCTCTATCGCGGCATCGTGCTTGGCATTGCAGGCCTCTTGGCGCTGTTTCTCACTATCCTGTTCGTGGTGAAGGGAACTGTTCTCTTCCCGGCAACTGCGGCTCTGGCGTGGGCTGTTCTTGTTTATTTATGTATCGACTTCGGCTTTTGGAATCTCGTCTTCGGGCGAACGCTGGGGGATGATCAGCTCTATCGAGCGGCGGCGGAAATCAGTCTCACAGCCGCACTTGTGGTCTTCCTTTACGCCTATCTCGGCCTCAGCCGCTGGCACATCCATTATACGCACCTTGCAATCGGCTTGTTCATCACTGTGCTCAGCTTGTTTGGCTTGGCGCTTTGGGATCCAACCATTGCAGCTGGTATCTCCCGTATCCTGATGGGTGGTGTGGCAATCGCTGGCTTCGGTGTCATCCTGATGCTCACCGTTCGTGGGTTCGAACGCGCGATTATGCTGCTGCCGACATGGTTCCTGTTCCTAGCGTGGCTGTTCGCTGCGTGGATGGCAACCACAGGCATGTTGCAAAGTGATCTGGTGCAGCCAGCGCTGGCAGGCGGTCTTGTTCTCTTCGTTCTGCTGCTTGGTTTTACCGTCATGCAGCACGCCTTTGCAGGGTCTGGTCTCTCCCACAGTGTGATGAGCGATGTCGAACGCCGGGCTCTGGCTCTGACAGGCTCCGGCGACATCATCTGGGACTGGGACGTCGACCGCGACAAGATCCACACCAGCGGTGGTCTTGAAGAAGCTCTGGGCATCAAGCCAGGTCTTCTGGATGGACCAGCTCGCCTCTGGCTCGAAATTCTGCACCCGCAAGACCGTGACCTGTTCCGTGGCACATTGGACGCCGTGATTGACCACCGCCGTGGCCGCGTTAATCAGGCGTTCCGCCTCCGTGGTGAAGATGGTCATTATCGCTGGTTCAAAATGCGCGCCCGTCCGGTGCTCGGCTCTGATGGTGAAGTGATCCGCTGCGTTGGTACGCTGCTCGACATCACCTCTCAGAAAACCGCTGAAGAGCGCCTGATGCATGATGCTGTGCACGACAACCTGACTGGCCTGCCAAACCGTGAACTGTTTATGGACCGCCTTGTTGCTGCGCTCGCTCGCTCCAGAGCAGAAGGCAATGGCAACCCGACTGTTATCCTGATTGATCTCGACCGCTTCAAGCAAGTCAACGACAGCATCGGTCAGACGGCTGGTGATTCCATGCTGCTCACCGCTGCACGCCGCCTCTCTCGTTTGATCAAACCGCAGGACTCTCTGTCTCGCATTTCAGCAGATACCTTCGCAGTGCTGATGATCTCCGAGCAGGACGCAACACGCATCGCGTCCTTTGCAGATGAGCTACGCAAATCTCTGCGCACACCAGTCACCTTCGGTGATCAGGAAGTGTTCCTGACAGCATCCATCGGCGCCTCCATCTTTGATGGCGGTCCTGAAAAGGCTACTGACCTGATGCGCGACGCGGAGATTGCACTCAACCACGCCAAACGCCTCGGCGGTGATCGTATTGAGATCTTCCGCCCAACGCTGAAGCCAGTTGCCAGCAACACGCTCGCGCTGGACAATGATCTACGTTCCGCTCTTGAAAAAGACGAGATCAAGGTTTTCTTCCAGCCAATCGTACGTCTGTCGGACAAGACGACAGCGGGCTTCGAAGCACTGGCGCGCTGGGAACATCCAAGCCGCGGCCTGATCCCACCATCTGAATTCATCCCAGTCGCTGAACAAAGCGGTCTGATCAACGAGCTTGGCCTGCGTGTGATGGAGAAGGGGGCTCGTCAGCTTGCACAATGGCAGCGCGAGTTCAAACACGCACTACCGCTGTTTGTTTCCGTCAACATCTCTTCTCGTCAGCTGTTGAAGCCGGACCTCATTAACGATGTGAAAGCAGTACTGGCACGCACAGCGCTGACACCGGGCTCTTTGAAACTGGAGCTGACTGAATCTCTGGTCATGCAGAATCCGGAATTTTCTGTGCAGGTTCTTGAGCGCCTCAAAGGTCTGGGCGCTGGTCTGTCTCTGGATGATTTCGGTACAGGCTACTCATCCCTGAGCTACCTCCAGCGCTTCCAGTTCGACACCATCAAGATCGATCAGTCCTTCGTCCGTCCTAACGGCCAAAGCGCTCGTCCGGTCATCCTGCGTACCATCGTAGCGCTGGGGCATGACCTTGGTATGGAAGTGGTTGCGGAAGGCGCTGAGACTGAGTCAGATGCACTGGAGCTGTTCCAGCTTGGCTGCGAATACGTGCAGGGCTTCCACTTCGGTCAACCAATGCGTGCTGCTGAAGCAGGCCGTATGCTCAAAGAACAGTTCGCCCAGCAGGGCCGCAACAACCAAAGCTGATACGGCAGGTAAGTTAGAAAGGCTCTGCATGGTTGCAATGGAAAATTGTAAGCATGTGGCCTTCGCAGCAGAGCTGGAGAAAAATTGATCTATCTCCGCCAAGTTTCCTCTGAATAACTCCTGCGGTGACATACTCGAAGCAA
The DNA here is from genome assembly GCF_001623165.1 of Pseudovibrio sp. WM33. Taxonomy (NCBI): domain Bacteria; kingdom Pseudomonadati; phylum Pseudomonadota; class Alphaproteobacteria; order Hyphomicrobiales; family Stappiaceae; genus Pseudovibrio; species Pseudovibrio sp. WM33. Next base: position 52,635 of record NZ_LMCK01000002.1, read on the forward strand.
TTTTCTAAGAGCATCTATTCGGGCTCTCTTTTCCCTATCTGAGATTATTAGCTGCATGTTTTGTTTTGGTAATGCGTGTCGAAGACTACACGTCGCTTTGGGCTTGATTCTGGTTACATCCAGTACCCTAACACCGGCAAGTGCCACGCCATCGCTGGTGTTGAACCTCGATACTCAAAAAGTCCTGTACGCTGAAGATGCAGGCGATCCATGGTATCCCGCTTCAACAACCAAGTTGATGACCGCACTCGTAACCTTTGAGGCTCTTGCCAACAGAGAGGTCGACCTTGAAACGTCAGTGGTGATGTCCCCTTGGGCGATGAGGCAGGACTCATTGAAGTCTGGCCTGAAGGTTGGAAGCGTCATGACACTGCAGGATGCGCTATATGCAGTGCTCGTTGGATCAGCCAATGATGTCGCAGTGGCACTGGCTGAAAGTGTTGCGGGGAGTGAAGATGCATTCGCGCAACGCATGAATGCCACCGCGCAACGTCTTGGGATGACCGCAAGCCACTTTGTTAATGCCAACGGCTTGTTCAAACCTACTCAGCAAACATCCGCACGTGATCTGGCCATTTTGGCGAGCGAAGTCTATCTGCGCTACCCTCAATACCGGGATGTGTTCGCCACATCAAAAGTGTTCATTGATGGTGCCGAAATCAAATCTTACAATGAGTTGCTGACACGACTGCCGGGCACAGTCGGCATGAAGACAGGTTTTGTCTGTTCATCTGGCCGCAATATCGTTGCACTTACAGATCGTGGCGGGCAACGCTTTATGGCCGTCGTTCTTGGTGCGACGACGGGGCGGGAGCGCAGCGAAAGAGCAGCTAAACTCCTGACTGAGGCAATGACTGGTGAACTGACACCCAATGGTTTGCAACTGAATGAAATTGCTAACGATCTGCATCGTCAACCTGAAAATATGCGCAAACGGGTGTGTAGCAGCCAAAGTGCAGCCTATGAAGCGCAGCAAAACAAGCGCTATCCGATGGGGATCGGCAGAAACAAGAGTTACCTGAAGGCGGCGGTGAAGCACAAAAGCCATAGCATCCGCACTTGGAAGGCTACTGTTGGTTTTAGCGGCCCGCTACCCTACCCAAAGCCAAAGTAACTTGTTGCAATGCCTGCCACATGTCAGAGTTTGGCAGGCTTGGAAGTGAACTTGATACCGGCTTCTTCGCAATGCAGCCAGACGACCTTGCCGCTGAAGGAAAGTTTGCGGGCTGGCACCTGAATTTTCACCATGTCACCGGACACGAGCTTTCCGGTATTGATCAGCAGCCGACAACCACCGTTGCTGATGTCCTCAATCACGCAGGATCGGTTGAAATTATCCGTAAGCAGAACAGCAGGCCAATGACAGGCATGCCGTTTATAGTCCCGGTTTTCTATTTCTAAAAGTTTCGGACGAGGTATCATGAGACCGTCCGCCCTTACATCAATATGCGATAACTAGAATCATTAGTTTGGAAAATTGATATATGCATTATCAATTATATATTGCGCAGATGTTAACGTACGAGCGGCCTATCGCCTCAGTCTAAGCTATTCATATCATGAAGGAAATTGAGAAAGTTTCGGCTCTAAATATGCTGAGCGTACAGGTTGACTGTAACCTGTGGGAAGCACTACGTAAATTTGAGGCCGTAACCATCAAGTGGATTGTGAAAGGGAAGGGCTGTTCTATTTTCCAGAAATAATCGTCAATTCACAGTCGCCAACAGAAACCTCAAGCGGTGTACCGCCAAATGGCTCTCCGTCGATTTGAACAGCTGCCGCACGATAAGCATTTATGCGGGCAGTTCTGATTGCCTTGCACTCAACATTACGGGATTTTGCGACGCTGCCAGTAAGTAAGCGGCATGCGTATTTGAAGAGCGCCCACACCCCGTCCTCTTTAAAGACCAGTAGATGCAGTTTCTTCTCCAGAATGGACGCATCAGGCACCACGAGGTGTTTACCAGCGTAGTAGCGGCCATTGGTGATCAAAGCCATCGCGCACTGCAGCTCTTCATCGTCTGCCCGCACTTTAAAGCTGCCTTTGCGGCGCGAAAATGCTAGTTGGGCCGCAATGAAGAGATAAGCAAACCGACCGTAACGTCGCTTCAGACGTAGTGGTACAACATGCACCACTTCTGCATCAAAGCCGGTTGACGTGGAAAGGAAGAACGGGCGCCCATTAGCAAAACCATTGTGCAGTTTCTTCGTCTTGCCTGCGATGATGGTCTTGGCAATCTCTTGCGGCGTACTCGGCACACCCAGTTCATGAGCAAGCACATTTGCGGTGCCCAACGGAATAATCGCCAAATGCGGTTTCATTCCGCGCCCCAACAAAGCAGAAGCGGCCTCACTCACAGAGGCATCCCCACCAGCAACAGCCAGAATATCCGTGCTTAGGTCAGGGCCCGTGCAAGTCTCAGCGATTTCGCTGGCACGGCTGGTGAGTTTTAGCTCCACCTTCATCCCGGCGTCTTCAAGGCATTGCACAATCTCTGTGATGTTTTGAAAACGGAAAGATGTCGCAGTCGGATTGGCAAGAATAAGCACACGCTTGGCTTTGCGTGATTTCTTTTTCGCCTCTTCCGGCCGAGAGTGGGGAAGCTGGTTTTCCATAAACCTGACCTTGCCTTCCCGACTTACTTGGATTTCTGAAAGGGTTTCATACCCTTGCGGGCAAGCTCATCAGCACGTTCGTTTTCTTCGTGCCCGGCATGACCTTTGATCCAGTGCCACGCAACATCATGCCGTTGTGCTGCCGTATCCAAAAGTTGCCATAAATCAGCGTTTTTAACGGGTGAGTTGGAAGCAGTCCGCCAGCCCTTGCGCTTCCAGTTATGCATCCACTGCGTAATGCCGTTTTTCACATAGGAACTGTCGGTATAAAGATCGACGGCACAAGAGCGCTTCAGGGAATCAAGAGCCTGAATGGCTGCCATCAACTCCATGCGGTTGTTGGTTGTATCAGGCTCGCCACCGCACAATTCTTTTTCATGCTCGCCAAAGCGCAGCAGCACGCCCCAGCCGCCAGGTCCGGGGTTGCCGGAGCAAGCTCCATCAGTCCATGTCTCAACACGTTTGGTATCGGTCATTTATCCAGCCCGTATGCACTAGCATTGGATACGCCACGATGGAACCTGAGTTTGTGCAGGTATTCAAGTGGATCTTTCGGAACAACAAGCGCACCTTCCGGCACAGACAGCCAATCGTAAAGACGGGTCAGCAGGAAGCGCAGCGCTGCACCACGACACAGCAAAGGTAGGTTGTCGAATTCAAGCTCGCTGAACGGGCGCACACTGCGATAACCTTCCAGCAATGCCCGCGCTTTCGTGACGTTGAACATGCCATCCGGTTCAAAGCACCAGGCGTTGATGCAGATTGCCACGTCATAGGCAAAGGCATCATTACAAGCAAAGTAGAAGTCGATCAGACCGGAAAGTTCTTTGCCCAGATAAAACACATTGTCCGGGAATAGGTCAGCATGAATAACACCGTTTGGCAGTTCTTTCGGCCACAGTGCCTGTAGCTCATCCAGTTCTGCAGTCAGCTCTTCTGCAAGGCCAACCTTCACTTCATGCGCACGCTCACGGCTGGCATCCAGCAAAGGTGCCCAACCATCAACACTCAGAGAGTTTGGCCGCTTGATCTCAAAGTCAGCGCCTGCCAGATGCATCCGCGCCATGCCTTTACCCAGCTCCGCGCAATGCACCAGTTGAGGCTTACGAACCCACATACCATCAAGGAATGTAACCATGGCCGCAGGACGTCCCGCAAGCTCGCCAAGCATCTGCCCGTCACGGTCAATAAGCGGAGTAGGGCAGTTCAGATCATTATTGGCAAGATGCTGCATCAGCCCCAGAAAAAACGGCAAATCATCAGGATTAACGCGTTTTTCGTAGAGCGTCAGGATGTAATAACCCGTCTCCGTATGAACCAGATAGTTGGAGTTCTCGACACCTTCAGCAATGCCCTTGTAAGAGAGCAAATTGCCAATGTTGAAACGGTCGATGAAAGCGCCCAGCTCTTCATCGGAAACATCGGTATATACAGCCATAACTATTCAGCCGGACTTGTTCCGCTAGGCGCGGCAGCGGTCCGTAACTCTTTCGGTAGATTGAATGAAATGTCTTCTTCAGCAGTTGTAACGGTTTCCAGTGTCACATCATAATGCTCACGGAAGGATTCAACAATTTCTTCAACAAGGATTTCAGGGGCAGACGCACCGGCGGTGATGCCGATTGTTTTCGCACCTTCAAAATCATCCCAGAAGATCTCGGAGGCTCGCTGAATGAGGAAAGCCTTGTCACAACCTGCTCTCTCACCAACTTCGCGCAGGCGCTTGGAGTTGGAGGAGTTTGGTGCACCAACAACAATCATGGCATCGCACTTCGGTGCAATTTCCTTCACAGCATGCTGGCGATTGGTTGTTGCATAGCAGATGTCATCCTTGTGCGGCTTCGCAATGGTTGGGAAGCGTTCTTCAAGAATTTTGACAATCTCTTCTGTGTCATCAACAGAAAGAGTCGTTTGAGAAATCCACGCCAATTGCCGGTCGGTCTTCGGTTTAAACTGGCGAGCATCCTCTGCTGTCTCAATAAGGGAGACACGTCCACGCGGCAGCTGACCCATGGTGCCAACAACTTCTGGATGGCCTTTATGACCGATCAGCAGAATTTCGCGCTCGCGCCTGTCATGCAAAATAGCTTCTTTGTGCACCTTGGAAACCAGCGGACAGGTGGCATCAAGGAAGAACAGATTACGCAGTCGCGCAGCCTCTGGCACAGATTTCGGTACACCGTGTGCAGAAAAAATAACAGGACGGTCGTCTACCGGTATCTCATCTAATTCCTCAACAAAAACAGCACCTTTGTTGCGAAGAGATTCAACCACATACTTATTGTGAACGATCTCGTGGCGCACATAAACAGGAGCACCGTATTTCTCGAGAGCAAGGTCGACGATCTGGATCGCGCGATCAACACCGGCACAAAAGCCACGTGGAGCGCAAAGAAGAATTTTGATCGGTGCCTTTGTGGTCGGCGTAACCTGCATGATGTATTCCTGAGTTTTGACTTTGAGCAATTGAAGGATGTTGACTGCCTCTGTCAAGAAAAAGAGTTTTTAATCGGGCATCAAGGGCTGATTTTCTCCAATATTCAGCCTGTCAGCTTCCTCTACTGTGTTTCAGGTGCCTGATGTATCTCGCCATTTGCGTTTGTGGCTGATATAGAAACAAAAACTGCAGGTAAATTTGGGATTCGTATGGTGGGCAATTTATTGGCAAAATCACTGCTCAAAAACACAGGCCGGGCAATTCTTCTGGCAGCACTTGGTGCTTCACTGGCAGGTTGCGGCAGCTTTATGTCATCGGACAACGAGCTAGAAGCATCCTCTGCAAACCCGCCTGCAACTGAGAAGACCTTTGATCTGTCCGTTCTTCAGGCGCCAGCCTTATGCGCCGCCTTGCAGGAGCTTTCAGGAACAACCATCCTGACGGTATACCCGCGCGGAAAAGAAAAGACGCCTGAGAATCTGAGCTATCAGGCCATCATCAGGGATTGGGCGCGTACTTGTAAAAAGTCCGGTCAGAATTCCGCGATGAAATTGGGCATCGCTGGCAACATTACACCCGGTCCAACCTGGAAAGGCGGCGAAATTTTGCTTCCTGTGCGTGTAGCAGTCACACAAGGTGTGGATGGAGGAGAAAAAACAATCTACTCCAAACTCTTCAGCGTTCCTGTCACTTTAGGGGCCGGATCGCCGTCTGCGACATGGGCATTTGTGGAAGAAAATATTATCCTTCCGAATGAACCGGGACAAAATGTTGTCTTTGGATTCGACGAAAAGTAAAAAATAGGTTAGTAAGTGATTACAGCTTGGCGTCATAGTGTCGCGCCAGCCTTCTTGAATGACACGTTGCAGTCATTCAGGGGGAATACATTCGCCGGTCTGAGGAGGGCTGGCGCGTGATAGAGCTGTGCGGGAGAGAATAAGCCACCCATTGGGTTATCGCCGAAGGAGCAACCGCCCCGGAAACTCTCAGGCAAAAGGACCGCACAGTAAGCAACACTCTGGAAAGCAGTGCCGAACACGCAATCCTGTTGGATCGCATGTTAAGGCTCTCACCGAAGGAGTAACCGCTCTGGTATTTGTAGCTACCAGCGTGGGAAATCTCTCAGGTTCTCGAGACAGAGGGGGCGTACTCGATCATTCCGCGAATTTGGAATGGTCGTTGATGTGTACGCCACTGTCTGAGGGGACCATATGGCTGAAGCTGTAGACCTGCTAAAAACACCGCTTTTCGATCTTCATGTAGAGCTTGGCGCTAAAATGGTGCCGTTCGCTGGTTATGATATGCCAGTGCAGTTCCCGCTTGGCGTGATGAAAGAACACCTCTTCACACGTGAAAGCGCAGGCCTCTTTGATGTGTCTCACATGGGGCAGGCTTGGCTCGTAGGCCCAGATCACGCAACCACTGCTGCTGCTCTGGAAACACTTGTTCCTTCCAACATGAAAGAACTGAAGCCGGGCAAACAGCGTTACACCGTTCTGCTCAACGACAACGGCTGCATCATTGATGATCTCATGGTCTCTCGTCCTCTGGCGAGCGAAGATGATGGTCGCCTCATGCTTGTCGTAAATGCTGCATGTAAAGACAACGATTATAAAATCATTGCAGCAGCTCTTCCGGAAAACGTAAAGCTTGAGATCGTTGAAGATCGCGCTTTGATCGCAATCCAAGGTCCAAAAGCTGCTGAAGTAATGGCGCTGCACGCACCAGAAGCTGCAGAAATGGGCTTCATGGAAGCGCGTCCTCTGGAATTTGACGGGATCTCCGTTATCGCCTCCCGCTCAGGTTACACTGGCGAAGACGGCTATGAGATTTCCATTCCTGCTGGCGCTGCTGAAGCAGTTGCAAAAGCGTTGCTCGCAGATGAACGCGTTGAATCCATCGGGCTTGGCGCTCGTGACAGCCTGCGTCTTGAAGCAGGTCTTTGCCTTTATGGTCACGACATCGACGAAAACACCACACCTGTTGAAGGCAACATTACCTTCTGCATGCAGAAGCGCCGCAAAGAAGCAGGTGATTTCCCAGGTGGTGAACGTGTGCTGAAGCAACTGGCTGAAGGCACCGAAAATCTCCGTGTGGGCTTGCTGCTTGAAGGCCGTGCTCCAGCACGTGAAGGCGCGGAAATCCGCGTCCCGGGTACAGAAGAAATTGTTGGCCGCGTCACATCTGGCGGATATGGGCCAACTCTCGGCGCACCAGTTGCGATGGGCTATGTCCCGTCTAATCTGGCAGAAATTGGCACAGAATTAGAGCTTGTGGTCCGTGGCCGCGCACTTCCTGCCAAGGTTGCTGAGATGCCGTTTGTAGCGCAGCGCTACTACCGCAAACCAAAATAATTCCGGTGAGGGCAGCGGGCTGCCCCAATCACATTTCAATCGACAAACGACAGTGTAGGGAACGCTTAAATGAGCACATATTTCACAAAAGACCACGAGTGGCTGAAGGTTGAGGGAGACGTAGTAACCGTCGGTATCACTGAGTTCGCACAGAGCCAGCTGGGCGATGTTGTGTTCGTCGAACTGCCAGAAAACGGCAAAACCGTCGATCAGGACGATGAAGTTGCTGTTGTGGAATCCGTGAAAGCTGCATCTGAAGTATATGCGCCGCTCGATGGTGAGATCGTTGAAGGCAACGAACTGCTCGTTGATGAGCCTGCAAAAGTGAATGAAGACCCAGAAGGCGCTGCATGGTTCTTCAAAATGAAGCTCGGGAATGCTGCACAGCTAGAAGCCCTGATGAGCGAAGCTGACTACAAAGCATTTGTAGAAACGCTTTAAGGCAAAGCGTACTCCCGAAAAGCCCGACCGGTTTTCGGAATAAGAATACGCAATAAGCCAAAAGCCGTTCATCACCTGCCATGCACGACAGCCGCATGGCAGGAACTGGCAGAAGCCCTGTTCGCTTTTGCTGCAATGTGCATCAGACAATCTGATGGAGAGAGAACATGCGGTATCTTCCGCTTTCAGACAACGACCGCGCCGACATGCTGGCGCGTATCGGCGTAGACTCAATTGATGAGCTGTTTGCCGATATCCCAGAGGCCGTTCGCCTTGAAGAACTGACAACCTTGCCGCGTCGCAAGACCGAAATGCAAGTTGAGCGCCAGCTCAGCGCAATGGCGAACAAGAATGTCAGTGCCGGATCTCTACCGTTCTTCGTTGGGGCAGGGGCGTACAAACACCACGTGCCAGCAACGGTTGATCATCTGATCCAGCGTTCTGAATTTCTGACAAGCTACACCCCGTATCAGCCAGAAATCACACAGGGCACGCTTCAGGCACTCTTCGAGTTCCAGACACAGGTGGCAAACCTGACCGGAATGGAAGTCGCCAACGCGTCCATGTACGATGGATCTACCGGCACAGCTGAAGCTGTGTTGATGGCGCACCGTGTAACCCGCAAGAAAAAAGCGGTTCTTTCCGGTGGTCTGCATCCGCAGTATCGTGAAGTGGTTGAAGGTGTTTCTGCAAAGTTGCCTGGTGCTTCTGTTGCGGCCCTCCCGGCAGACCCAACTGGTACAGAAGATATTCTGGCACAGATCGACGACGAAACCTCCTGTGTGGTGGTTCAGTCTCCGTCCTTCTATGGCCAGCTGATCGATCTGAAGCCGATTGCAGAAAAAGCGCACAAGCACAAAGCTCTGTTGATCGCAGTGTTCACTGAAGTTGTTTCCCTCGGCCTTCTGGAAAGCCCGGGTGCTCAGGGTGCGGACATCGTGGTTGGCGAAGGCCAGTCCATCGGAAACCCGCTCACCTTCGGTGGTCCTTACGTTGGTCTGTTTGCAACCCGCCAGAAGTACATCCGCAACATGCCGGGTCGTGTTTGTGGTGAAACAACGGATGCTGAAGGCAAGCGCGGTTTCGTGTTGACCCTTTCCACCCGTGAGCAGCACATCCGTCGTGACAAAGCGACTTCCAACATCTGCACCAACTCTGGTCTGTGTTCCTTGGCGTTCACCATCCACATGACCTTGTTGGGCGGCAAAGGCCTCGCACGCCTTGCCCGCATCAACCACATGAGCGCAGTTGCACTGGCAGATGCTCTTTCTGCGGTTGAGGGTGTTGAAGTGCTGAACTCCGCGTACTTCAACGAGTTCACAATTCGCACGCCAAAGAATGCACACGACGTGATTGAAGCTCTTGCTGCAAAGGGCGTTCTGGGCGGTGTTCCTGTTTGCCGTCTGGACAAATCCGGTGGTGATATCGACAACCTGATCGTTGTTGCAAGCACAGAAGTGAATACCGATGAGGACCGTGCAGCCTATGCGCAAGCTCTGAAGGAGGTGCTGGCATGACTATGAGCCATAAGGGACGTCCAACACGCGCTGGTGAAGCTGGCTCCCCAATGCCGCACCAGACCTTTACGGGCAACAAAGCATTGGACATGGAAGAGCCGCTCATCTTTGAGATCGGCCACATGGACAACTGTGGTGTGGACCTTGACGAGCCAATGGACTTCGTTCCACACCTCGGCAACCACATGCGTTCTGAGCCGGTAGAGCTTCCAGCTCTGTCCGAGCCGGAAACCATGCGCCACTACGTCCGCATGTCCCGCAACAACTATGCGATTGATTCAGGCCTGTACCCACTGGGTTCCTGCACCATGAAGCATAACCCGCGTCTTAACGAGAAGATGGCGCGTCTGCCGGGTTTTGCTGACATTCACCCACTGCAGCCAATCTCCACAGTTCCAGGCGCATTCGAGCTGATCTCTGAACTGGCTGACTGGCTGATGGAACTCACCGGTACCAACGCTGTGGCCATGAGCCCGAAAGCTGGTGCTCACGGTGAGCAGTGCGGCATGATGTCTATCAAGCACGCAATTGCAGCCAAAGGTGAAGAACGCTCCATCGTTCTGGTTCCGGAAAGTGCTCACGGCACCAACCCGGCAACCGCTGCACTGGTTGGCTACAAGGTTGTGTCTATCCCGGCACGTGAAGACGGCACAGTGGCCGTGGAAGCTGTGATCGAAAAGATCGAAGCCCACGCAGGTCAGGTGGCAGCACTTATGCTCACCAACCCGAACACCTGTGGTCTGTTTGAGCCAGACGTGATTGAGATTGCAAATGCAATCCATGAAGCTGGTGGCTACTTCTACTGCGATGGCGCTAACTTCAACGCGATTGTTGGTAAGGCAAAACCGGGCGATCTTGGCATCGACGCCATGCACATCAACCTGCATAAAACCTTCTCCACGCCGCACGGCGGTGGTGGCCCAGGTTCTGGTCCGGTTGTTCTGTCTGATCGTCTGGCACCATACGCTCCGCTTCCATTCATCCGCAAAAATGGCGATGAACTGGAGATTGTTGAGACAACCGATCAGCTGAAGGACGGTGAACAGCCATTTGGCCGTATGACCGCATTCTTCGGTCAGATGGGCATGTATGTACGCGCGCTGTCTTACATGCAGTCTCACGGCTCTGATGGCCTCAAGCAGGCATCTGAAGATGCTGTGCTGAACGCCAACTACGTCCGTGTTGGCCTGCAGGACCTGATGACCCTGCCATTCGGCGTGAAGCCATGCATGCACGAAGTTCTGTTTGATGACAGCTTCCTGAATGACACTGGTGTTTCCACGCTCGACTTCGCAAAAGCGATGATCGACGAAGGCTACCACCCAATGACCATGTACTTCCCACTGGTCGTAAGTGGTGCAATGTTGATCGAACCAACCGAAAGCGAAAGCCGCGCATCTCTCGACCTGTTCGTCGCTACCATGCGCGATCTGGTGATGAGTGCAAAAGCAGGCGAAAAAGATCGCTTCGAAGGTGCTCCGTTCCTGGCTCCGCGCCGTCGTCTGGATGAAACAGCGGCAGCGCGTAAACCAATCCTAAAATGGGTGGCTCCAGAACCAACCAAGGTGGAACCAGAACTCGCGTAACAACGAGCTTTCTGTAAAAACTTATAGCCCGGCTCTTGAAAAAGACGCCGGGCTTTTTTCTGTGCGTGCCCAATCCATATCCATACCGATGCCAATGGATATTGATTGATCAGAATATGCGGATACTGGCAATGTCCTGCCCGGTATACGGTCATTCGTGTTTTCTGGTAATACGGGTGAGGTGGAGGATGCGTAAGTCACCTAAATGGCGCAGTTGGCTGCCAACAAGTCGGCAACTTCGGTTCCGGGTGCAATCAACCCTTGCCAGAACCTTCCCGACAATCGGTGATCGAAACAACTTCTTTCCAGACAATGCAAACCCAAGGCTCGCACCAAATGAGCACTTGCTAACCGTTGATGAGCGCAGCTCTCGTGCGCTGCCGCAAGAGGTGCAGGCGTTTTTTGAAGAACACGGCGCATTGGAGCAAAGCCGTTATCCTTTGCCAATCACACCAGCCGGTCACACGCAGCTCAGGCTGTATAAGTTCGTTGATGCACTGGTCCTCGGCAGCACCGGAGCAACCGTCTTAAAGGCGCAGCATCGCCAGATAGAAGCTGCAGCGCCTAACACCATGCGGTTTGCGCGGTTAAAGGACAGGACGATCCAGACTGCAGCCATCAACATGCTGGGCATGGCCGCTGGTCATCGCCACTATTATCACTTTCTGTGTGATGTGGCCTTCCCGCTTCTGTTTCTGTTGGAGCAACTGGAGCCGCTGACATTCCCGCTGAAAATACTGCTTCGGGAAGACCTTCCTGAGTTTCAGAAAGAGTTTTACGCGCATTTGACCCAAGAGACACCGCTTCTCAGTCTGGAAGAGTGCAAAGCGAACGAACGTATCCATTGCAAGACGTTGTTTCACTGCACGCCAGCAATGAACTGTGAATACAGAGCCCCAGCCAGCGAGCAGGCAGCATCTATGGTCGCGACACATTATCTGGCCGCATACCAGCTTGATATGCACAAGACGCCAGCCACAAGGCTTTATATCGCGCGGGATGATGCAAAAACACGCCGAATAGTGAACGAGAAGTCACTCAAAGAGCAGTTGGAGGCACGGGGTTTTCAAAGCGTCATTCCCGGCAAACTAAGCCACAAAGAGCAGGTTGAACTCTTCAACAACGCCAGGATCATCGTTGGAACCCACGGCGCTGGCCTGACAAATCTGCTGTTTACACAAGCAGGTGGCAAGCTGATTGAGATCTTCCCCGCAGATTACGTCCAGAGCGCTTATGCATGGCTCGCACATGTGCGCGGGCTAAGATACGCACCTGTTATTGGAGAAAAGAGCGGCGCGCACCAACACTTCTCACTGTCTCAAAACGCAATCGGACAGATCCTGCACGAAGTTGATGCTTTGGAACTCGCTTAAACCGACTTGGGCATTGCAGGCACTATAATCGTTGCCAGTGTGGCGGAACAATCAAGCTGTCATCCAGATTGGGGTTCTTGAACCACTTAAGCGGCGCTATCACGTGTTTCTCTTCATTCCCGTTTAAGAAAGCAGCCCACCAGCTGAAGGTGCTGTTGGCGGTGACGATGTGATCGCAAGATGACATAACCATCAGATCTTCATAGTCTTTCCCATCCTGCATCGGATCCGCAAAAAACACGCTGTCTTGCTGAGGAACCACCTCACGTGCTCGTTCAGGGCTGTCGGAGAAGACATAGAAGGTCAGGCCGGGAATGCGCTCTGAAAGGAAGTCCATCGCACCCTTGTAGTAGCCAGCAGAGCACAGTCCAAAATTCTGCAAATTGTGCGCCTGACTATAATCGCCATAACGTACGTGGAGGGCAGCAGACGGACCTGAGTTAATCCGTTGCAGCAGTTTCAGCCGCTCAAGCACCATCGGTTTCTTAAGCGTGATCTCTTCTCGCAACTGCTCCATAATGGAGAAGGGAGCCTCCCACTTCTGCCAGTACCCATCCAGATAAGCGCTTTGCTTGAAGGCGGGAGTATCTCCATCTCGCAGCAACTCGTCCTCGCGGATGTAGCGACGCTGATAAAAGGGATAGAACTTGCGGCATATCTTGACGGTTTGCCCAAAGGCCTGCGCAGGCCAAAGCACTGCGGACATTTCAGATTCAGTAGCAGATAAGCCCTGCGTTTTGAAAAGGTTGAGGCAATAGGAGCGGTTGAAATACTGCGCGTACTCACTGTGGTCGAAACGAAGTTTCATCCCCGTTTCAAGCGCGATTTTCCGCCCGAAAGCATACTGAAAAAGCTGATTGCCAATGCCGCCGCGGATACGGACAATCAATGTTGTTTTGAGCTTGCGCCGTCGCGCAGCACCAGACTTTCGCACCTGAGAAGCAACTGACATACGTCCCCCGTACACAAATCAGCGTGTTTACCCCTCAGCCTACCGGAGCTTTGGCAAAGGCTCACTACTAGGTTTTTGGGAGTAAATCTCCTAGGTCGAGCTGAAACTGTGCTAGGTCTGCGAGGATAAGTTGTAATGAACCCCCGCGGTATCATGAAAATGCCATTCTTGCTGACAACACTGTGCCTGATATAACCAATTGGATTTGCTTATGAACTACGATTTACTCATTTGGGATTGCGACGGCTGTTTGATTGACAGCGAGTGGATTGGCTGTCAGGTCGAGGCCGAAGGCTTCACCAAAGCTGGATACCCGATCAGCACGGAAGAAATGATCGCCCGCTTCTGCGGTGTGTCATCTGCAGAAGTATTCAGCCAGGTTGAAGCGGAAATTGGCGTCAACATTCGCCACCACGAGGCGATCGTAAATCAGGATGAGGCGCTAAAGGCAGCCTTTGAGCAGCATCTCAAGCCAATCGCTGGCATCCATGAAGCATTGCATGAGTTGGACAACTCATTCCCGAATTTGCAAATGTGCATCGCCTCTGGCAGTTCCATGGACCGTCTGGAACATACCCTCAAGCTCACAAATCTATATGATCGGTTTGAGAATAAATATTTCTCGGCTGATCTGGTTGAAAAGGGCAAGCCAGCGCCAGATGTGTTCCTGAAAGCAGCAAGCGAGATGGGCGTCGCTCCCGAAAAATGCGTTGTTGTTGAAGACAGCCACCTCGGCTTGCAAGCTGCCCGGGCAGCAGGCATGACGGCCCTCGGCTTCACCGGAGCCTCCCACGGCAATGCAGATTTACACAGCCGTCTTGAACAGCAAAACCCAATGGCAATCTTTAATGATATGAAAGAGTTAGCCAATCTCATCAAAAAGCTGAATATGCTCAAAAGTACAGCTTGAGGAGCGCCGAGCAGCACAAACTGCCAAAACTTTCTTGACAGGGCAGTGCCGTTGCGGTCATATACTTGGACATGAGCAAGAACCTGACCATCATTTCTGCGGTTTATTATTATGCGCCCGACATATCGGCGGCAGCGTTCCTATAAACTCATGTAAAATTGAGGTCAGAACCAAAAGCCGCCGCGTAGGCGGCTTTCGTGTTTTAGCTCTCCTGCGCGGCGAAGGAGAGCATTATGAAACATACCGTTGTAGACACCACCCGCTGCTTCCGCCCAAAATCTGAAGCCCTTCAACTGCTGATCGATCGCGGTTTCCTACATCAATGCACGGATTTGGAAGCGCTGGACGAAAAACTCCAAGCTGGCCCCATCACAGCATACGCTGGGTTTGATGCAACCGCTGACAGCTTGCATGTCGGCCACCTGCTGCCATTAATGGCCATGCGCTGGTTGCAGAAAACCGGACACAAACCAATCCTGTTGGTGGGCGGCGGTACCACGCGCGTAGGCGACCCAAGTTTCCGCAGTGAAAGCCGTCCGCTGCTGGATGATACCAAGATAGAACACAATCTCGCAGGTATCCGCGCAACCGTAGAACGCCTCTTCGATTTGTCTGAAGGGCAGGGCCAAATCGTCAACAACGCTGAATGGTTGGATGAATTCCGCTTCCTCGAGTTCCTGCGGGACTTCGGCACGCACTTCACCGTCAACCGCATGATGACCTTCGACAGCGTCCGCTCCCGCCTTGAGGCACAACAACCACTCTCCGTGCTCGAGTTCTGCTACATGATGCTCCAAGCCGTTGACTTCGTTGAGCTCAACCAGCGCTTCGACTGCACATTGCAGATTGGCGGTTCTGATCAATGGGGCAACATCGTCAATGGTGTGGACCTCGGTCGTCGCTCCGGCAGCCAGCTCTTTGGTTTCACCCTGCCACTGCTGACAACAGCCTCCGGCAGCAAAATGGGCAAAACCGCAGAGGGTGCGGTCTGGCTCAACCCATCCCGCCTATCCAGTTTCGGCTTCTGGCAATTCTGGCGCAATGCAGATGATGCGGATGTGCCGCGTCTGTTGAAACTCTTCACCGACTTGCCACTGGGTGAAATTGATCGCCTGTCCTCCCTTCAGGGGCAGGAGCTGAATGAGGCCAAGAAGATCCTGGCAACACAAGTCACCGGCATCGTCCACGGTCTGGCCGCAGCAGAAGCAGCCCTTCAGCAGGGAGAAGCCCTGTTCAGCGGTCAGGAAGACCTCTCTCAGCCAACCCACGAGCTACCTCTATCCCTCCTCGCCAAACCACTTGGCCTGCTGGACCTGCTGGTTAAAACCGGCTTCGCCACCACCAACAACGAAGCCCGCCGCCTCATCCGCGGCGGCGGCGTCCGCCTCAACACATCCATCGCTCTGGAAGAAACCCGGATGATTTCTGAGGGTGATCTGAAGCCGGGTGAAAGGCTGACCCTAGCGGTTGGTAAGCGCCGTAAGGCATTGGTGGAGTTTGTGTAATCGAAAAGAGGAAGGCGGTCAGCGTAGAGCTGGCCGCCTCTTTGTAGACTACAAGGCCTCACCGTTCACGATTGACCAGTGATGAGGTTGAAGTTCTCGTAGGTTCTTAAAGATCAGCTTGTTATCACTATTGGAAACTGCTGCCTTCACATCCCCACCCCAATGCACCAACCGCTCCTGACAAATACCGCAGGGTGTTAATATAACAAAGGGGCTGTTCTCATCATCCCGGCAGATACACAGGGAATGGGTTACAACTTCATCCAGCTTATGCGCTTCCAGAATTGCACCTACTTCCATGCAAAGGGATAGGCCATCATTCTTGGTATCTGGTGCAATACTGGTCAGGATTTTGCCGCTCTCGGTTCTAATAGAAGCAGCACCACCCCACCCGGTAGGATAGCGGCGCTCAATCAGCAGCTTAGCTTCTTCAAATAGAGTTTGCTCAATAGTCATTCTGCCACGCTAAAGCTTCTGAGCGTATCAATCAAACTGTGTTCTATAGAACCTGGTTGGATCCTTATACCCTCAGTGAATTGCGAGGTTGCGGTGTGGGATCAGGATGTGGTTGTTGCTCCCGTTTAATAGGTTTTATGATGGGGTACTGGTGACCAGCCCAACAGCTGGCCACTTCGCGTTATATTGAAGCTCATTGCTATTCGGAATAAGTCTAAGGAAAATGGTTTTTATTTTCCTACTGAAACGTCCTGATACATGCTTGAATGAAGGCCGATTGGTTTGGTCGTGAATTGCCAAATGCGCCGACAGCGAAGTATTCCCTATTAGAAATAAGTGGCTGTTTTGGAGCCGTATTCAATTGCGTAAAGTCCGCGACATTCGGCAGAGTTTGTGGTGAGGTACCACATAACTCAAGCTTGGACATTAAGTCTGGTAGTGTGTTTTCGTAATATTTTCGCAGGTATATGTTTTTCATAAAAACATGCCCGGTATGAGCTAGATCGATTTCGCGAGGAGCATCGACGACATGTATTTCTTGGTATTGTTGGCCACCTGCGACTTGCTGGAAGAATATTCCATGTAGTGGCCCATCATTTACATAGTAGAGCAGATTGTCGCGGTTTCCGGGGGGATTAGCATTCATCTGCTGAATTCGGTTTGTTGAGATCTTGTTCTGGCCATGTAGCTGATCCACCCGATCAAGAATCTCGCGTTTCGTCGATCCTAGCAAATGAAATTTGATGTTATTATTATTTTGCTGGTTGTGTGCGAAGGTACTTGCATGATCCCAATTGCCGGCATACATCCCAACGACACGTGTATGACTTTGCTCTATGGCGAACCCATCTACATGAAGCGGACGAAATCGTGCAAATGAGCCGTCATCAGTCATGTAATAGCAGCTCGGAATTTGGTCTTCTGCAAGTCGATAGTTCTGAGTTGTATCGACAGAACCAAAAACCATATTGGTTTTCTTGATGAATGTAATTGGAACTGGTTGAGACACAGTGTTTTCTCCTTGTTTTTACAAAGAAGAAGACTGAAGTGCCACATGCTTCGTGAAACGCCGGGTCATGCAAGTTGCTGCTATCCTTACCAAACCATAAAAAAAGCCCCCGCCTATAAAGGCAGGGGCCAAGTCATATGGATATGAAGCAGGGACAAACCCTGTAAACCGTGGGGCGAGGTCGCCACACGAACTGTGTAAGACGCTACTTAGGCATTTGCGAGCGGACGACTTCCCGAAGGGCGTCAACCGGCTCAAGAGCCTTGCCACGTTTGATGTGCCAGAAGGTCCAGCCATTACAGGCTTGCTGACCCTGAACGAGCGCACCCACCTTATGAATGGATCCTGAATGCTCGCCGCAGATCAAAGAACCATCGGCGCGAACCGTAGCCTTGAAGCGTCCACGGGCATCGGTCAGTTCCGCGCCCGGTGTCAATAATCCTGTCTCCAACAAATTGCCAAACGGAACCCGTGGAAGGGAGCGCTTGCCTTGTGTCATCGCCAGAAAATCATCGTTGGCAGGTGTAACCCGGTCAATCCGTTCGGAAGCGGCTTTGATGTAAGAGTCTTCACGCTCACATCCCACAAAGTGGCGGCCAAGCTTCTTGGCAACAGCACCGGTGGTGCCTGTGCCAAAGAATGGATCAAGGACCACATCGCCCTGGTTTGAAGTGGAGAGCAGCACGCGGTAAAGCAAGCTCTCCGGCTTCTGAGTTGGATGCACTTTGTCGCCGTTGTCGTCCTTCAGGCGTTCATGACCAGTGCAGATAGGCAGCACCCAGTCAGACCGCATCTGAAGATCGTCGTTAAACGTCTTCATCGCATCGTAGTTAAAGGTCGGCTTGCTCTCTTGTGAAGGGCAGGCCCAGATGAGCGTCTCATGAGCATTAGTAAAACGTTTGCCACGGAAGTTCGGCATCGGGTTTGTTTTCAGCCAAACCACATCATTGTTGATCCAGAACCCAAGGTCCTGCATCACCGCACCAACGCGGAAAATGTTGTGATAAGAGCCAATAACCCAGATGGACCCGTTTGGCTTCAACACGCGGCGAACCGCCTGCAGCCAAGCACGAGTGAACTCATCATAAGCTTTAAAGCTGGAGAACTGATCCCAGTGATCATCGCAGGCATCTACCTTTGAATGATCAGGCCTGTGCAGATCTCCGCCCAGCTGTAGGTTATAAGGGGGATCGGCGAAAACCACATCCACGCTGTTGTCCGGAAGCTTGTTCAAAGCCTCAACACAGTCGCCCTTAATAATTGTATCAAGCCAGTCTGGCTTGGTGGAAATGTGGGGTGCCATCAAGGACACCCCTTCTTTACGCTGTACTCTCATTGCGACGCAACACCTCACGCAATTCATGAGTGCTATGGTTACCCACTATGGTAAACCAGAGGTTAATAGTGGATATCTTTTATTCTTTTGGAATCAACGCTTTATTTACAGATTCGAATATTCGTCTCGAAGTTAACTCCCATTAATATTCGACCGCGGATTCCCTTGGGGTAGATGTTTATGAGGAGTTAAAATGGCGAAAATAGAGAACTGAAATATTTTTTTGAGAGTCAAGCTTTTTTGCTGGCTAAAAAGAACAAGGTAAACGCACTGCGGGGACAGCGGGCAAATCGGTTAACGAGTGTGGCAGGGCTTACGCTGCGGACAGCGCAAAAAAAAGCGCGCCATGTAAGGCGCGCTTCCAAAATGCAAATCAGTGCAGGAGAGGGGCTTACTCAATCCCCATGCAGTTGGCGTAAAATGTCACTGTTGCTGGCCAGTCAGAAAACACACCGCTGACCTTCACGTCCTGTGCCAGCACATCCAGCAGCTCATAAACGCTGCCTTCGCTGGTGATCGCATTATTGATGCTGCGATAGTACCAGCCGCCTTTGTTGTGAGAGAGCAGGCCAGAGCGCTCCAGCGTCCAGGTGAAGATCTTGATGCCAGCCTCATTCGCAGCCTTTGCATAAGCCGACGGCACGATCTTCCCGTTATCCAGAGTGACAAGCATCCAAAGAGGAGGGGAGATATAGTTCACACCCATCTCTTTCAGCTCAGCCATGGACGGCTTGAAGCTGGTTGGATCAGATGTGTCAAAGCCCTGCATACGGAAACGGCCATCAAGGAACACGGCCTGCTTGCCAAACTCAGGCTCATTCTTGATCCAGTACAGCACATCATCCAAAAAGAAGGACTGCGGATAAACGTCAGAAGCTGGAATACCTGCTGCTTTATACTCTTCAATCAGCTTCTGAGCGAAATCTTCCTGAGAGAACCCGTCAAACGGCATCTTCACGCTCGGGCGCTTCAACTCCGGCGTAAACTTAACGCCCTGTTCTTTGAAGAGCTCAATGGACTGAGCATGGGTCATCAAAGTGCCACCAGCACCAGCTGCCGCATAAAGGTCTGTGCGCCAGTCAGCTGTGCCTTTCAGGAAGTCCTCAACCGTTGTTGCAGCTGGATTAGAGGCGTCCATCTTGCCGGTGAGACCTTGGAACTCCGCCAATGTGATCTCAGAGGTTCTGCACTCCGCCGCTGCTTTCTCGCCATTGGCAGCAGCAGTAAACGGAGCAACACACGTGCTGGCCAGATCGGTCGCGAGGATATCTGTGGTGGTCGCCAGATCATTTTGAGAATGACGGCAGACCAGCTCCTTATCTTTGGTGAAGGTAACATCGCATTCCTGCACACCCGCACCCATCACAGCCGCAGCTTGATAAGACTCTAACGTATGCTCAGGAAACTGCAGGGGAGCCCCACGGTGCCCGATCGTGAAACTGGAAGCCTTTGCAGGATTGCCGATACAGGCACGCAACTTATCCTTCAATGGGCTCTCTTGCATCTGTGCAACGAGAAAAGTAGGCCGCGGCCCCAACTGGGCAGCTTGTGCGCTCACAGTAAGGCAGGTGCCAGCCACCAAACCAAGCGCAGCAGTACGAACAAAGTGCATAAAAAGATCCCTCCCGATCATCTGAAGCGTAGTCCTACAAAGTGCCTCTAGAACTCGCCCATGCAATTTTCGGGATAGTTTTACAGAATAAACTGAAGGAGATAAGGGTAAATATGTAGCTATGAATCTCAATTCTGTGTGCAGAGCTGAATCTGACGCTGCGTGAAAATATCCTCACTCACTAAAAAATAAACCATATTTGTCCGCAGTTTGTCTTGACCCTGTCGTAAACATCCCTCAGATATATAGTGACACGAAAGAGGAGAAACCGAACGTGTCGACTATATCCGATAGCGACGTTGTGATGGAAAGCCGTTCCATCCGTACGCCTGAGACAATTCCCCCACAATCCTTTAAAGATGCCAGTGAAGCTGTTGCGCACCTGATCTATCTGTTTGATCGGGCGACTGACTTTCTACGTGAGAATTTTAAAGAGGCTGCACAGGGCAGCATGTCGGAAACCCGGGTCAGAGCATTTTACCCGGAACTGCGATTTGAAGTATCCAGCCACATCCGCGTTGATACGCGCCTGTCCTATGGCTTTGTGGCAAGGCCTGGCAAATATAAGACCACAGTCACTCGGCCAGATCTTTTTAAGAACTACCTGGAACATCAGATTGATCTTTTGATCAAGAACCATGGCCTTGAAGTGGTGATCGCTGAAAGTGATCAGCCGATCCCGCTGCACTTTGCCTTTTATGATGGCGCACACGTGGAAGGCGCTTTGCCATCCAGCGAAGAGCGCCCGCTGCGTGATGTGTTTGATGTGCCGGATCTTGCCGTCATGGATGATGCCATCTCCAATGGCACCTACCGTTCAAAAGATGGCTTTGAGCCGCTGGCGCCGTTTACGGCTCCGCGCGTGGATTATTCCCTGCATCGCTTGCAGCACTACACCGCAACCGCGCCGCGCTATTTCCAGAACTTCGTGCTCTTCACAAACTATCAGTTCTACATTGATGGCTTTGCGCAGATGGCAAAAGAGCTGATCAATGATCCGGAGAGCGGATATGTGGCCTTTGTCGAGCCGGGCAATCTCATCACCTATGCAGGTGATAAAGAACCGCGCGAAGGTGTGGCCCCGCCGCGCCTGCCACAAATGCCAGCCTATCACCTGCTGCGGGAGGACAACTCCGGCATCACCATGGTGAACATCGGTGTTGGCCCGTCCAACGCAAAAACCATCACCGACCACATTGCAGTGCTTCGCCCACATGCATGGTTGATGCTTGGCCACTGCGCTGGGCTCAGAAGCAGCCAGCAGCTCGGTGATTACGTACTGGCTCATGGTTATGTGCGTGAAGATAAGGTGCTGGATGCTGACCTGCCAACATGGGTTCCAATCCCGCCTCTGGCAGAAGTACAGGTCGCGCTGGAAGATGCCGTTGAAAAGACCACCGGTTACAGCGGCTATGATCTGAAGCGTGTAATGCGCACAGGAACCGTAGCCTCCATCGATAACCGCAACTGGGAACTGCGCGACCACCGCGAGCCGGTGCAGCGTTTCTCTCAGTCCCGTGCGATCGCGCTGGATATGGAATCCGCAACCATCGCCGCCAACGGTTTCCGCTTCCGCGTTCCCTATGGAACCTTGCTCTGCGTGTCAGACAAACCGCTGCATGGGGAGTTGAAGCTGCCCGGCATGGCGACAGACTTCTACCGGACGCAAGTGAATCAGCATCTGGAAATTGGTGTGAAGACCATGGAGGTCCTGAGGGAAATGCCGTTGGAACGGCTCCACTCTCGCAAACTCCGCAGTTTCATGGAAACAGCATTCCAATAAGCACCAATCAGCATCTGCAAGAATAAGAAAAGCCGGGCCCAGACCCGGCTTTTTGCTGCGCACTTAAATCACGCTGCCGGCCTTAAGTGCTTTCATCATCACTGTTGGCAGGGCTTCACCTTCCAACTCATCTGGCGCGGACCACCAATATCCGTCAGGCTCATCGTAATGAGCGGGTGCCTGTGCCTGCCAGACGCTCATTTCCAGATGGAAGTGCGTGAAGGTGTGCTTCACATCCTTCGGCGTACGCACCCAATCCGCAGTAATCGGAGCATGTGAGAGGTCTTCCATCGCTGCATCATCCGCCCAGTGGGTGGTGATTGGCTCACTCATGCCTGCAAGTAGTCCTTTATCTTGGCGTTTGCGCAAAAGAATGCGACCACGTGCGTCGCTGAGCAGAAAGGCCATGCCACGTCGTGTCGGTTTCACCTTCTTGGGGGCTTTGCGTGGCAGAGTGTCTGCAATGCCTTGCTTGCGACCCTCACAAACATCCATCCATGGGCAGATGCCACAGGCCGGAGACTTCGGTGTACAGATTGTGGCGCCAAGGTCCATGATGGCCTGCGCAAAGTCGCCGGGACGGTCATGCGGTGTCACTTCAGCCATCAAGGGCTTCACTTCAGCTTTGAGGGCAGGGAGCTCGGTCAGCAATGCGTGACGGCGGGACAGAACCCTCTCCACATTGCCATCAACCACAGCTGCATGGCGCCCAAAGGCTATCGTGGAGATTGCAGCAGCCGTGTAAGGACCGATGCCGGGGAGCTTTAAAAGCCGCTCTTCTTCCTCAGGAAAACGCCCATTGTGATGCAATTGGACAAATTTTGCACACTTATACAGATTTCTTGCACGGGAATAATAACCAAGCCCAGCCCACGCTTTTAGGATGTCTTCTTCCTCCGCATTGGCCATATCAGCAAGTGTTGGCCATGTCTTTATGAAGAGATTGAAGTAGTTTTTCACTGCCGCAACAGTAGTCTGCTGAAGCATGATTTCTGAGAGCCAGACATGGTAAGGGTCTGGTTTTACACCGGAAAGTATATCAGCAGGAGCTGTTCGCCATGGCAGTTGGCGAGAATTTCTGTCATACCAGTAAAGAACAACTAGATTATCTTGCATGGTTTTGTGGGTTAACCTTGGTTTTGATCCCTAAATAATTGGGGTTCCCTTGGTAATTCATGGTACCGCGGAAAACGGGACTGAATTAAGACTAATATAAAGCAATGGTCATATATGTGCCTTAATCTAATGGCGTGATGAAGACGATGAAAGCAACTGCGCAAAATCGGGTTTCCAGGAGATCAAGCCATCAGCTAAACGAGCTGATTGGTAAGACCATGCACCCTGTCGCGCGCAAGCGCGGATTTGCCAGTGCCGACCTTCTCACCGCCTGGCCAGAACTTGTCGGCAAGAAGTATCACGGAAAAGTACAGCCCGGTAGGCTTGTTTGGCCAAGAGCCAAAAGCTCTGAGGGAGAGCCGGTTGCAGAACCTGCAACACTTCTTGTTCATGCGGATGGCTCCACTGCTTTGTTCTTTACGCATGAAGCTCCACAACTGCGAGATCGGATAAACGCCTTTTTAGGCTGGAATGCGGTTGGCCGCATCAAGGTTGTGCAGCGTCCGGCGCTCAGAACCAAAAAGATCACACCAAAACCGCTTCGTGAGCTGTCAGAAATTGAAAACCGCCGCATCGAGCAAAAGGTTGCGTCAGTCTCTGATGAGCGGCTGAAGAATGCGCTGGAAAAGCTCGGCAAGAACCTCATTGCCCGCACACCTGCAAGCAACTCCTGATCCATCCTTAAAGACCTGCAGTGCTGAATGAGTGATTACTGGCTGACCACCAGATCATGACCCTTTGCGGTATATCCCAGCAAAAGGTCAGGGCGCTCCATCAAAAGATAGGCTGTCGTTGTTTCCTGCGCATTCCGCAGCTCAATGGTATCACCATTCACCGCCCACGCCGTCACGCTGCTCAGCTCTTCATTGGTGCAGCCGCTTGTTGCTGCATGCCCGTTTGGAAAACTGCTGGTCACAGCTGGTGTCACAACAGCGGCGCCTGACGGGGTCTTGCTAAACTGGACCCGACAAGGAGCTGAGCTGTTTCCGCTGCCCTCGCTGACGACCCAGTTCGTAGAGGTAAGTGCGCCCAAATCTGCCGTGCCAGTATAAATTGCATTGGATGTCGCAGGTATAGCGGTCGTTTCAATCGTTGTTTCTTGAGTAGTTGTAGGTATAGCTTCGACGAAATCTTCAGATACAGAGGCTTGGCAGGCAATCAGTGGTGTGCTGAGAAGCATTAAGGTAGTCAAGCGCTTCATAATGTATCCGTATATCTTGTTAGAGAGTTCTATAAATATTTAATAACTCATTAATGAGGCAAAAACAAAACAACACGAGAAATTATTGTTGTTTTCCATGCATAAATTCTGTGGGTATGTATTAGCAGTGCAAATTTAATCACAGCGGATATCTTGGAACGCTCTCTGCCCGTTTACCGCGAAATGGCAGAAGCTCTTTGTTTTAAACGAAGAAAATCGTTTTCTCGCCTAACGTATGCGTCAATCCGGCTGCCTTACCAAAATTTAATATGACTACTCAGGATATTCGGTAGCATCCGACAAGTATTTGCCATAGTTTCCTGAAAACCAATTGTTGCTGGAAAGCGAGCTGTGGGCATGGCTGTATTCTGCGGATGTTCACCAGTTTGTGATCAATGGCTCTTGGGTTGGAGTGGTTATACTCCAGACCAGATGCTGGCTGTCTTTATGGCGATAAACGCGCCGGGTCAGCCAACAGGGCAACACATTTTAACTTGGGATAGAAAAACGTGACACTCTCTCGCCGTAAGTTTCTTGAGCGCACCAGTGCTCTTACAGCCGCTTCTCTTGCCTTTGCCGCTATGCCAACTGTTGCCTCTGCACAGACCTATTCCGAGGCAGACCTGAATAAGGTTGGCCCGTTGGGTGATAAGGTTATCGGCAAGGCAGACGCTCCTGTCACTGTCATTGAATATGCCTCTTTGACATGTGGTCACTGCGCCAACTTCCACAACACCACATATAAAGAGCTGAAGAAGAAATACATCGACACCGGCAAAGTGCGTTTCATCTTCCGTGAATTCCCGCTGGATACAGTCGCCGCAGCTGGCTTTATGCTTGCGCGCTGCGCACCGGAAGACAAATACTTCGACATTATGTCTCTGATGTTCGAACAGCAGCGCAGCTGGGCATTCACCAATGATCCATACAGCGCCCTGTTGAATATGGGCAAGCAGCTCGGTTTCACTGAAGAAGCTGTAAAGGCTTGCTTGACGAATCAGGAAATACTAGACGGAGTAACCGAAGTTCGTGACTACGGCTCAGACACTCTGGGTGTAGATTCAACACCGACCTTCTTTATCAACGGTGAAAAAGTAAGCGGAGCACTCTCTCTTGAGGAGTTCAGCAAGTACGTGGATAAGAATCTGTAAGACAAGCGGGCAGCCCTCAGGGCTGAATCTCCTGCTCGCAGATCTATGCGCGTATGATCGCTTACACCCTGTTGTAAGAGTAGGGGGCGCTCTATGAAGTTTCAGCGCCTCCGTGTCCTTGGGTTCAAATCCTTTGTTGAGCCTATGGAGTTTGTCATTGAAGACGGCCTGACAGGCGTTGTCGGGCCCAATGGCTGCGGAAAGTCCAATCTTGTAGAAGCGCTGCGCTGGGTTATGGGAGAGAGCTCCTATAAGAACATGCGCGCCTCCGGAATGGATGATGTAATTTTCTCGGGCAGCCTCAACCGCCCGGCGCGTAACACAGCCGAAGTGACGCTCTTTCTCGACAACCAAGATCGAACAGCACCCACTGGATATAACGACAGTGACACGCTGGAAGTCACCCGCCGTATCGAGCGCGAAGCTGGCTCTGTCTATAAGATCAACGGCAAAGACGCTCGTGCAAGAGACGTACAGCTGCTGTTTGCCGACGCCTCCACCGGTGCGCGCTCACCGGCAATGGTGCGGCAGGGGCAAATCGGCGAGCTGATTTCGTCCAAACCAACATCGCGTAGAAAGATCCTGGAGGAAGCCGCAGGCATCTCCGGCCTGCACAGCCGCCGGAAAGAAGCAGAAATCCGTCTGCGGGCTGCTGAAACCAATCTGGAGCGACTGGAAGATGTGGTTGTTCAGATTGAGGGGCAACTCGACGGCCTGAAGCGGCAGGCAAGACAAGCCACCCGCTACCGCAACCTCTCCTCAGAAATTCGCAAGGCCGAAGCGACGATCCTATATCTGCGCTGGCAGGAAGCAACAGCCGCGCTGGATGCCGCCCGCAAGCAGTATGCGGATGCTGAGATCGGAATGCGGGACATTGCGGGTCTGCAGGCGTCTACAGCGAAAGAGCAGGCACTCGCTGCCCATGAAATCCCAAAGCTCAGAGAAGCCGCAGGTGGCGCTGCTGCTGCACTCCAGCATCTGATTATCGCGAAAAACGATCTTGAATCAGAAGACCGCCGGATCAGGGAAAAGCTGATGGACCTTCAGGCGCGTCTTGCTCAGATGGAGCAGGACATCGAGCGTGAAGCACAGCTTGCCAGCGAAAACACCAGTCATCTGGAAGAGCTGGAGGAGGAAAAACAAGAACTCCTCGAAGCTGCCGAGACTTTGGACGAGCGGGCGGCTGAAGCTGAAGAACTGGTGTTGATCGCGGAAGACAATCTCGATGCCAGCGAGATGAAACACTCGCGGATCACACAGGATCACGCCAGCCTCCTCGCCAAGCACACCCAGCTCGACAACCAGATCTCAGGCATTCGCCAGAAGAGCACCCGCTTCAAAGAAGAAGCAGACCGCTTCAAAGGCCAGCTTGAAGCAGTCGAGGCAGATATCAAAGCCGCCAGTGGCCCAAGCGATAAACGCGAAGAGCTGGAAATGGCTCTGGAAGAACTGGCTGAAGCAGAAGAAACCGCAGTCGAAGCAGAAGAAACTCTGGCAACGGCACGCGAAACGGAAAACAACTGCCGCACTCCATTGAATGAAGCACATTCAGCTCTTTCCAGATATGAGACAGAAGCCAAGACACTGCAGGCCGTCCTTTCTGCTGGCCAAAGCGGAGATTGGACACCTGCTGTAGACCGCATGAGCGTAAACCCGGGTTTGGAAACAGCGCTGGGTGCCGCCTTGGGCGAAGACCTTGATGCTGCAATGGAAGAAGATGCGCCGGTCCATTGGAGCCTGAATGCGGGGGTAGGCAGTGATCCTGCCCTTCCAGCAGGTGCGACACCACTTTCCGAATATGTGCAGGCGCCCAATGAGCTGGCACGTCGTCTCGCTCAGGTTGGGTTGATTGAGGCTGAACACGGCTCAGCTTTGTGCAAAGAGCTGAAAGTCGGCCAGCGACTGGTCAGCAAGCAAGGAGATCTGTGGCGCTGGGATGGTTTGATCATCGCAGCAGATGCACCAACACCAGCTGCACAACGTCTTGCACAAAGAAACCGCTTGGCGGAACTGGAAGACCTCGTCGAACAGACGAGGGATTTGGTGGAAGAAAAGAAAGAAGCGCTGGAAACCGCGACCGAGCACAGGCGTCAGGCAGAAGTTGCTGAACAGGACATGCGTCAAAAACTGCGCTTGGAACAATCTCGCATTGTCGCCTTGCGGGAAGAACTCGCGACTGCTGAGCGTGCCTTAACAGAGTTGTCGGTGCGTAAAACAACGCTTGAAGAACAGCTGCGCCGCGCAAATGAAGATTATGAAGAGACTGCAGCTTCGCTCGAAGAAGCCGAGAGCGCTCTGGAAGAACTACCGGATATTGCAGGCGTAACAGCTGAGTTGGAAAGCGCCTCCAAAGATGTTTCCGCCTGTCGTAGCAAACTGGCAGAGGCCAAAGGGGCCACCGATGCGCTGAAGCGGGAGGGGGAGCTGCGTGCGCGGCGCCTTGAAACCATTGAACGCGACAGACAGAATTGGGTTCAGCGCGCGCAAAACGCAGACAAGCAAATCTCCGTCCTGCGCCAGCGCCGGGATGATGCTGCGGAAGAGCGTCTAATCCTGTTGGAGAGCCCGGAGGAGATCGACCTCAAACGTCAGGACCTGATGAATGGCCTCACATCTGCAGAGAGTGCACGCAAGGCAGCTGATGACAAACTCGCGGAAGGTGAAAAGCGCCAGCTGATCGCCGACCAGAAGGCCCGTGAAGCCATGGAAGGCTTATCTGGTGCTCGCGAGCGCAAAGTCCGTGCCGAAGAGCGCCTTGAAGCAGCCAAAGAGCGCCGCCTGGAAATTGAACGCCGCGTGGATGAGGTGTTGGAGGTCAATGTCTCTCGTCTGCATGAGATGGCCGGGCTGTCACAAGACGCGCCTTTGCCGGATGCCGAAGGCGCCGAACGTAAGCTTGATCGTTTGAAGGCTGAGCGGGAACGTCTGGGAGGCGTAAACCTGCGTGCTGATGAGGAAATGCACGAAATTACAGAGCAGCGAGACACGCTGATCACCGAAAGAGACGACCTGATTGAGGCCATCAGGAAGTTGCGCACAGGAATCATGAACCTGAACAAGGAAGCGAGAGAGCGTCTCTTGAGCTCTTTTGATCAGGTCAACGACCACTTCAAGCGTTTATTCACACACTTGTTCGGCGGTGGAACAGCAGAGCTGAAACTGGTGGATGCGGAAGACCCGCTCGACGCGGGTTTGGAGATCTTCGCACGCCCTCCGGGCAAGAAGCCGCAGACCATGACACTGCTGTCAGGTGGTGAGCAGGCTCTCACTGCCATGGCGCTCATATTCGCAGTTTTCCTTACAAACCCTGCCCCAATCTGTGTTCTGGACGAGGTTGACGCTCCGTTGGATGATGCCAATGTTGAGCGTTATTGTGCTTTGTTGGAAGATATGGCGCAGAACACGGCAACACGTTTCACCGTCATCACGCACAACCCGATTACCATGGCACGCATGTCCAGATTGTTCGGCGTAACCATGGCTGAAAGAGGGGTCTCTCAGCTCGTATCAGTAGATCTTGAGACGGCTGAACGATTCACGGAACCGGCCTAAAATAGGGTACAATACGGGCTTGAAAGTATCCTTTATACGTATTCTCTGTTAGAAACTCTGGAAACTCTTTAGATATCAGTTATTTAGCTTAAGTAGCTCTAACCTTGACAGTGCAGATCACGAGCATTATGGTGCCCCCGACTTTCAGGGGCATCCATGTCTTTGAACTATCTGCCGGTATCTAGGAAGAATGAACATGTCTCCCGATGAGAATAAGCAGAGTGAAAAAGACATGAAAGAAACTGATCGTCACCTGTCTGAGCGGCTAGAAAAGCTCGGCAAAACGTTGGATACACGCTTGGACGAAGCCTCTGCTAAAGAGGAACCGAACAAGACCAGCGCGATGTCAGGCTTGTCACAGGCTTGGAAGATGTCTTCCGAGTTTATTGCCGCTATCTTTGTCGGGGGGGCACTCGGCTGGATGGCGGATAGCTGGATCGGGACCAAGCCGTGGGGGATGATAATTCTCCTTATGCTTGGCTTTGTTGCGGGAATATTAAACGTCCTTCGGGAGGCGGGCAAAGTCGCCGGTCCTGAAAGACGGATGAATTCCGGCAAGAAGCAGGACTAACTAATTCATCGCGCTCTTGCGCTCGTAAATTGGCACTTCAGGGGTACTACCTGTGGCTGGAAATTCAGGCAACGCGATCGATCCGATCCACCAGTTTCATATCTCCAAGATCTTTCCTGTGGAGATTGGCGGTGTTGATTTCTCCTTTACCAACGCTTCCTTGTTCATGGTTGTCACCGTCGCTGTAGCGACCTTGTTCCTCGTTCTGTCTACCAACAGACGTGGTCTGGTCCCAAGCCGCGCTCAACTCATGGCGGAAATGTCCTACGAGTTTGTTGCTGCCACATTGCGAGGATCAGCAGGCAATGACGGAATGCGGTTCTTCCCGCTCGTCTTCTCCCTGTTCATGTTCGTATTCGTTGCAAACATGCTCGGGATGTTCCCATACTTCTTCACCGTTACAAGTCAGATCATCGTGACATTTGCACTCGCAATTCTCGTGATTGGCACTGTAACGATCTACGGTTTCTTCAAGCACGGTGCAGGCTTCCTTAAGCTGTTCGTCCCAAGTGGTGTTCCAGTTGGGGTTATTCCTCTGGTGTCCACGATTGAAGTTATCTCTTTCCTTTCACGTCCAGTTAGCTTGTCCGTTCGTTTGTTCGCAAACATGCTTGCTGGTCACATCACTCTGAAGGTTTTCGCAGGTTTTGTTGTCATGCTCACCGGCTTCGGTGCAGTTGGCATCGCATCTGCGATCCTGCCTCTGATACTCACAGTTGCCATCACGGCTCTTGAGTTCCTCGTGGCATTCCTTCAGGCCTACGTCTTTACCGTTCTTACCTGCATGTATCTTGCAGATGCGCTCCATCCGAGCCACTAAGTAACGTGTAGAATCCGGGTTTCAAACCCAAAACAAAGTCATAGACGCTATTGCTAGTTTAGGAGCACTTGTCATGGATGCAGAAGCAGCAAAATACATTGGTGCCGGTATCGCCTGCCTTGGTATGGGTGGTGCAGCTCTCGGTCTTGGAAACATCTTCGGCAGCTTCCTTGCCGGCGCACTGCGCAACCCATCTGCAGCAGATGGACAGTTTGGCCGCCTCATCCTCGGCTTTGCTGTGACCGAAGCTCTCGGCATCTTCTCCCTTCTCGTCGCACTTCTGCTGCTGTTCGCAGTATAATCGACGACAACGATTAGAGCGTTTTATGGTGACGGTTCCTCTTGGTAGGGACCGTCTCTAAAATCATAAAACGTTACGAAGAGCGTTCACGGAGAAGTTGATGTCGAATACTCAAGGCAACCTGAATACAACTGCCGAAGTTGGCATTGTAGAGGATAGCGGTAGCTTTCCTCCGTTCGACAGCACGACTTACCCGTCTCAGCTGTTGTGGTTGGTTCTTTCCTTCGGCGTTTTCTACTGGGTAATGTCGAAAGTGGTCCTTCCACGCATCGGCGGTATCCTTGAAGATCGTCGCGATCGCATCGCAGGAGATATGGCAGAAGCATCCCGTCTCAAACAAGAGACAGATGAAGCCATTGCATCCTACGAAAGTGCTCTAGCCGAAGCGCGCAAAAAAGCCACTACCATGGCTCATGATGCACGCTCTAAGGTAAAAGCAGAGACAGAAAGCGCCCGCGCAGCGGCTGAAGAGCAGCTGGCAGCTAAGCTTTCCGAATCTGAACAGAGCATTTCCAAGATCACAGCTGAAAGCCTGTCTCATGTTGGCGAAATCGCTACAGAGACTGCAGGCGAGCTTGTGAAGGCACTTATCGGTGGCCGTGCTCCAGCGAAAGCTGAAGTTGCCAAAGCCGTTGATGCTGCACTTAAGTAAGGGGTGACAGAATGTTCGATGCAAGCCTTTGGGCACTCGTTGGTCTCATCCTCTTCTTTGTCCTGCTGTGGTACCTGAAAGTACCTGGCAAGGTTGGTGCAATGCTTGACCAGCAAGCGGACAACATCAAGCAAGAGCTTGAAGGCGCCCGTAAGCTGCGTGAAGAAGCTCAGGCTCTGATGGCCGAGTACCAGCGCAAGCGTAAAGAGGCTGAAGCGGAAGCAGATCAGATCGTTGCTGACGCAAAAGTTGAAGCTGATCGTCTGGCTGAAGAAGCCAAGGCAGCTCTCGAAGAGATGATTGCACGTCGCACCAAAGCAGCCGAAGCGAAAATCGCTCAGGCTGAAGCAAATGCGATTGCACAGGTTCGCTCCCGTGCTGCAGATGTTGCAGTTCAGGCAGCTGAAACCATCGTCGCTTCCAGCACTGCCAAAGAAGAAATTCAGGATAAAGTGCTCAAGCAGAGCATCAAACAGGTTTCTGAAAACCTGAATTGATCCTCAGAATTTCTGACAAGAATATCAAAAAAGGCTCCCGAGTTTCGGGAGCCTTTTTCTTTGTCTAAACATTACTTGGCTTCAGCGTCCTGATAGCGAACTAGACATGCCATTCAGCAAGTCCCAACCGTTCTGAGGTGTCGATTTTAATTGGCAATGGGCTGTCATCCGGCTGATGCATCAAAACAACATCCGCTTCTGTGCAGTGCGTCAACAACGCTATGATGCTGCCTGAGCTGAACGCATCAGCGTGAATGGTGTTCCCGGGCACCAGAATACCGCTGCCATGTGGAACAAGGAAGTTGGTGAGAGCAAACTGATCTTCTTCAAGCTGCGTCCCTACAGTGATCACAATCTCACTCTGTTCAGAAGCTGGCATGAACACATGCGGGAAGTCATGCGTTTCAATAAAGAAACCGTTCGCCACATCCAGCCGGTACTGCGGATAGGCCTTGCCAAACTCATACTCAACAGCATTCAGATTGCCATCAAACTTCAGCGGGACTGTCTGTCCGTCATCGAAGATTTTGACCCCGAAGGCCGCCGCTATGTTATCTCGGTTAGGACTGATTGGCGTCACAAGAGGAATGTCGAGGCTTGTCTCAGCGGAGGCAAACAGTCCGCTTGCCCCAAACACGTTTCCGGGTGCAGGAACCTGTACGGTTGATGCATCCAACCATCTGCCTTGCGTTTGCAGATAAGACCCATCAGGCAAATTCGCGATATCAGCAGGGGAGGTAGCAACTGACTAGTGTGTACCAGCTGTTTCCTGAGCTGGTTAGGAACGGGGCTTTGGCAGGCAACACTGCATCTTTGCCGCCCTCCACGACGTTGTGAAGCGCATTTGTCGTCATTCCGAGTTTGTCATTCACCACGCGATGAACAGAAACTGCAGCAAGACTGGAATCCACATGCCGCTCCGGAATAGCAGGATTGTATTTTACGTTGATACCAAGATCACCAAGATGACGTTCCTTATACGTCTCTTGGTGATCAGCAGGCTTGGCAGTGTTTTGAACCGCTTGTGGTTGGACTGGGAGGGTCTCGTTCCGCACGGCACCTGTGATAGCTGGCATTTCAATGCTCCTGAATTTAGAGTTGCAATGCCGCCATGGTGTGAGCTGTTACGCCTCTGGGTTGTGTAAAAATGCACTCAAAGGCGAGTAAGTGCCGCCAGGTCATTCAACTCTGCGTTATGATGCGAGAGCATTGGGAAAGTCTGAGTGCTTGAGTCCAAAGCAGCAATGCCTCTTTTGAGTTCGCTCTAACCGCTAGTCGAAATCATTGCTGTCAGTGCGAAACGCACATTTCCATTCACAATTCTAATCGATCACATGAACACCAATAGTGGCGTCCCTAAAATAAGTGCCGACCTCACACGAATTGGGGAAAGTTCTGCCGTCCTAGGCCAAACGAGTACCTCAAGAACAACGGTTTCCTGCGCTTCCTAGTGGCATAAGTCTTGCGTGATTGAATTCTGAATTTTGCTTAAATTATGAGTTTTGATCAAATGATGAGCCACGCTAATTTTTCACTCACCAAACCACTTGCTTCTCTCAATGCTGTTCGCATTGAGGATGATGAAGTAAGGCCAATCAACGCAGAAGAAACGCGCAGTTTTATTGAGTTGGCAAATGTGGAGTCGGACAAGTTCTACACCAAAGGCACACCAATCAAGCTAGACACGAGCGGATCATCGGCGGAGATGATTGATATGCAGCGTTTACTTTTGCAAACGCAGGAAATTTGGCAAAAGCACTTTGGATGATCTACAGGCACGATTGTCACCGTCTAAGAGGTTGAAACCAACTCAGAGACGCTTTCTGTGCTGGGTTGGTCGCGTTGCTTTTACGAAGAACCAGATCGTCTGAACCCCAAGCAGAAAGATGTAGACTTTGAATATGGTGAAAGGGAACAGAGACATAGCGATTAGATCTGCAAAAATGTTTCTCTGATTCAAAGTCTTTAACTGCGGATCGTCTTTAGTCTGAAGAGAGTAACCAAACCCATCAAACTGGAAATAGACACCAAGGTGTTCTGCTTCCTGAGTGGATGCTGGAAGGTAGTGGCCGAAGCATTTCTCGACGACTTTTGGCGATTGAGTTTCGCCCAATAGTGATCCGCTGAATGAATACAGCTGGTAGCTCGGACTTGAAGCGCGCTTGTGCGTGCAATCAATGACACGAGTATCCGGAAAGATCCTGAATACTCCGGTGACTGCCGTCTTTCCTAAAAAGAAACCAGAAAGAAATCCATGCTCTCGATGGTAAATCTGTATGCGATTCTAATAGGGCACATAGGTTACAACAAAATCACCATCAACTGACAGTTCAGTATGTTCCACGAGTGGAAGTTCGACATGTGTAAGTTTGTCCCCACCATGGAAATAAGCAACTCCATGAAACAGAAAGCTCAGGAATAGAGATAGGGCAAAATATAAAAAGAAACAGCGCGCGAGTCTGTTTGTAAATAACTGGTTTAAATCGTCGGATGTCATAATATTACTCAGAAAGCATCCCTTGTCTTCAAGCTGACCGAACTACCCCTCAATCATCTCCCGAATAGGTCGGAAGGAGCAGCGGTGGAGCGGTGTTACGCCGTGTGCTGCCAGTGCTTCCTGATGTTGTTTGGTGCCGTAGCCTTTGTGTTTGGCGAAGCCGTATTCTGGGAAGTACCTGTCCATCTTCACCATCAGGCGGTCACGGGTCACCTTGGCAACGATTGAAGCGGCTGAGATGGCTAGGCAGCGGCCATCACCCTTGATCAGGGCTTGCCCTTCCTGTGGCAAGTGATGGGGCACATCCTTGCCATCAATGAAGAGCCGTTTCACCGGAACGCTGAGCGAGCGGGCGCAGGTGCGCATGCCCTGCAAGGTTGCTTCGCGAATGTTGATCCGGTCAACGGTCTGCGCACTTTGCACGCACACACTCACATCAGCCATCTCAAGGATCTGCTCAAAGAGCTCCTCGCGCTTGGCCTCTGTCAACTTCTTGGAATCGTTCAGCCCCTCTGGCAGGTTGTCGTAGTCAAGGCTGGCTGCAGCAACCACCACAGGGCCAGCCCATGGTCCACGCCCAGCTTCATCAATACCGGCAAATCGCCCTTGCAGATCTTGCTCGACGGAGCGCTCAAAGCGCAGATCCGGAGCATCAGGGAAGGCGATATCAAAGAGGGAGTTTGCAAAATACGACATGCCCCTCTTTGCCATGCAGCCCGGCAGCTTTCAAGCATCACAACACGCCTCGTCTACAGCAATGAAAGCTGCACACCGCCGCAGGTCGGCTTGATGAAATGGTCACAGGACAACTTCATTGATCGCGAGGATAAACCCTTGCTCTTGCACGCCAGCTGAAAGCGCTTTGCCAGCTGGTCAGCGTAAGGACCTTTACCCTTGAAGCGCTGCGTCCACTGAGCGTCATAGTCTTTTCCATCACGCATGGAACGCAAAAGGCTCAGCACACGCCGGTAACTGCCCGGAGCTTCCCGCAAAAGCCATTCCTTGAAGAGTTCAGAAACCTCTCGAGGAAGACGCAGCAAAATGTAACTGGCCTCTGTTGCGCCATGCTCCTTACAAACCTCAAGAATGCTCTCAAGTTCATGATCCGTCAGTCCAGGAATGATCGGAGCTGCCAGCACAGCGGTTGGAATACCCGCATCAGACAGTGCCTTGATCGCTTGCAAACGGCGAGGCGGCGTTGATGCGCGCGGTTCAAGGCTCCGCGCGATCTTCCGGTCCAGCGTGGTCACAGAAATTGCCACCTTTGCCAGATTACGCTCTGCCATTTCGCTAAGAATATCGATATCCCGCATGACCAGTGCTGACTTGGTGACAATGGTCACCGGATGGCCCGTCTTGTTCAACACCTCCAGAACATCGCGCATGATTTTGTGCGTGCGTTCAATCGGCTGATAGGGATCAGTGTTGGTGCCAATCGCAATGGGTTTGGGTTGATAAGAGGATGCACCCAGCTCCCGCTCCAGCACCTGTGCTGCATTGGGCTTGGCAAACAAGCGGCTTTCAAAATCCAGCCCTGGCGACAGGCCCATATACGCATGGGTTGGCCGCGCAAAGCAGTAGATGCAGCCATGCTCACAGCCCCGATACGGATTGATTGAGCGATCAAAAGGCAGGTCAGGAGAGCTGTTCTTGGTTATCACATGCCGTGCAGTTTCAATCTGCACTTCTGTCTTGATTGGCGGAAGTTCATCAATTGTTCCCCAGCCGTCATCCATCAGTTCCCGGCTTTCCGCCTCAAACCGGCCAGCCTTGTTGGAATGTGCCGCACGGCCCCGACCTGTCATGTTGACCGGAAGCGAAGATCCCAAAGGATCAGCGGCCTCAGTTTCGGCCCTGTGATTTTGTGCAGTTGACATGGGGCATGCACTTTCATCTTCTTATGAGAACATAAGTGGAACATTGCTCAAAATATCTGGATTTGCAAGCCTTTACTTTCCAAAGCTAAGGCAAATCACTGTAAGCTGTTGGAATGATTAGCGCACTTATTCCCACCTATAACAGCGAGCACCGGCTGGTGCTTACCCTGTCCGCTCTGGTCCCGGCTTCCGCAGAAGGCATCCTGAAAGAAGTCATTATAACCGACGAAGGCTCATCTGATGGGACCGAGATTGTCGCGGATGCCAGCGGTGCGGATTTTGTCAGCACCACCTCAAAATCTGGTTTCGCTCTGGCCGAAGGGCTCAAACGGTGCACCCGTTCCAACTGGGTTTTGCTCATCCAACCCGGCGCTATATTGCAAGTAGGCTGGCAAGCAGAAGCAGCATCCTTCATAGAGCGCGCGGAGCGGGTCGGAACCGAACGGAATCTGGTTGCTGTGTTTCCCAGCCGTACAGAAGAATTCGGCGCTGTGGCACAACTCAAGCAGAAACTTATCACCCTCACGCATCGCTTGCTGAAAGCATCATGCCACCAGCTCCCCATGCTGATCCACAAAGACCACCTGCAACAAGCTCTGGCGAACGCGTCAGGAATGAACCGGCAGGCTCAGCTCCAGAAGGTTTTGAGGGCTAGCCGGGTCCATTGGTTGAACGGTACAGTGATCTTTCAAAATACGACGAGATAACGCGGTACCAGCTTGGAGGGCTCATGGATTGGAATCAACACCTGAACCAATACTGCGAGCGCACCTCCGCTGCATTCTGGTCTGAGCCACTCAATGCAGTGAGCAACGCTGCTTTTATCATTGCCGCGCTGATTGCTCTTCAATTCTGGCTGAACGCACGTAGCAACGCAAAAAAAGCGCATTCAACGCAAACCAACGCACAAGATAACGCAGCGCTGGTCCTGATCGCTCTGCTGGCCACAATCGGGATTGGCTCATTCCTGTTCCACACCTTCGCAACCCTCTGGTCAATGCTGGCTGATGTCATCCCGATCGCGATCTTCATGCTGGTTTACTTCTACCTTGCCACGCGTCGATACATGGGTGCCAACCTCTTGATATCACTGGGCGCAACGCTGCTGTTCTTTGGGGCAATGGCATTTGGCCCAAGGTTGTTTGAGGGGATACTTGGATCCACCGCTGGCTACTTCCCGGCACTCCTCGCAATCCTGCTTTTTGCAGGCCTGACCCGCAGCAAAAACAGGCAAACATCCAACGCTCTGTTAGCCGCAGGCGTAGTCTTCGCACTTTCGATGAGTTTCCGGATTTTAGACGAACCAATTTGCTCGATTTTGCCAGTTGGAACACATTCCTTGTGGCATATTTTGAATGCAATTGTTTTGCTTATTCTAATTCGCGCATTTATACGCTTTAAGACGTATTGAGATACTGCAAAATCCTAGGCGATGGTCTAGGTTTTGCAAAACTGCGACATCTGAACCGGAAGTCATAGTGATTCCCGGTGGCGAGCCGCTCATTCACTCGGTCAGGCAAGAATAGACGATGACGGACAAAAAACGCCCTACCTCCGGCGAACTCGATGAACAAGCGCTCTTTTACCATGAGTATCCGCGCGCGGGTAAATTGGAAATTCAGGCAACTAAGCCATTGGGAAACCAGCGAGATTTGGCGCTTGCCTATTCTCCGGGTGTGGCTGCTCCGTGTTTGGCAATCCATAAGGATGAGTCAAAAGCGGCTGACTATACCGCACGTCAAAACCTTGTTGGTGTCATCTCCAATGGTACCGCGGTTCTGGGTTTAGGCGCGATTGGTCCTCTGGCATCCAAGCCGGTGATGGAAGGTAAGGCTGTCCTCTTCAAAAAGTTCGCTGGCATTGATGTATTCGACATCGAAGTTGACGAGACCAACGTTGATAAGTTCGTTGATGCAGTTGGTGTTTTGGAGCCAACCTTCGGCGGAATCAACCTGGAAGACATTAAAGCGCCAGAGTGTTTCCAGATCGAGAAACGCCTGCGCGAAAGAATGAATATCCCGGTTTTCCATGATGATCAGCACGGTACCGCGATCATCGTGTCAGCTGCGGTGCGCAATGGCATGGAGCTCTCCGGTAAAAAGCTGGATGAGATTAAAGTCGTTGCTTCCGGTGCGGGCGCTGCAGCGCTGGCCTGTCTTAACCTGTTGGTGTCCTCCGGTGTAAAGCGCGAGAACATCTGGGTTTCTGACATTGAGGGCGTTGTTTATGAGGGCCGCGAAGCCCTTATGGATGAATGGAAATCCGTATTCGCGCAGAAAACCGACAAGCGCACGCTGGATGATATCATCGAAGGCGCTGACGTCTTCATCGGCTTGTCAGCAGCTGGTGTGCTGAAGCCAGAGATGGTCGCCAAGATGGCAAAACGTCCTCTGGTGATGGGCCTTGCCAACCCGAACCCGGAAATTATGCCTGAAGATGCACTGGCTGTTCGTGACGATGTGGTCATGTGTACAGGTCGTTCGGATTACCCGAACCAGGTGAATAACGTCCTCTGCTTCCCATACATCTTCCGCGGTGCTCTAGATGTTGGAGCAACTGCCATCAACGAAGAAATGAAGCTGGCCGCCGTTGAGGCAATTGCCGCTCTGGCACGGGAAGAACCAACCGATGTTGTAGCCAAAGCCTATGGCGGTGTCACCCACACATTCGGCCCGAACTACCTCATTCCATCCCCGTTCGATAACCGCTTGATCCTGCGCATTGCTCCTGCTGTTGCAAAAGCTGCCATGGAAACTGGCGTCGCAACTCGCCCGATCGAAGACTTCGACGCCTACATGGATAAGCTGAACCGTTTCGTGTTCCGCTCCGGTATGGTGATGAAGCCAATCATCGCGCAGGCAAAGGCAGATAAGCAGCGCGTTATCTATGCTGACGGTGAAGACGAACGCGTGCTGCGCGCCGCTCAGGTGGTGCTGGAAGAGGGCCTCGCGACACCAATCCTCATTGGTCGTCCACAGGTTCTGGAAAACCGTTGTGAGCGCTTCGGCCTGCGCATTCGCCCGGGTACAGATTTTGAGTTCGTGAACCCGGAAGACGATCCACGCTACCGTTCCTATGTTGACACACTGGTGCAACTGGTTGGCCGTAAAGGCGTAACGCCGGAAGCTGCCAGAACGATGGTGCGTACAAACTCCACTGTCATTGGTGCACTGGCGTTGCATAGAGAAGAAGCTGACGCGCTGATCACAGGCCTCGAAGGCCGCTTTGATAAGCACCTGCGTGACATCAACAACATCATCGGATGCTCTGAAGGTGTAACGGATTTCTCAACGCTCTCACTGCTGATCAACTCCAGCGGCGCGTATTTCCTTGCAGATACATATGTCACTGAGTGTCCATCTGCTGAAGAGATTGCCGAGATCACTCATCTTGCATCAGAGCAGATCAAACGCTTCGGCATTACACCCCGCGTTGCGTTGCTGTCTCACTCCAACTTTGGCTCCCGCCCATCTGCGACCTCCAACAAGATGCGGGAAGCCCTGCAGATGGTTTGGAAACAGCTGCCAGAGCTTGAAGCTGAAGGTGAAATGCATGGTGATGCTGCGTTGAAGCCGGAAATCCTGAAACGCTACATGCCAGATGCGCATATCTCCGGTCCTGCGAACCTGCTGGTGTTCCCAACTCTGGATGCCTCCAACATCGCGTTGAACCTCATCAAGGCAATGACAGACGCGCTTCATGTTGGTCCAATTTTGCTGGGCGCGAAGAAAACCGCTCACATCATCACGCCATCCGTGACCTCACGCGGCATCGTAAATATGACAGCACTTTCAGCTGTTGATGCACAATGTCGTAAGCAGAATGCAGGCGTTTGCCTGGCACCACATAGCTAAAACAACTCCTTCGGCGGGCACTGGTTAATATGCCCGCCGAAGTTTTGTCAGCTTGAAAATACCTTCCCCTTACGGCATGCTGATTGCATTGATACCGCTTGATATTACGGGGAGGGTAGTATGAGCTTTTCAGAAGCAACCGGGCGTCGCATTGATCGCCTGCTGGGCGAGTACGGCGAAAGCCACCAAAATCACAAAAACAAAGCCATTCACTGGATCTGTGTGCCGGTCATTTTCTGGACGGTAACCGCACTGCTGTGGTCTGTTCCAACACCGATCGGGTTGTCGAACATCTCACCGTGGCTGAACTGGTGCACGATCGGGCTGGGGCTATCGATCATCTACTACCTGTCATTGTCCATCACGCTGGCGATCGGCATGGCTGTTTTCTCAGCATTGATGATCTGGATTAACATGACTTATCAGCAGTTTGGGCTTGGCATCCCACTCTGGCAGACAGCATTGGCAGTGTTTGTGATTGCTTGGGTCGGCCAGTTTATCGGCCATCATATTGAGGGGAAAAAGCCGTCTTTCTTTAAAGATCTGCAGTTCCTGTTGGTTGGACCTGCCTGGCTTATGCATTTCATTTTTAAAAAGATTGGCATCCCGTATTGAGGGACAAAATTAAAAAACGCTGCTCTTAAGGCAGCGTTTTTTCTGGGTTGATGTAAACATCACCAATTTCGCGGGTATCCATTCGCTGAAGAGCAGGGTGTGAAAGTGGGTCAGCACAATAAGGCTTTGAGCCTGCAGCTGCTTTGGTCTTTCGGGGGGATTTGCCGCGCAACAGATCTTTAAAAAGATTTTTCATTGTCATTTCCTTTGTGACTTGATGGAGCGACAATGCGTCAATTGCATTGCAAGTGCTATCTGGAATAACTAAACCCCGGTTTAGATTTACTGCTCGGAACTGTCCTCGATGAAAAATCTCAATCAAGTCAGCCTCGCTGGCCTTCGCGTTGTTGAAGCTGTCGGGCGCCTGGGCTCCCTGAAAAATGCGGCTGAAGAGTTGGGCATTACGTCCGGCGCCGTTAGCCAGCAACTGCACAAAACCGAGCATCAGTTGGGCCGCCCGCTGTTCACTCGAGAGACAGGCGGATTGAAGCTGACAAGCCTTGGTGCCGAGATTTGTCACGAGCTCACATCGGGCCTGAAGCAAATCTCAGAGGCTGTCGCATTGGCAGACCGGGACAGAGAAGAAAGCCTCTTTCTATCTGTAGCTCCGCTGCTGGCTGAGAAATGGCTGGTCTGGCGCCTGAGCAGCTTCATGAAAGCCAATCCGGACATCAATCTCAGGCTGGATGCCAACGACCAGTTGGTAAACCTCAATCACTCCGACGTAGACGCCTGTGTCCGCGTCCATAAACGAGCGCCTGATGACGTTTACTCAGAGCGCTTGTGTGAGCACTTCATCTATCCGGTCTGCTCTCCTGAAATCGCGGAGCGCCTCAAAGAGCCGCGGGATCTTCTGAATGAAGTGATCATCCGCGACTATAACTCCTATTACCGTTGGAGCGACTGGTTGGCCCCGTTTGGTCTCAAAGAAAGCCAGCTTCCAAGAGGTCACGGCTTCTCCAACGCATCTCTCTGCATGGACGCTGCAATTGCAGGCCACGGCGTGTTCTTGGGCTGGGATACGCTGGTCGCCAATGCTGTGAAGCAAGGTCAGTTGAAGATCCCGTTCGGTCACCGCTGTTCAACAGGGCGGTCCTACTGGTTCATCTGCAGGGAAGGGGCCTTGCGCAGTCCCAGTGTTCGCAAGCTGCGGGATTGGCTGAAAGAAGAAATCGCACAAACAGCGGTTGAGTACGAAAAAGCTGTCAAAGTCTAATCAAATAAAAAGCCCGGTAACTCAAGCGAGTCCCGGGCTTTAAAATATCTTATGATGTCAGCTTAGCCAGCGATTTTTGAGAAATCAGCGACCTGATGAACGGCTGCACGAATTTCTGACAGGATCTTCAGACGGTTCTCACGAACCTCTGGCTTTTCAGCATTCACGTGAATGTCGTCAAAGAAGCCGTCAACAGGACCGCGCAGTTTGGCAAGAGCAGCCATTGCAGCGGAGAAGTCAGCAGCATCAAGTAGTGGCTTGATTTCAACCAGAACGCTATCCAGCGCAGCAACCAGGTCTTTTTCTGCCTGTTCTTCCAGCAGAGCAGTATCAGGCTTGCCTGTAAAGGCCTTGCCGTCCTTCTTCTCTTCCGCACGCAGAATGTTTGCAGCACGCTTGTAACCTGCTAGCAGGTTGACACCGTCTTCGCTGCCCAGCAATCCAGCAAGAGCTTCGGCCTGTTTCACGATCAGATTGATATCATCCTGACCACCACGAGCCAGAACAGCGTCAACCAGATCATGACGCACGCCTTTGTCTTTCAGAACCACCTTCATGCGGTCTGCGAAGAAGCTGAGCAGGTCATCAATCAGGCCAGATTCCAGAGAGGTCTCAGGGATCTTGTCGGAAACGTTTGCCAGCACCACGTCAGCAGCTTTGGAAACCATGGAGAAGATGTCTTTAACAACGCCTTCGCCGGTTTTGCCTTTGCCGATGAATGGAAGATCGGACAGTGCACTTTCGCCGCGTGCAGCAGCAATGTCTGCAAGGTTGCGGCGCAGGCTCTGAACCAGAACATCACGCAGTGGCAGGCGCAGGTCGTTTTCCAGCACAAGGCGGATAACACCCAAAGCAGCACGGCGCAGCGCAAATGGATCTTTGGACCCGGTTGGCTTCTCGTCGATTGCCCAGAAGCCAGCAAGAATGTCCAGTTTGTCTGCCAAAGCAACAGCGATGGAAACAGGTGATACTGGTACATCATCAGACGCGCCAGCTGGCTTGTAGTGATCTTCAATCGCCTGAGAAACAGCAGCATCTTCGCCCTGTGCTTCTGCATAGTAGCGACCCATCAGGCCCTGCAGCTCAGGGAACTCGAATACCATTGCAGAAACAAGGTCAGCTTTCGCAAGACGTGCAGCACGCTTGGTCTGCTCGATATCAGCACCAACAAATGGAGCGATTTCCGCAGCAAGACGCTCAAGGCGATCAACACGGGCAGCTACAGTGCCCAGCTTCTCGTGGAACACGATGTCCTGCAGCTTGGAGACGTTGCTCTCCAGCTTCGTCTTAAGGTCCGTTTCCCAAAAGAACTTGGCGTCGGAAAGGCGTGCAGAAACAACCTTTTCGTTACCAGCAATGATCTTGGTACCACCATCTTTTGCAACGATATTTGTAGTCAATGCAAATTTGTTGGACAGACGGGATGTTGCAGGATCACTCAGTACGAAGTTCTTCTGGTTCACCTTAATGGTGAGCTGAATGACTTCGTCAGGCAGCTGAAGGAAGCTCTCGTCGTAGGAACCGATAAGCACGGTCGGCCACTCGTTGAGGCCAGACACTTCGTCAAGAAGGCCAGCATCTTCAACCAGTTCAAGACCAAGCGCCATAGCTGCGTTTTTCGCATCTACATCGATGATGTCTTTGCGGCGGTCCGCATCAAGCACAACCTTGGCAGCTTCCAGCTTGGACATATAGTCTTCCAGGCGGCGCACTTCGATTGCTTCAGGCGCCATAAAGCGGTGACCATAGGTGGTCTGGCCGGATTTGATGCCATCAACTTCAAACGGAATAACTTCTGGCTCTTCGGTCTCAGGACCGAAGGTACAAACGATTGAGTGCAGTGGGCGAACCCAGCGCAAGCTGCCAGAACCCCAGCGCTGAGATTTCGGCC
The DNA here is from genome assembly GCF_001623165.1 of Pseudovibrio sp. WM33. Lineage (NCBI taxonomy): Bacteria > Pseudomonadati > Pseudomonadota > Alphaproteobacteria > Hyphomicrobiales > Stappiaceae > Pseudovibrio > Pseudovibrio sp. WM33. The sequence goes on from NZ_LMCK01000002.1 coordinate 96,333, forward strand.
AAGGGAAGTTGCGAATGATGTCTGGCATCATGTCAGCAACAATATCCTCGGTCTTCCGACCTGGCTTTTCGATAACAGCGACGTAAAAATCACCCTTTTTCGGGTCATTTTGAACTTCAGCATCGTCAATAGAAGAAAGGCCTGCGCCACGCAGGAATCCGGCCAATGCTTTCTCAGGCGAGCCAACGCGCGGGCCCTTCCGCTCTTCACGGGTTGCTTTGGAGCCTGCAAGCAAGCCAGCAATGTGCAGTGTCAGGCGGCGTGGAGTGGCATAAGCCTTCGCGCCTTCATAGGTTATACCTGCATCGACAAGAGCATTGGTCAGGAGGGATTTCAAATCCTCAGCCGCACGACGCTGCATGCGGGCAGGAATTTCCTCGCTAAAGAGTTCGAGGAGAAGATCTGGCATTGGTGAACGACGCCTTTAACTGGTCAATCAATCGCGAATTTCTAAGGTGGATAGTGCCTAGCAATACTCAAGGGGATTGTCACCCCCAATAGGCAGCGCGGAACCGTAATTGAGCAAAAAACATCAGCCGGGCACAACCAATCAACAGGGGTGTGAACAGCTGCCTTGCATCAGACTTTGTAGTGCTGAGATAATCTAAGACCGTTTACGCAGGTTCCTCAGTAGTTTCATTGAGTTCACCAAACAGGTTGAGTTCCAATTGCAGGCTGTTGGGATCCTGACTGGAGCTGCCCACAACCACTTCGTAGACGATGCGCTCAACCACCATCTGGTTGCGCTCACTATCAAATATCGCAAGCTCCTCAATCGGGATGGAGACAGTAACCTGCCTGCTTTCACCTGCTGGAATACGAAGACGCTGGAAGCCCTTCAGCTCCTGTTTAGCGCGATCTACTGCGGACCCCTTAGGAGCAATATAAACTTGCGAAACTTCTTCCCCTTCAACTTGCCCGATATTGGCGATGGAGAACTGAACGTCAATGCTACTAGTAAGGAGCTCATCAGGCGGAGTAACAACAAGTTCCGAATAATGGAATTGAGAGTAGCTCAGACCAAACCCAAAAGGATACGCCGGTGTGACATCATCTTTGTCCAGTTTTCTGTATCCATGCCAAAGGTCATAGATCACTTTACGCGCATTGCGATCAAAGTCAGGCAGGTCACTTTCTCGTCGTGGGATGACAAACGGCAGCTTGCCACTGGGGGAGACTTCGCCGGATAGAATTCGGGCAAGTGCAGTTCCTCCCTCCATCCCTGGATACCAATGCAGCAAGATGGCAGCAGGTTTATCTTGCCATTCGTTCATCAAAATAGTGCCGCCACCCATAACAACCACGACACAGTTGGAATTTGCGGCACAGACCTGCTTAATCAATTCAACATCGTGCGGAGGCAGACGAAGGCTCTGCCTGTCGCCGGAGCCATAACCGTCTGCAGCCCCTTCGGACTCCTGAGGTTTTCCTGCAGAACCTCCACCACCAAATGCGCGTAAAAACTGAGAGGCAATCTTCGCTTCTTCACGGTTCCGAGGTTGAGGAAGAACCTCATGAAAGCGTGCTGCCAGATCAGCGGAGACCCATTCACCTTCACGGCTGTGGTCATTCCCGACCACCAGCACAACGGCATCTGCTCGTTTTGCGATCTGGAGGGCGCGATTGATGTTCTGGCCTCTGTCCTGCCAGATGTCGATCTTGTGTTTGTAGTAGGAACGAAGGCCTGCGAGCGGCGTGGTTATATGTGTCGGCTGTGTATCACTCGTTCCTTTGTCGCCTGTATTGGCGACACTCGCCAAACGACCAATAACACCAATGCTTTGAATGTCCTTAAGAGGCAGAAACCCACCTTCGTTCTTCAGGAGCACGGTCGACTTCTCAGCGGCTTCCTGCGCAACAGATCGAAACTCCGCGCAGCCAACGCGGGTCTTCTCGTAACGGCCTTTCCGCAGCACTCTGAGCTGTTGCAGAATAAGCCTGTAACAGGCGTCATCCAATGCTGCCTCGGAGATCTCTCCATCATCGATCAGCTCTGACAGGTGCTGGTGAAAGTGCAGTTGGAACGGCATCTCCAGATCCATGCCGGCAAGGGCAGCCTCTCTCGCATTGCGAATGCCGAACAGGAAGTCACTCAGTACAAAACCCTTAAACCCCCAATCTGTTTTCAGCAGTTGGGTGAGAAGCTCTTTGTTGTGTCCGCAAAGCTCGCCATTGATGGAACTGTAGGACGTCATGACAGCCGCTGCACCTGCCTCAACGGCCTTCCTGAAGTGAGGAAGATACATCTCATAAAGTGCCCGCTGGCTCACTGTAACATTGAGGGAAAGCTTGGAGTGTTCCATGGATGCCAGAGCAAAGTTTTTGATGCATGCCATGCCATGTTGTTGAACACCGCGAACGAGAGCTGATCCCATTGCGCCGATCAGGAAGCTGTCTTCACCATAAGATTCCTGTGCTCGTCCCCATGCCGGATGGCGCATCAGGTTAAGTGGCACCCCCCCAAACAACGTGCCACCAAAGGCGCGCATCTCATATCCAATGATTGCGCCAATCCGTTCTTCCAGCTCAGGGTCAAATGTTGCCGCTCTTGCAATCACTGCAGGAAACGTTGTGGCGCCCTTCAGCACGATCCCGCGTGAGCCTTCTGTGTAATGAACACCCGGCAAATGATGCTCTGGCAACGCCCCCGCTGCCCACGGACCGGATTGAGAGCCACTCTTCATCATCTCCCGAACGCCTGGCCAGAAGGCTTGATCACCGTCTCGCATGATCAGCTTATCATCACGGCTCAACCGCGAAACAATCGCATTGGCGATCTGCTCATCACTCAGGTTTTGCGTGGAGGAAGGTTGAGCAGTCATCTCAGGTTGAGGAACGGAAGAGGCTGCTGCAGTGCCATTTTCATGCGCTTCGGTACTTTCGACAGTCATGGAACAGAGAACTCCGCGAATGCACCCCAATTTGGATCAGCGCATAGATACGCAGGCAGCTGGCAACAGGGGGAGTGATTGGCAAATCAAACAGGATATCGCTTTAAAAATATCCGTTTGATTGCAGTCCTGAAAACCTACTGATTATCAGCAGGCATCTTTCACGGAGTCGAAGTGCAGAGAGAAGTGACAACAAAAAATGCCGAGGCATTTCTGTCCCGGCACTTAAAATTCATCATATTGGTTGGGACTAGCCTTTGTAGCCCACACCACCAGCTTCGGTCTGCAGGAAGGCTGCACCACAAGCTTTGGAAAGTTCACGCACACGCAGAATATAGCTCTGCCGCTCAGTTACGGAAATGACACCGCGTGCATCAAGCAGGTTGAACACGTGGGAGCATTTTAGCGCTTGGTCATAAGCAGGCATAACAACCTTCTGGAGGCCATCGCCAGCTTTCTCCATTGCTTCTGCGCTTACTGCCAGCAGACGCTTACACTCGCGCTCATGGTCCGCAAAGTGGCGGAACAGCATTTCAGTATCGGAATGTTCGAAGTTATGACGGGAATATTCCTGCTCGGCCTGCAAAAACACATCGCCGTAAGTAACCTTCTCGTCGCCTTCAAGGCCATTGAAGTTCAGGTCGTAAACATTGTCGACACCCTGAACATACATGGCAATGCGCTCAAGGCCATAAGTCAACTCACCAGCAACAGGCTTACATTCAAAACCGGCGACTTGCTGGAAATAGGTGAACTGAGAAACTTCCATGCCGTCACACCAGCATTCCCAACCAAGGCCCCATGCGCCCAGTGTCGGGTTTTCCCAATCATCCTCAACAAAGCGGATGTCGTGGATGTCTGTGTCGATGCCAATTGCGCGCAGGGAAGCCAGATACAGTTCCTGAAGGTTCTCAGGAGACGGCTTCAGCATAACCTGAAACTGATAGTAGTGCTGCAAGCGCATTGGGTTTTCGCCATAGCGACCATCGGTAGGACGACGAGATGGCTGCACATACGCCACTTTCCATGGACGAGGCCCAAGCGAACGCAGTGTTGTTGAGGGATGGGACGTACCCGCGCCGACTTCCATGTCATAAGGCTGCACGATAACGCAGCCCTGATCGGCCCAGAATCTCTGGAGGGTCATCAGAAGACCCTGAAAGGACTTGGTCGGCTGCATATGTGCCGGAACGGCTTCACTAGACATGGGAGTGTTTCCTGAAAATCCAAAATGTACTGCACCGAAACGGCGCAAAATCCTAGTTGGGGCACAGGTGCCACGTCAAACAGGGAAGGTCAAGCATTCCTGAAAAATCAAAGATATTTTGTGAAAAAGACGGGGAGTAAGGCGGAATACTCTTCTCGTGGTCAGCGCTGTAATCGCAGTCGCGCTTCGGCTCAGCCTCGTACCCCACAATATCAAGGATATTGAGCCCGGGAAAAAGCTTATTTAGTGGCGGGGTCATTGTAGTCTGCATAAAAGCTGGAGAGCGTACCGATGGTGATGTCCCGCCTGCCTGTTCTGAGTGATCGTCAAGGATTTGACCGCCGCTGGTATGCGCCAAGTCTGAAACGCGTCTACGCCCCTGCCTCAGCTGCAGAAGTAACAGCCGCTTGGAGAGAGGTGATTGCGTCAGGAGCAAAGGCAGGCGAACTGCAAATCACCTGTGGTCGCCACTGCTATGAGAACTTCGTCTACAATGCGGGCACAAAATACATCATCGATCTGACCGGGCTACGCGGTGTGGGCAGTGATCCAAACTACGGGTATTACATCGATGTCGGCTTTGGAAACTGGGATATGTATCGCATGTTCAACAACATGTTTGATACCACATTGCCAGCGGGCAGCTGCTATTCAGTCGGACTAGGCGGGCACATCACTGGCGGAGGGTATGGTCTCTTTTCCCGCGCATTTGGATTGACCGTTGATTACCTGTCTGCAGTGGACGTGGTGATCATGCCTCAAGGGGCTCCAACGCCTGAACTCTATGAGAAAGTCTCTCCTGTGAACCACCCGGATCTGTTCTGGGCAGTCTGTGGCGGTGGCGGAGGAAACTTCGGCATTATCACCCGCTACTATTTCCGGGACACTCCGAAAGCACCACAATATCTGTACACCACCGCGTTTTCATTTGATTGGCAGGATGAAAATGGCAACCTGCTCATCACAGAACCTGTCCTCAGGCAACTACTGGACATCTTCACCCAGTTCTCACAGGAAGGACAGGACGGAGACAAATCCAAGTGGCCCAGCTTTGGCATATTCCATGCGAACCATCTTGCTGCTGGGAAAATGGTTTTCGCATCCTATTATTTTGATGCCCCATCACTCGGGGTTCAAGGACAGGAGTATGAGGCCTATCTGAATGACAGGATCAAGGACCAGAAGAAAACACTGGGTGAGATAACAAGACTATCAACCGAGCCGGGGCCCATAAACGGGCATCCATGGCACGGCACTGCAAAGGCTATCAGTCCGGTGAGTGCAACGGCCCAGCTTCGCTGCTTCACGTTTCTGGAAGGCGTTCAAAACACAAATGGTTCCGGTCCAAATCAGTTTGGAAAATACAAATCAGCTTACATGAAAAAAGGCTTCACTGACGACATGGTCGCCGCGCTTCATGAACATCTGCAGAAGGTCCCGGATGGAGTGTCATTGAGCGATATGAGCCAGAGCCTGTGCCAGATTGACAGTTACGGCTGTGCAATAAATCAGGTCTCCAGCACAGCAACGCCAATCGCACAACGCAGCTCAATCATGAAACTGCAATACCAAACCTATTGGGACAATGATGCGGCAATCGGACAGGATAACAAGCAGCTTGAGGAAGCCCATGTTGGCTGGATCAACGAAATGTATGCTGACGTTTACGCCAAGTATGGCGGATTTCCTGATCCACGAAACGATCCAGACGACATTGTTGACGGTTGTTACTTCAACTATCCAGATTCATGTTTGGGAGTAAATGGGGAGAACTCACCCGGCATAGATCATGCCATGTATCTCTATTTTCTGGAAAATTACGATACAAGTCCGGCAGATCGAAACCTGCGAGCAATAAAATCAAACTGGAATCCGCAAAACTGGTTTGCTAGCGCGCAGTCTATTCCTGTTAAATAAGGAATACGTGCAACATTACCACGTCACCAGGCCCGCAGACCAAACGTCATGCGGGCACCTGTCAGTCAAAGACTAGAGCAGGGCTCTTAGTAGTTGCTTACAGGGCGGTATTTGCCAGTGGCCGGATCTTCAACCAGACGCGTATATGCTGGGTCAACCGGACGCTTGCGAGCAGTTGCATAGGCAGGCTGTTTCTTGAATGCCATATTGGAAATTTCTTTCTTTACGGCTTTGTAAAGAGCATATCCACCTGCAATCAAAGCAACAGTTCCTAATACCTCAGTCATCTGCATTTTCCTTCCATCACTTATGTGAAGCATTGTTATTTCTGGCAATTTAGGCAATCCTATGGAGATTACTTAAAGACCAAACTTTGCCCAAAGGCTTTTTTCTTCCAGGGTTGTAAGTGCAGCAGCAGGCAATGTACCAGCAGCCTCATTCAGACCTCCCTGAAGGTTCGCACCGGGAATAAAGCGGCTAAGAAAGCGCTTTTTGGTGCCAACAAATTTCACTTTGGTTTCTTTGCCGTACCGTTCATGGATCGTGGAGTGAAGATCGCCCAGACCATCTACGAGGCCCAGATCACGCGCTTTGGCTCCAGTCCAAAACAAGCCGGAAAATAGGTTTTCGTCATCGCTCAGCACGTCACCGCGGCGGCTCTTCACCATGTCGATGAACATCTCATGGATTTCGTGCTGCAATGTTTTGAGGTGCTCAATGTCCTCTTTAACTTCCGGTGAGAACGGGTCCAGCGTGACCTTCTTGTCTCCGCTGGCATAAACACGGCGCTGAACGCCGGTTTTCTCCAGAAGCTCTGTAAAGCCAAACCCGGCAGATACGACACCAATGGATCCAACAATAGAGGACGGATCAACAATGATGTCATCACCAGCCAGTGCAATCATGTAGCCGCCAGATGCAGCAACGTCTTCTACAAAAACAAGAATTTGCTTGTTGTTTTCATCAGCCAGCTGACGAATGCGTTTGAAGATGAGATGAGATTGAACCGGCGAACCGCCAGGTGAGTTGATGGACAAGGCAACAGCCGGAGCTTCTTTAAAGCTGAAAGCTATTTCTAGCGCGTCTTCAACACTGCTCAGGTTCAAACCTGATTTCAATGGAGATGCAGCACCAATAGCACCATGCAAACGGACGACGGGTACGATAGGTCTTACTTTGCCCAATTTGCCCGGAAGGTAGCTGCGCAGCTTGTTCAACAACTCAAAATTCTCCTTTGCGTCGATAACTTGTATGTCGTTGGGGTAACCAACTTCATCCAATATAGGCAGCAATCATCAGGAGAGAAGAGCTTTTGCCAAAAGAAATGGCAATTTACGCAATAAAACGCAACAGTGTGATCCTCATAACAAATCTACACCTTGAGAACTCAGAGAGCCTCATCAAAACAGCGGGGATTACTCAGTTGTTTCAAGCTCGGCACGAATCTGGAGCATGTCTCGCCAGGCATATCTTTTCTCAGCAGGACTGCGCAGAAGATAAGCAGGGTGATAAGTCGCGATCGCCTTACGCTGAGTACCCTCGCCGCCATAGCTCAGCCATTTCCCACGCAGCTTGCGAATACCGTCACGGGCACCGCTGAGTGTCTTGGCAGAGGCCGCCCCGAGGAAAACAACAATCTCCGGATCAACCAGCTCAATCTGCCGCTGAATAAACGGACGGCAAATCTCAGTTTCATGCGGGGTAGGGGTGCGGTTTCCCGGTGGGCGCCATGGAACCACATTGGCTATGTAGACCATTGACCGGTCAAGTCCGGCAGCTTTCAAAATCCGGTCCAGCAGATGACCCGAACGCCCCACGAACGGCACGCCCTGAATGTCCTCTTCGCGTCCCGGAGCTTCCCCAACAAGCATGATGCGTGCTTTGGAACTTCCATCCCCAAACACAAGGTTCTTTGCTGTCAGTCGCAGATTACAGCCCTCAAACCCTGCAAGGATTTTCCGAAGCTCATCAAGTGACTGCGCCGAACCTGCGGCAGTTCTGGCCGAATCAACTGTTTCCGCATTCGGAATAACAGCATTCGCGTCTGTCACCGCAGTTGGTGTAGACGTCGTAATAGCCGCTTCCTTGGCAGCGCGCTGCCGTTCCAGAATCTTCTTCGCTTCCTGCTTGGCATCTGCGGAGACGCCATTCTCGCGCAGGTTACGTGCCATTTCAGCAGGTGAAACACTGAGATTTTTGGACTGTGATGGCGCTGGCTCTGGTGCGCTGAACGAGCTGACTGGAGCGATGTTCTGCTGCGGAGCAGGGCGGCTCTGCACCTGCTTTTCCATCTGGCTCTGAGTTTGCGCAAAGCGGTCCACTGGAGCATCTTCCAACGCACAGTCGACGCCGACGGCGCTTAAAAACTCCAGATAAGCCTCCAGCTCGGCGGCATTTGCGACAGGAACTTCAGACATAGCCATTTACTAGTTGTGGCACACAGGTCGGCACAGGCGAAAGGGAATAACTCTTTTGCAATGCACCATGGATGGGCAGCAGCCCGGTCCGCCCTATATTCATTATGAAAGCGCAACTGTCCAATAGAAAAACGAGAATGGGCTAACTCAATGGGGAACAGTGTAAAGTGGTTCACGTTAACTTGGGGAAATTACAATAATTCCTTAAGGTGTAGATAGATTTTTTGATGGGGTACCTGACGGAATGCACCTTAAAACGCATTGCGCTATAGTATCCGCTCAATTACACAGAGACTAAATAAAGTTTTGACACTTGAGGTGCTGGAAAATAATGCGCTGCCACATCATTTGACGCGAAATGAAGTGGATAAAGTGTAGAGGGAGAATAATATGTCTGAAGGGGAAACTCTGGCAGAGCGCGAATCCATGGAATTCGACGTTGTGATTGTAGGTGGTGGTCCTGCAGGTCTATCAGCGGCAATCCGGATTAAGCAGCAGGCTGCGAAGAAGGGAGAGGAAATTTCCGTCGTCGTGCTCGAAAAGGGCTCTGAAGTTGGCGCTCATATTCTGTCTGGTGCCGTGATTGATCCAATTGGCATTGATCGCCTGATCCCTGACTGGCGTGAAGACGAGAGTGCTCCGATCAAGACACCTGTCACAGCAGACCATTTCAATCTGCTTGGCCCTGCAGGTTCCCTTCGTCTGCCAAACTTCCTGATGCCGAAGCTCATGAACAACCACGGCAATTACATTGTGTCTCTGGGCAATGTCTGTCGCTGGCTCGCAGAAAGAGCAGAAGCGCTCGGCGTGGAAATCTATCCAGGCTTCGCAGCAGCTGAAGTGCTTTACGACGATTCCGGCAAGGTGATCGGCGTTGCAACGGGTGATATGGGCGTTGCGCGTGATGGGTCTCATAAAGATGGCTACATGCGCGGCATGGCGCTGCTCGGCAAGTACACGTTGATCGCCGAAGGTGTCCGTGGCTCGCTTGCAAAGACGCTGGTAGACAAATTTGACCTTGATCGCGACAGTGATCATCCGAAATTCGGTATTGGTATCAAAGAGCTGTGGGAAGTAGACCCATCCAAGCATAAACCGGGTCTGGTTCAGCACTCCATGGGTTGGCCGCTGGACGGTAAAACTCAGGGCGGTTCTTTCCTCTACCATCTGGAAGACAATCAGGTTGCTGTTGGGTTTGTTGTGAACCTCAACTACCAGAACCCGTATATCTCTCCGTTTGATGAGTTCCAGCGTTTCAAAACTCATGCGGGTGTGAAGGACGTCTTTGAAGGCGGTAAGCGCATTTCGTACGGTGCTCGTGCCATCTCCGAAGGAGGATATCAGTCCGTACCGAAGCTGTCTTTCCCAGGTGGTCTTCTCATCGGGTGTTCCGCTGGCTTCGTTAATGTGCCGCGCATCAAAGGCTCTCACAACGCTGTTCTCTCCGGCATTCTGGCTGCGGATATGGTCGTTGAATCGCTGGGCCGTGGTGAAGCACACGAAGAGCTGGACCAGTTCGACGGCGCATGGCGCAATTCCGAAATCGGCAAGGATCTCTGGAAGGTACGCAATGTAAAACCATTGCAGACAAAGTTCGGCAGCTTGCTGGGCATGGTCTTCGGTGGCCTCGACATGTGGACCAATGAGCTGATGGGCTTCTCTTTCTTCGGCACCATGAAGCACGGCAAAACCGATGCTGCGAGCCTCAAGCCGGCGAAGGATTGCAAGAAGATCAATTACCCGAAACCAGACGGGAAGATCTCCTTCGACAAGCTGTCCTCTGTCTTCCTCTCCAACACCAACCACGAGGAAGACCAGCCGATCCATCTGAAGCTGCGCGACGAGACTTTGCAGAAGCTTTCCGAGCACGATGTCTACGCTGGTCCGTCGAACCGTTATTGTCCCGCTGGTGTGTATGAGTGGGTAGAAGAAAACGGCGAACCACCACGCTTCCAGATCAACGCTCAAAACTGCGTTCACTGTAAGACCTGTGACATCAAAGACCCGAACGGCAACATCACCTGGACCGTTCCGGAAGGCACAGGCGGACCGAACTATCCAAATATGTAAGGTGTTGGATAAGATCAGAATAAGAAATAGGCCCGGTCATCAGATCGGGCCATTTTTAATGGTGAATAGGTAGAAGAAAATCCTATCTTGATGATTAGCATTAAGCTCGTAAGAGAGACTAAGATGGATACTTCTTGATAAGAAGTACCTTTTCTTTTGTCGCTGATGTGAGAATGCCTAGAGCAAAGCAGAGAAATTATGAATTACATTGTTCTCTATGTAGTGAGCATTTTAATGGCTATATTCTTTTATTTTATGTGCTCATTTGGTGCGAATATTCAGAATATTTCTAAAAAGAAAGAAGAAGATAACAAGTTATATAATTTTCTTCAGTTTTTTACGGATAAGATTTGCTATCATTTGAATATTAAGAATACTGCCACCAATAAAGCTGCAGTTAATCTCGCAATATGCGCAGCAATAATTTTGTTTGGTCGGTTTTTTATCGCAAACGTTGGGCCTCTAGTGAGCAGTTGACTTTGTAGAGGCCAAACGCTCTAACGTCTAGCCGATCTCAATATCAAGCCCCAGATCCAGAATAGGTGCGGAGTGCGTGATCCAGCCGGAGGAGATGATATCAACGCCAGCTTCCGCAATCGCCTGAATGGTCGAAAGCGTAATCGTGCCAGAGGCTTCCAGCACAGCTTGCCCCTTGTTGATCTCAACCGCCTGCCTCAAAAGATCAGGCCCCATATTGTCCAGCATCACCACATCAGGTTTGGCCGTGAGGGCTTCCTTCAGCTGATCGAGTGTATCCACCTCAACCTCAATGCGCACAAGGTGTCCGGCAAAAGCGCGGGCACTCTCAATCGCGGGGACAACTCCACCGGCAACGGCGATGTGGTTGTCCTTAATCAGGATTGCATCATCCAGACCAAACCGGTGGTTCATACCGCCGCCACAGCGCACCGCATACTTCTCGAAACTACGCAGTCCCGGAGTGGTTTTTCGGGTGCAAACCACTTTTGCGTTGGTATGTGAAATTTTGCGTTGAAATGCGTTCGTAGCGCTCGCAATGCCTGAAAGGTGGCTTAAAAAGTTCAGGGCCACACGCTCCGCCTCCAGCAGTGCACGAGCGGGACCGTGAATGCGGGCGATAATGGTACCCGGCTCCAACTTATCCCCGTCCTGCGCCAGCACGATAACATCGAGAGTAGGATCAACCTGACGAAATGCGGATAGAGCCAGATCAATGCCAGCCAGCACGCCATCCTTACGAGCCGCAATCACACCCGTTGCAACAGCATCAGCCGGAATGGTCGCTTGCGAGGTGATGTCACCTGCGCGGCCAAAGTCCTCAAGCAGGGCAGCTTTGACAGCATCGTCGACCATGATCAACGAAAGCTCAGGCAATGAAGACGGGCGGCTCATAGCATATCTTCCTCTTCAACAGCCTGCTGGCCAACATCGCTGGCAGCAGCCTCGTTTGCCAGCTTCTCAATTTGTGCAAGCTTCACAAAGGAGCGCTTGGCAGCCTCCGCCTTCTGCGGGAAGTCAGAACGGAAATGACCGCCACGGCTTTCTTCGCGAAGCAGAGCAGACCCTGTAATCAGCTTGGCTGCAATCACCATGTTGAGAATGGAGTCGCGGCGGCACAGCGTCTCAGCGTTCTGCAATCGTGCAAGCGTCCTTGTCAGCCCTTCTGCATCACGAACCACACCAACATGGCGGGACATAGCAGAACGAACCATGGAAACAACGGCACGTTCCTGCGGATTGCGTGTGGAGGCCTGATCATCAACATCATCGATTTCAGCCCAATGATGCACCCGGTGATGCGGCATGAGGGCCTGAATGTCTTCTGCAATGCGACCTGCAAACACAACAGCTTCAAGCAAGGAGTTGGATGCCAGACGGTTGGCACCATGTGCCCCTGTCGCCGCAACTTCACCTGCCGCCCAAAGGTTGTCGACAGAGGTCCGGCCAGAAGCATCAGTCAGAACACCGCCCATGTGATAATGCGCCGCCGGAGCAACTGGGATCAGGCCATTGATCGGGTCAATACCAGCCTTCTCGCAGGCTGCATAAACGCGGGTAAAGTGCTCAGGGAAGCTTGCCCCAATGGCCTCTCGGCAATCAAGGAAAGCACCACGGCCAGCCGCAAGTTCTGTATGGATCGCGCGCGCAACAATATCACGAGGGGCCAGCTCAAGATCAGGATGGATGCCATCCATAAAGCGATGACCGTCATTGTTAACGAGGATCGCACCATCACCGCGGATTGCTTCACTTGCAAGCGGGGCAGGGTCCTGCTCAACATTGAGAGCTGTTGGATGGAACTGAACAAACTCGGCATCAGAAACCAGCGCACCTGCACGGGCAGCCATCGCAAGGCCATGTCCGTTTGCTTCACCCGGATTGGTGGTTGTTGAATAAAGATGGCCAACACCACCGGAGGCCAGCACAACAGCTTTTGCAGGAATGGTAATGCGCTGTGTCCCGCCGCGGCGACGCGCAGTAATGCCGGTGACATACCGGCCTTCTGCGATCAGCTGACAGCCAATGTATCCTTCGATGATGCGGATAGACGGTGTCTTGTAGGCCGCATCAACAAGCGCCTGCATAATGGCTTCACCAGCCATGTCACCACGCACACGCACAACACGGTGGCTGGAATGGGCAGCTTCGCGGGAAAGAGCCAGCTTGCCAGCAAGGTCTTTGTCAAAGGGCACGCCATAACCCAGCAGATCGTGAATGCGGTCAGACGCTTCACGGGTCATACCTTCAACAATGGCTTCTTCGCAAATGCCGTCGCCTGCCGTCAGCGTATCCTGCGTATGGGCGGAGTGGTGATCACCCTCGGCCACAGCAGCAGCAATGCCACCTTGTGCCCATGCAGAAGAGGTGCCACCGCCAATGGGCGCGTTGGTCACAATGGTCACTGGCCGCGGAGCAAGCTTGAGCGCGCAAAACAGGCCAGCAAGGCCACCACCTAAGATAACAACATCATCCACGCCGTTCAGAGCAACAGCAGGGGCGAGAGAAGAACCGAACTGAGACATTTCAGAGATTATTCCAGACTATGGGGACCTGATCTAAAAGGCCCGCTGCCGTTAAAGGCAGCAGGGTGCACTGAAGACTTTTCAATATGCCAGCTACACGAAAGCCTCTAGTTCTTCAAGTTGATCATGCGTTCTACGGAGGCACGAGCGCGATCCGCCACACTTTCATCAACAATCACTTCACCAGACATATCGAGCAAACAGTCCAAAATTTTGGTGAGGGTGATGCGCTTCATGTGTGGGCACAGGTTGCAAGGGCGAATGTAGTTCACGCCAGGTGTGGAGGAGGCAACATTGTCCGCCATGGAGCACTCGGTGATCATCATCACCTTCTCAGGGCTGTTGTCCTTCACCCAGTCAATCATATGAGAGGTTGAGCCAGCAAAGTCAGCTTCTGCAACAACTTCCGGCGGGCACTCTGGGTGCGCAATGATCTTCACATCAGGGTCAATGGCTCGGTAGTCGCGCAGCTCTTCCGCCGTAAAGCGCTCATGCACTTCGCATGAGCCGGCATAGGTCAACACATCAACATCAGTCTGGTTGTTCACGTTGGCTGCAAGGTACTGATCAGGGATCAGCAGCACCTTGTCAGTGCCCATGGCTTCAACAACCTGAACCGCGTTGGAAGAGGTGCAGCAAATATCGCACTCAGCCTTCACATCGGCGGAGGTGTTGACATAAGTGATGATCGGAACGCCCGGATTGGCTTCGCGCAGCTTTCGTACATCTGCACCTGTGATGGATTCTGCAAGGGAGCAACCTGCATCCATATCCGGGATCAAAACGGTCTTTTCCGGAGACAGGATCTTGGAAGTCTCAGCCATGAAGTGCACACCGCACTGAACGATAACCTGAGATTCAGTCTTCGCAGCTTCTTTCGCCAGCTGCAGGCTGTCGCCAACAATATCAGCCACACCGTGGAAGATATCCGGGGTCATATAATTGTGCGCCAGAATAACGGCGTCGCGCTCTTTCTTCACTTTGTTGATCGCAAAAATCAACGGGGCAAGAGCAGCCCATTCAATCGCAGGAATGAAGTCCTTTACCTTCTCATAGGCCTCTGCTGTCGCTTCTGCGACCTCAGGCGTGTAGGCAAGGTCTGGACGCTCCAAAGGGGTATACTGTTTGGGCGCTGGTGCGCCAGCTTGAACAGCAGCACCCTCAATGCCGGCAGTAATGTCATTGACAGCAAGGCTGTCTGCTTCAGCGAATGTAGTCGTGGCGGACATGCGCTATCCCTTATTCTGCCGGCCTGGAACCGGATTATACTCAATGTGAGTATAAGGGGTATATAAAAAAACACGGCCACAATGCCGATGCCAACCCTTATGCTCATTTTGAGTTTTTATAGACCTCTTCCCTCGCGTCGACAACCTATTCTTTTGCCGGATGCATATGATTGCTGCGTTTAAGCTCGATTTAGCCTTACTGAGTAATCACTTAATTTCCTAAATTTGCAGGGTACAAATGAGAAAAGCCCGACATTTCCGCTTAATCAGAGGAAATGCCGGGCTCACATCACTTGAGAGCAGAAAAGGGCTTTTACTTGGCTGGGACGTAGCTGGATGGGTTACCATCAGCGCCCTGATTGACCATGTAGTACTGGTTCTCACCGCTGTCGAACACGAGGAAACCATCCTGATCAGCAGGCTTGGTCTGTGTGCCCCATGGAGATTGAATGATCACTTCAGCAGCTGGGGCATAACCGATGGCAGACATGCGAACCATCTCAACGGGAACGGTCTTCAGTGCTCCCGTCAGGCCTGCGTCTTTTGCATTAAACAGCGCAAGAACTTCCGGAGCCATATCCAGACGCTTTACAAGGCGGGTGTTTTTGGCTGCGACTTCTTCCAGACCAACCATCTCGTACTTGGAGGTGAACGTCTCTTTGCCAATCACGTAAAAATCAGGGCCGGTCTTGCTCATTTGTAACGCAACCACAGAGCCAACGTTCTTGGCGATGTAAGCATCATCGTAGCTGGTGGAATCTACAGAACCTAGTGGGCCACGGATCGCTTCTGGCAGGTCTGCCAGTGTGTCGCCAGTAATCTTCCAGCCGAGGATTGGACGGTCCTTGATGTAAAGCTCTTTGGCAGGTGCATGCTTTTCAACGCGTGCAGTCAGCTCAGCCTGGCTCTGCACATCGTCTTGTGCAGAAGCTGCCAAAGGTGCGCTTACAGCAAAGGCAAGCAGGCCTGCAGCGAGTGTTTTTCCGAAAGAAAATGAGTAGGTCATGGTCGGCCCCTAAATGTTGACGGGGGAATTAGGTCAGGACCCAAATCAAAGTCAAGCGACCCCGCTAGTTTCGCTAGCAATTTGAAATATATTAGTATTCTCACATATGCCTGCATTTGATCAGAGATAGCTTTCTAGCAAAATGCCTTAGGGATAAAGACTCATTCCAATTGCTGATGGATGACCTAAGTAATTTCAATTATTGCAGAACGGAAAATTAGATTAAACCTGATTATTCCCCGCTGCTCAGCGAAAAACGGACACCATTGGTCCAGCGTCTGGCCGAAACTCTCTGCCGGATGCAGGAAAGGAAATTGCATGTCTCAAGCGACCCAGGTCGAGAACCAATCCTCTGTCCGGCGCGGCCCCAACGTCCCGCTCATAATCATCAGCGGATGTATCATCGGCATTCTCTCGTTTGGACCACGGGCAACCCTTGGATTGTTCCTGACGCCCATGTCCTCAGAGTTTGGCTGGGGCAGGGATGTGTTTGCTTTTGCGCTGGCACTTCAAAACCTTGTTTGGGGTGCTGCACAGCCTTTCGCTGGGATGATGGCAGATAAATTCGGCACAGGAAGAACTCTGGTGCTCGGCGCGATCATCTACGCCATCGGCCTCTATCTTATGAGCCTGTCAGACACGCCACTCTTACTGCAGGTCTCCGCAGGTGTTTTGATCGGTCTGGGTGTCGCCTTCACATCCTTCTCGCTTGTTTTGGCTGCCTTCGCGCGGTCTGTTCAGCCCCAATACCACGGCATCGCCTTCGGCATGGGCACAGCTGCCAGCTCCTTCGGCCAGTTTCTCTTTGCACCGCTGGGCCTGGGCCTGATCGAAAACTATGGCTGGTCCAGCGCACTGATCTATATGGCAGCTGTCGTCGCCATCGTGCCCCTGTTCGCTTATATCCTGCGTGGCCGTTCCGCAGCTCCAGCTGCTGGCAGCTCTGCCAACCCGCAGGACAACATGACCCTGTCTCAGACATTGGGTCTGGCCTTCAAAACCAGAGACTACATCCTGCTGGTCTTCGGCTTTTTCGTCTGCGGCTTCCACGTGGCTTTCATCACCGTGCACATGCCGACCTTCATTGTGGATCAGGGCTTTGATGTCTCCGTCGGTGCCTGGGCGCTGGCTTTGATCGGCCTGTTCAACATTGTTGGGTCCATGTCCTCCGGTGTGTTGGGGTCTCGTGTGCCGAAGCAGTATCTGCTCTCCTTCATCTATCTGGCCCGCGCCATCGCAATCACGCTTTACATCACACTACCAATCTCAGAGATGTCGACACTGATCTTCGCAGCCACCATGGGCATTCTGTGGCTCTCCACCGTTCCGCCAACTTCAGGGCTCGTCGCTGTCATGTTTGGCCCGCGTTATATGGGAACGCTGTTCGGCATCGTGTTCTTCTCTCACCAGATTGGCTCCTTCCTGGGAGTGTATCTGGGCGGTGTGCTTTATGAGCGCAGCGGCAACTACGATGCCATCTGGTGGCTCGGAATCGCACTCGGTATTTTCGCGGCCATCGTGCACTGGCCAATCCGTGAACAGTCTGCCACAGCAGGGCGTCTGGTAGCTAAGCCTGCGTAAGACGCCTATTGGGTGAACTAGCTAGGTTTGTCAGTGTGTTACACCGGAATATTGCCTAGCGTTATTTTCTTGCCTTATGGCCTTCCTTCTGCCAGCTTTCATGCAACATGAATTGGCGAGAAGGATTGGCCATGAGCGAGTTTGATGCCCTTTGGATTGAAGCAGATGAAAGCGGCCGTAAGCCACTGCCTGCCAAATGGAACAAGGTGACCGTTGATCAGCTCTCTGCAGGAGACGTGACGGTCAAAGTCACGCACACCACCATCAACTACAAAGATGGGATGGCCCTCGCAGGCGCACCGGGCATCACCCGCAAGTTCCCCATGGTGCCGGGTATTGATGTGGTTGGCGAAGTGCTCACCAGTCAAAGCGACGGCTTCAAACCGGGCGATCAGGTTCTCCTCAACGGCTACGGTGTCGGTGAAGTTCACACCGGCGCCTACGCGCAAGTCGCCCGCTTGAAGTCTGAATGCCTTCTGCATCGCCCGGAAGAAATCTCAGCCGCCCGTGCAGCCGCCATTGGCACCGCAGGTTACACAGCCATGCTCTGTGTGATGGCGCTGGAGAAATACGGCCTGACACCGGATCACGGTCCGATCGCGGTCTCTGGTGCATCCGGTGGTGTTGGATCAGTTGCAATCAGCCTGCTCTCTAAACTCGGCTTCGAAACCATCGCCTTCACAGGGCGCACCGAGGAAGCTGACTTCCTCAAAGGCCTCGGCGCAACAGAAGTGCTCGATCGAGCTGAGCTGGTTGAAAAAGGCAAACCACTTGGCAAAGAACGCTGGGCTGGCGCGGTTGATGTTGCGGGCAGTCATACACTCGCGAACCTGCTGGCACAGGCCAACTACGGCGGCGCTGTTGCTGCGTGTGGTCTTGCTCAGGGCATGGATCTTCCAGCATCCGTCATGCCGTTCATCCTACGCGGTGTTGCTCTGCTCGGCGTGGATTCCGTAATGGCGCCAATGGCTCTTCGCGAACAGGCTTATCGCCGTCTTGTGCAAGATCTTGACCTCGCCAAGCTGGACACCCTGTCAGAGACCATCAAACTGGCAGATGTCGAAGAACGTGCCGCCAAGCTTCTAAAAGGGCAGGTGCGCGGACGCACAATCGTGGAAGTCGAGTAAAGCAGGCACACTCTTCTAGAGCGCATTCCGTTTGATTGGATCTAATCCAGCGGCACGAATTCGCTCCAGCAAGGATGTGAGCGCGCGTTCTCTGTAAATGTAAATGAACACGTCGTGCTCTTAAGGCAAAAAGAAACCCCGCATCAGCCAGTCGCCGGTGCGGGGTTAAAATTGGAGCGGTCAGGCCACCAAATTCTTCTCACATATGAGGTCGTGGATTAGCTCCAGCCACCTCGGTAGGTCTTGTAGAAGATGTGCTTACCAATGCGCTTTTTACGCTGCATGGTCGGTGCCCAGTTCGGGCGAACGTAAGTTGCATGGTAATGAGTAGAGGCATCAACAGCCGGAATGCTCACTTCACCCTTTACAATCTGCTGCGCGATCTTCTTCGCTTTGGCCCAGGGACCAGCTTCAGTCACACGCTCAGGAATGCCATCACACGCGAACGAGAACTGGCAGGCGTTCTTCATGCCTTTGTTCTGATAAACCACACCACACACTGTGTTCGGATAAGCTGGGTTCTTCAGACGGTTGAGAACAACCTGCGCAACGGCAATCTGCCCGTCACGAGGTTCACTGCGCGCTTCAAAATAGATCGCCTCAGCCAGACAGCGCATTTCCTTCTTGGATTTTCTCACAGAGCTCGGCAATTGGCGCATGTACCACCAGTGCGGATTGGTCTCTGAAGTAGAGGCCAGCTCTTTGTCTGAAAGTCTTGGCTTGCCGGAAGGCGTAATCGAAACTTTGGGCTTGCTCAACAGCGCATCAAACGGTGCTTTGTTGGTTTGCGGTGTGGCTGGAGCATAAGCAGTTGCCAGAGCAATCTCGTTTTGCTTGGCAATAGAAAGGGTCGCTGGCTTAACTGTCTTCTGGGCAATTTGCTTGCGGGCAGCAAGTGCTGCACGGCGTGCCGCCTTGCCGAGTGGAGACGTGTCCGCCTGCCCATTGTTGTCGGCAAGACCGGCCAGTGCATCCCCACCGTAATGACCATTGAACGCCATTTGCGGCAGCTGGGAAACAAATCTGTCGGAGCTTTTCGGTTTGCCTGCATTTTGAATGAAAGCCACAACACGGCTCGGCAGAGTAGTGACGAGCATGTCACTCTTGCCGGTGCGGTTCACCGCATGGCGCTGTGGAGTTTTCTTCTCAGGAGCTACGAAGTACTTTGCAAATTTCTGGCTATCCCGTGCGGAGACAGATTGCATCCATCGCGGCGTTTCCTCGTCGAGGTTTCCGGTCAGTGCCGGAATATCCTGCAACGCTACTGGAGATGCAGCAAAGGTTCCAACTGCAAGCCCTGCAGCTAGAATTGGGTACTTAAAGTACATGAGGACAGCACGGCGTCCTGCATTCTTCTTCATCCCATGGCCTGACATACGCAATCTACTCCAAATCAACGCCCAAAAACTCAGCGTCTCTCACTCCCTGAAAAGGGAACCCCAAACTCTGAGATCGACAGGATGAAGAAGCCCGATAAAACACTCCCGCCCGTCACTTTTCCAGATGAGTGCATTTTTCGCTTTTAACCTTGATATAAAGTTAAGCCCGCCAAAACCCCAGTTATTCTGCCACAGTTCACGCCGCTGACAGCCAGCATATGGTTAATATGCAGGGACGGTACTCACCAAAAAACTAGGGCTATTTCATGTCTGGGTGGATTTTTCAGTTGGCCAAAAATCATAGGAAACAAAAGGCTTCATGCAGGAAATGACACCTGTGATATCTTGGTGTGGCTGTAGGATATCAACACAATCAAAATCTTAACAAGATTAACCATAAGGCTCCCTGTTAAATCCACAACTCCGTTTTTCCTATGAATTTTTGCCGAGAAAAAACTCAAAAAAATTGTAGATAACCTTACGTCACTTAAGGCGAAAATGTGAATCAGAGCAAGCTAACGCGCAATCCCGGGGCCGGGCGCTCTTTCAAAATGTCTCTTCTGAACCGATAAAGAGCTGCTGGACGCCCACCCGTCGCGGTTGAAGTTCTGCCAGTCTGCTCAACCAGCTGTCCCGTTTCCACTAAACGGCGGAAGTTCTGTTTGTGAATATGCCGGCCAGAAATCGCCTCTACCGTCTGCTGCAGATCGGTCAGGGTAAACTCAGGTGGCATCAATTCGAAGACAACGGGTCGATACTTCAGTTTTGCCCGCAACCGGGAAAGTGCCGTTGCCAGAATACGGCGGTGATCATGGGCAAGGCCCTCGCCAAGGTCTGGCAAGGTGCTGCGTTCCAGTGCAGTTGGCTGTTTATCGCGCAAGGCCTCACGCATAAGACCGGAGCCATAAAGCAACTCGTAACGGTCCAAAACGCGTTCCTCATCCCATTTCAGAGAGCCCACACCAAAGGCGAGCTGATAACGATCTTTCCGGCTCAGCTCATGGTAGGTCTTGGCATCATCGTCCGGGGCCTTGCTGAAGGTCTCCATGCTGGGATGAATAATCTCTTCCAGCATCTTCGGCTGACCGCCACGCCAGTCTTCCCAGGGAAAAAAGTCATACCAGGGACGCCAGCGAGCACCTTGTCTGGCAAGCAGCCGCTCAGATTCTGGTGTCTGGCGTGTCAATGCCAGATAGCCGACAGAAACCATATGCGGTTCACCAACCCGCGCCAGAGAATACCTGTCGCGGTCACCAAAGGTGTAAAGCTGTTCCACATGGCCAATATGAAGGGCAGTCTGTTCTTCAACAAACGCACGCAAACCCAGCTCAAAGGTGCGGTGTACGCGTGGGTCAAACGGGCCGGAGGGCAGGCCAGACAACTCGTCAGGCACTTTTTGCGGCACAGTCAAAACAAAGGGCACTTTGTCTTTTACGGAAACAATGACAGCACTCAGACCAATGCCAAGCTGGACAGGCTCCATGTCAGCACCGCGTTGGGCTGCATTTCCTGTTTCCACTGCATTGCTCATCAATGTTTGCTCCGTATCCGTCATGCCAGTTCAACAAGTGCGGCAGGATCAAGCGAGAACAGGTTGCCCTCAAAAGTCTCTGCACCACGACCAAGCTCGATGATTGATTGTATCATGCGCCCATTTCGCTGCAAAAGAGTGTCTGCCAAAGAGATAAGCAGCGGATTGGGTGTGGCTACAGGAGAAACCTGGCGCAAATGTTGGGCCAGCGCACGTTCATCTGTATCCGGCATAATCGCACAGGCAATGATGTAGGCAGCAGCTGTAGACCGGCTGACACCGGCCCAGCAATGCACCAGTAAAGAGCCGTTCCATGCAGCATCACGGGAAAAATCCAGCAGTTGCTCCACATGCGTCGCATCGGGGGCAAGCAAACCTTCACGTGCTTCAGTAATGTCGTTGAACTCCAGCACCAGATGGTGAGCAGGCTTTGTCTCAGAAGGCAAGATCACCTCTGTTCCCGGAGAAACGAGAGAAAGCACATGGCTCGGCTTTGCTGAGGTCAACGTGTCTTCCAGCTTGGAAAGTGGACAGACATGCAGCATCAGCGGCCTCCAGCTTTCTTGCGAGCGTCATCAAGCTCAGCAAACCGGGCCAGAAAGACCTCTTGCGCATCCTTGGTTGGCAGCGGCTCAATGCTTATTGCCAAAGCGTCAAGTTGCTCCGCTGTAACCTTTGCAGGCTTTCCGAAAATCTTGTCAGCTTCTTCCTTGCTAAAGCCCGCCAAATGGATTGCTTCCAGATAGGCGCTGATAATGTCCGCCTTCTTGGCAAGCTTGGCAATGCTGACTGGCAAGTCGGGGGGCAGATTAAATGCTCTGTGAATGGCATGGTGCAGCCGCTCTTCAACGGCCTTGTAGGTGCCACCCATCACGTTCTTGAAAGGGGAGATCATATCCCCGATCACATACTCAGGCGCGTCGTGCAGCAAGATTGCCATACGCCATTGAATATCAAGATCAGGCTTGAGCATCAGCGCAATCTCTTCCACCACCACGCAGTGCTGGGCAACAGAGAAAGCATGATCTCCAATTGTTTGCCCATTCCACCGTGCAACGCGCGCAAGGCCGTGCGCTATATCAGAGAGTTCCACATCCAACGGAGACGGATCAAGAAGATTAAGTCGTCTGCCAGAAAGCATCCGCTGCCAGGCACGGGGGGAAGATGAGGAAAGCTCTGCACACATTAGTCAATCAAGCCAGTCGTCAAGGTTAAGGTGGTGTCTACAGTGTATTTCCGAAAAGTGGAAACCGGTTTTCGGATAAAGATACGCATAACAAAGGCTAAAGCAGTTCATGTGTTCCAGCTTAAATGCGAACTGCTTTAGCTGTGTCTCTTAATCAGATGAAGGCCAGTTGAAACTTGCCCATTCTTGAATGGAAGGGGTGAGGGGAACACCATCACATGTCAGCGATACACCTGCATCCATCGCAATTTTCACACGGTCCAGTCTCAGCAGGGCGAGCCCATCCGTATCCTGCGAAGAGCCCAATGTTCCAACGCTCTTCTCTCCAGCCAAAACATCGCTACCAGCGGCAGGAAGCGCACTTTCAGCGGAAACTTTAATGATGCGCTTGCGGGCCGTTCCGCGGTGCTTCATGCGGGAAACAACCTCTTGCCCGATAAAGCAACCCTTGGAGAAAGCCACTCCGTTGAGACTGTCCATGTCCGTATCATGCGGAAACACGTCTGCCAGCTGAAAGTCCAGCCCACTTTGCGGAATGCCAAGTTGGATGCGGTGCGCATGATAGTCAGCTTCTGAGGCAGTCTCTGCAGCTTCGCCAGAGGAAACATAACGAACACCCATGTCAGCATGGCGAGGATCGCGCGGTTTATCCGCTGGCAAATCATCTCCCCAGTCTGCGATCACAAGCATGGTCTCATCAGCAGGTTCCACAGTCACCTTGGCGCGAAGCTTGTAAAAACCAAGACGCTTGGCAAACGCATCAAGTTCATCAGCGCTCACATCAATCAGGAAGCCACCCGTGCTCTCATCTGCAAACACAATGAAGTCCCAGAGGATCTTTCCCTGAGGCGAAAGAAGAGCACCAAATGCGCTGGATGTCGCACTAATCTCGCTGATGTCACAGCTGACGAGATTTTGCAGAAACTCCTTGGCATCTTCGCCAAAAACCTTCACGAGCCGACGCGAAGTGAGAATGGTACGTTGTGATGCCATGGGTCCGTCCTTCCAATGAATAAAACAACAAGAGTGTTTCATAACCCATCAGCTATGCGCACACCACGGAAAAAGAATAGTTTCTGTGGGTGACGAGGGAACTCCTCGCCTGCGCCCTGACACCTGCATGTGGGAGGAAAATCGCAAAATATGAGGCAGGTAAATAGAAATGTAAGTGCACTGAGTTGTTTACCAGAACATTCCAGTATTACCGCGTTTTCAAGACCTTTTTGCAATTACGATCAATGTTCTGACGTCGCAAAACTGTCGTGTGCGTGAACTAACTCTTTCTCTCGATTGATTTCAGTTCTTGATTCTGGAGATGCACGTGACATCAACTATCAGGCAGTCAAAGAAACGTTTGGATCGTGCAGTACATCGTTCAAAACTGATCTCCATGGAAGGCGTGCTGGAGCGTCTGTTCACCTTCGCATTTAAGGGGCTGGTTTATCCGCAAATCTGGGAGGACCCGGAGGTGGATATGCAGGCATTGCAACTCAAACCTCATTCGAAAATGGTGACAATCGCTTCCGGCGGCTGCAATGTCATGTCCTACCTCACAGCAGACCCGCAGGAGATTACGGCAGTCGACCTCAACCGTGCACATGTGGCTTTGAACCGCCTGAAATTGACCGCGCTGGAAGAGTTCCCCGATTACGAGACGTTCTATCGGTTCTTCGGTGAGGCTGATGAAAAAGCCAATATTGCCGCCTATGAGAAGTATCTGAAGCCTGCCATTGACCCGGAAACCATGGCCTACTGGGAAGGGCGCGACATGACGGCGTGGGGCCGCAAGCGCATCACCCTGTTCTCACGAGACCTCTACCATCACGGCATGCTCGGCTACTTCATCGGTCTCGGTCACTTCATCGCAAAGATCTACGGCGTTGACCTGAGCAAAATGGCAGACGCAGGTGACCTGAACGAACAGCGATCATATTTCGACAAGGTTCTGGCGCCGCTGTTCGATAAACGTCTGATCCGCTGGGCAACCTCCAAAAAGATGTCGCTCTACGGGCTCGGCATCCCCCCGGCACAATATGAAAGCCTTGCAGCAGAAGGCGGTGGCAATATGGCGGGCGTTCTCAAACAACGCTTGGAAAAGCTGGCCTGCGACTTTCCAATGGAAGACAATTACTTCGCCTGGCAAGCCTTCACTCGCGGATACGCGCCCTCTCAAACACACAGTGGAACCGGTCTTTCCGGCCCTTTGCCGCCCTATCTGAAGTTGCAACACTTCCCGGAAATTCGGAAAAGAGCCTCTCATGTGCGCGTTGTTAATCGGTCTTTCACAGAGCATCTGGATAATCAGGATGCAAACAGCCTTGATGCCTACGTCCTGCTCGATGCGCAGGACTGGATGACTGACAGGCAGCTGAACGATCTATGGGCAGGAATATCCCGAACGGCACGACAAGGAGCGCGCGTCATCTTCAGAACGGCTGGCGAGCCAAGCATTCTGCCGGGGCGGGTCAATAACGAAATACTGGGGCAGTGGACCTATGAGGCGGCTGAAAGTGCACGCCTCAACAAGCTGGACCGCTCCTCTATCTACGGTGGTTTCCACCTCTACATCTATAACTGAACAAGAATAAGCATGTGAGGGAAGTGAAATGGCGAATGTAAAGTCCTCAGCCTCACTGATGGATAAAATCTATAAGAACCAACGGCATTTTTATGATCTGACCAGAAAGCATTACCTTCTTGGCCGGGATCATTTGATCAAACATTTGGCAGCACCGCGTGGCAGCACAGTGCTGGAGCTCGGCTGCGGCACTGGTCGCAATCTGATTGAGGCAGCAAGAGCTTACCCGACCTGCCAGTTCTTTGGCGTCGATATCTCAGCAGAAATGCTGAAGACCGCAGAGGCCAACATTCACAAAGCGGACCTGTCTCACCGGATTCATCTGGCTCAGGGTGATGCAACGAGCTTTGATCCGTTCGAAAAATTCGGCATCGACACATTCGACCGTGTCTTCCTGTCCTACTGCGTCTCAATGATCCCGCCATGGGAAGACGCTCTGCGCAACGGCACAAAGCTTCTGGCAAAAGGTGGCCAGTTGTCTGTTGTTGATTTTGGTCAGCAGGAAAAACTGCCCGGCTTGTTCAAGCTGATGCTCAAGAAGTGGCTCGGCAGGTTCCATGTTTTACCGCGTGAGAACTTTCACGAAGTCATGAAAGGGCTGGCCGACGACAACAGAGCCAAACTGCGGTTCCTGCCTCTGTACCGTGGTTATGCCTACTACGCGGAACTCGACAGCAGCTTTTACACCCGCTTCATGGAAAAGCCTGAGCAGATGGACCTGCTGAAAGCGGAAAACGAAAGCCACCGCGAAATCCGCAAGGCGGGGTAACTGAGCAAAGAAAAGCCCACCAGAGCATCTGATGGGCTTTCATCAATCGGTCATTGAAGACAACTTAGTCTCCGGCAATAAAGCTCCGCACATCCCCATCCTTGGAAATGCCAAGGCGATAGAAGGTCCATGCGCCATAATCCAGCATCTCAAAGTAATCGGCTGCAGTGACGATCTGGTACATCTCAACCTTCTGCGAAGGCGTCAGATCATGCAAAGGGTAGCGGGCAAAATAAGGCCAGATGTAAGTCTCTTCTTCCGTTCCCTCATTGAGCCGCAAATATCCGGCTGTCACAATATCCAGTAGGATTGCAAGGATCTCGTGCCCTTCACCATCACCAGAGCTGTCTTTCAAAAAGCTGACCGGATCGCGCACAGGTGTGAACGAGAGTTCCGGTGGTTGCTCTTGCTTGGCAAACAAAGGCGCCAACGCAGCAACATTGCCGCTGCGAGCAATCTTGATCAGTGTCGCGCGAGTTGCTCTGACAGCCTCCGGCAATTCTGTATCGTCATAAAAGACGTCCAGCTTTGGTAACGGAGGTTCCTCTGCAAACTCACTGTCCAGCGCATCTTCACTGCTGGTATCTCTGTTGAAACCTTCATCAAGCAGAGGAAATTGTTCAGCCTTGGGGCGTTGGATGCGAATCGTTTCGGTCTTGATAGCCTGTGTTGCAGCCATAGCCGGAGCTGTAGTGCAAAGTAACCCTATGATGAGTAGGCGAAAATACATGAAGTGCTCCGAAACGGATAAGAGGCGCGTGCTTTGCCCTTAGTTTAAGGGCTTGTTGGGAATCAAGGAAGAAACGGACCCTAACCTATGCACAAGCTAGAGAGCCTTTAGAGAATTTATAGGAAGATCTGACAGGTCTTCTGCGTAGTTGGGAAGTTTGGATTAAAGCATTGAATATTGAACTCTTCATTACAGGTATGATTATCGGGCTCGTAACGTCTGCACCGATTGGCCCTGTAAACGTGTTGGCAATCAGAAGGGCAGTGCATTACGGCTTCCTTCCAGGCCTCATTGCTGGCTTCGGGGCAGTCCTGGCCGACGGTGTATTTGCAACCGCCGCTGCTTTCGGCGTGACAGCGATATCAGAGTTCGTTGAACGGCATGAATTCTATATCCAGACCATAGGCGGGCTTCTTCTAATCATCTTTGGCATTGTTGTGTTCCGCTCTCATCCGCACCTGAAGGGGGGGAGCGATGGTGGTCCAACGATCTGGCGCGGTATGATTGTCTCCTTCGCCATGACGGTGACCAATCCGGGCGCGATCCTGGGCTTTATCGCTATTTTTGGCTCACTGGGAGAACATGCGCCCGAGAAGGGGGACTATGTCGGTGCTTTGGCACTCGTGCTGGGCGTGTTGACTGGTGCGCTTTTGTGGTGGGCTTGCCTGTCGGCGCTTGTGTCTAAGCTGCGAAATCGCATGAATGACAACTGGCTTTCCACCATCAATCATGGTGCAGGCATCATCCTACTGCTTTTTGCAGCGCTCATCCTTGGCAAGGTCGCAAGTGATTTGATTTTCTAGAGTGCGTTCCGTTTATTGGATTCAAGCAAACGACAAGAATTCGCTCTAAAACACCGAGCTGGAATCAAAAAAGCCCCGATCAATCGGGGCTCTTTGAAAAAACAGCTGTGCTGAAATTAGTGCAGACGACGTTCCAAAGAGTAGTCACCACGCTCAACGCGCTGTGGCAGTTCCTGCGCAAATTTGGAAACAGCTTCTTCTCCGTAAAGAGAAACCAGATCCATCATTGCAGAGAACAGCGCAGCATGCGCAAGAGCTGTACTGTCGATGCCGTGGGAAAGACCATCCTCCCAAGCTTCCTGAATGAAGCTCAGAGCCAGTCGGCGGATGTCTGCATCAGATGCATCGATCTCTTCTGTGAATTCGCCGGCGATAGCGTCGTCCTTGATCATGCTGGCTCTCATGTCCCTCTATGTGCTGCTTCTTGTTATTTGCCGTTACATGTAACGGGCAAACGAAAACAAATGAAGCGTCGCATGCCTTATCTGTTAAACGGAAGTTAACACGCAAAACGGCAGGAACAACCGACTCACTGATGTTTTGGTAAACTCGTCCAGAGCTTCTGTAAGTTATGGTTAATATTTGTGGCGAAGCCGAGTTATCCAAAAAACACGCAATAATTGTCTGTGGAAAACGATTACAACCGGCTTTTCTATCAATCGCGGCTGTACTTGCCCGTTACTTCTTGGGTGATAATTACACCTTCATCGGCGAATCTGCGAGAGGCTTCAACAGCCGCTGGAGTGCAGGTTTGATAGACCGATGCGAACCCCCGATAGCTCTGATTAAACCGCTCCACAAGACGCCTGCGTCTCAGCTCGTTCTGCACTTCTGCACCCAACAAGGAGTACATGCGCTGGCGCCATTCGTCCGCTTCATCATGACCGCAAAGCGGGCGCAAATAATGAAGGGCACCAAGAATCTCTGAGAGGCGGATAAGTTGTTGCTCGTAGGGAGGTTCTTTTAACTCTGGCTGAACGGGTTGGCCTGGAGATTGCGGGGAGCTTTGAGCGAATGCAGCAGGGGCCGCAGCAACACTCAAAAGCATCAGACCAAGGCAAATCCCTCGGCCAGTCGGCCAAGCAGGTTTCGCAAAGATACGTGTCCAACCTTTAAGTCTTGCAATGTCAGTCAAGCTAGATCCCACAGCATGCTGGTTGCTTCAGATTCTCTAAGGATGGCCGTCTCCCGGCACTCTGTCCACTATGGAACCTTGGGGATTTCCGGTTTTCCCTTGTTGCACAGCTGGCTGCTGGACAGATGCTTAAGCGTATTCCCGAAAAGTAGTTCCGGTTTTCGAATAAGAATACGCGTAGAAGTTAA
The DNA here is from genome assembly GCF_001623165.1 of Pseudovibrio sp. WM33. Classification (NCBI taxonomy): domain Bacteria; kingdom Pseudomonadati; phylum Pseudomonadota; class Alphaproteobacteria; order Hyphomicrobiales; family Stappiaceae; genus Pseudovibrio; species Pseudovibrio sp. WM33. Next base: position 125,079 of record NZ_LMCK01000002.1, read on the forward strand.
AGAGTGAGAGCTTGATGCGTGAATGCAAATGCACGCGACCCGCTCTAACTACATCTTAGAAGGTTCAAAATGTGCTGCTGCATGCCGGGTGCAAGAGGCAGGTTCATGGATTCTTCCCAAGTGTACCAGCCAAGTTCAGCGGCGTCAGAGCGTGCTTCTTCCTCACCAGTGACCTGGGTACAGCTAAAGACATGAATGCGATATTGCACCTTGCAGTCTTCCGCAGAAGGGTAGGACACCGTCCATTCGTTCAGGTCTGATGCGCACAAAGATGTTTCTTCTTTAAACTCTCTTTGCGCGGCATCCTTAAGGTTTTCACTGGGAAAAACCTTACCGCCGGGGAAACTCCAGAGGCCTTTGGACGGCGATTGGGCTCGCTTTACAAGCAGAACTTTGTTGTTCTGCACACAGGCAACGCTGGTTGCCTCAATGTAGTCCGGAATAATTTTTTTGCTCATGAGAACAGGGCGTCAACATCCGCTTGAGTGCTTTCCTCAGTGCTGATTGTCTCATCCGGCAGATGCCCATGGATGATCGACCCTGCTTGCGAAAGCAGCGGTCGAATGACGGTAACGGCTTTATCCTGAACGATTTGCAGCAGTTCACCTGTTACTTCAGCAGAGCCAAGCATTTTTTGTAAGGAGATAACTTCCTGATCAACTTCACCAATACACTTCTCCAGTGCAGCCCGAAGCGGCAAATCAACAGCTCCGTATGCGCGAATAGCCAATTCTTTTGCTGAGAATTTAGAGGCACTGAAATGTGTGATATAGTCAGCCGGTTCCCAGGCCAGAACATCTTCTGCGCAATCGGGAATATCAGGAAGCATTTCAAGAAGCATAACAACCTCATTGAAATGATTGAGATAGTCAGTTGCAAGGCCCGTGGATGGATTGATGTTTGCATGCGTCAAAAGCTCAGGAGAAAGTTCTCCTACGCCGATTTTATCGCAGTACATATCCATTGCAGCCTCCCAGCTTCCTATCTGTCGCGCGGAACCTATCTCTCGATTGGTTGCAATTTTACTAAAATGCAAACAGAGTAATCTGCATGTGTGGTAGATATAGCCTGTCAGCGTCTCCGGAAGAAGTCAAAGCGTTGTTTGATTATGCCGAACAGCCGAATTTTCCACCGAGATACAACATAGCACCGACTCAGCCAATTGCACTCGTAAAACACGAAAATGGTGGGCGCCACTTTGGGTTAGCACGATGGGGCTTGGTCCCATCATGGGTCAAAGACCCAGCAAGTTTCACGCTTTTGCTCAATGCCAGAGCCGAAACTTTAGAAGAGAAACCCTCGTTTCGTGCAGCCGTTCGTCACCGTAGATGCTTGATACCTGCAAATGGTTTTTACGAGTGGCAACGCAAGGGTGCGGCAAAGCAGCCCTATTGGATCGCACCAGCCGATGGACGCCTTCTTGCCTTCGCAGGCCTGTGGGAAACTTACTCCCATCCTGATGGTGGAGACATTGATACCGCTGCTGTAATCACGGTTGAGGCCAATGGGACGGTGAAGCCAGTGCATCATCGCATGCCCGCAATCATCCCTCCAGAGCATTTCAATGACTGGTTGAGTAACGGAACTGTGATGTCACGGGACGCAGTTAAATTGCTGCAACCTGTGGATGATGGGTTGTTAATTGCAACGCCGGTCTCAACACGTGTGAACAGCGTGACCAATGATGACCCGTCTTTATGGGAGCGGGAGGTCATTCCAACTCCTCCTCTGCCACTCAAAACACCAGCCAAGCCAAAACCCCAAAAGAAGGTTGCAGGTGGCTCTTCGGGAAACAACGGGCAGTTAGACTTGTTTTAGCCTCTGCACAACATACTCAGGCCAACACCATGAGACTATGAGGGATAAACGATGTTGGCGTCGCTTAAAGGGAAATCTGTCATTATTACGGGTGGCTCCCAAGGGATCGGCTTGGGCATCTCGCTGGCTTTTGCCCGTGCAGGTGCCTTTGTCACCATCGCTGCGCGTGGAGAAGAAGCAGGCGCCAACGCTGTAGAGGAAATCGCTCTGGCAGGTGGGGCAGGACAATTCCTTCAGTGTGATGTCACCCAGTGGCAAGCGGTCAAGGCCATTGTCGATGAAACGGCAAACGAAAACGGGCTGGATGTTATATGCGCCAACGCAGGCATTTTTCCAAAGCAGACGATTGAGGAGATGGAGCCCGAGCAGTGGGATCATGTGCTTGATACAAACTTGCGTTCCTCCTTCTACTGCGTAAAGGCAGCCCTCCCACATATGAAAGAAGCCAGGCAGGGGCGGATTATCCTCACCTCGTCAATTACTGGCCCGATTACAGGGGATGCTGGTTGGGCTCATTATGCTGCGTCCAAAGCAGGACAACTGGGTTTTATGCGAACAGCCGCCTTGGAGTTGGCCCCTCACAAGATCACAGTGAATTCGGTTCTGCCCGGCAATATCAGGACAGAAGCGCTGGATGACCTCGGTGATGCGTGTCAATGAGCGTTCAAAATTGATCCGGCATCATCATT
>NZ_LMCK01000003.1:0-69025 GCF_001623165.1 Pseudovibrio sp. WM33
GGCTGGGTGGACCGGCTACCCGCCGTATTCCGGCGCTGAGTATAGTCCGGGTGTGGGCGTTGATTACTGGATCTGGGCGCTGCTGGTCAGCGGTGTGGGCAGCACCATGACGGGGATTAATTTTGTTGTCACGATCATAAAGTGCCGCGCGCCCAAAATGCGCCTGATGCAGATGCCCCTGTTCACCTGGACCACTTTATGCACCAGCCTCCTCATGTCTTTCGCTTTTCCGGCACTGACAGTTGTTGCTGCGATGCTCGGATTGGACCGGATTCTCGGGTTTCACTTCTTCACCAATGACGCTGGCGGTAACATGATGAATTACGCCAATCTGATTTGGATCTGGGGACACCCGGAAGTTTATATCCTCATACTACCCGCATTCGGAGTTTTCTCCGAAGTGACTGCAACCTTCTCTCAAAAAAGGCTTTTTGGATATCGGTCACTGGTTTACGCAACAGCGGTAATTACCATACTATCCTTCACCGTTTGGCTGCATCACTTCTTCACCATGGGTTCCAGTCCCAATGTGAACGCTGTTTTTGGTATTGCGACCATGATTATCGCTGTGCCGACGGGTGTGAAGATTTTTGACTGGGTGTTCACCATGTACAAGGGCCGAATCATCTTCCACCCTGCCATGTTATTCACCATCGGTTTTCTGATTACCTTCGTGCTCGGCGGTGTTTCCGGCGTGTTACTGGCAATCCCACCTGCAGACTTTTTGATGCATAACTCCACCTTCCTTGTGGCGCACTTCCACAACGTGCTGATCCCCGGCGCGGTCTTTGGGTACTTTGCTGGCTTCCAATACTGGTTCCCCAAAGCAACAGGCTTCACGCTCGACAGAGCGTGGGGTGTTCGTACTTTCTGGTTCTGGATTATCGGCTTCTACCTCGCCTTCATGCCTCTCTATGCGCTTGGTTTCATGGGTATGTCTCGCCGAATGGAACGCTATGAAATGGCTGAGTGGCAGCCGTTTCTGATCCTTGCAGCGGTTGGAGCACTGAGTGTGTTGATTGGTATTTTCTGTCAGGGAATGCAGCTTTATGTGAGCATTCGCGACCGTGAGAAGAACAAGGACATCACGGGTGACCCATACAATGCCCGGACTTTGGAATGGCAAACCTCTTCACCACCTGCCGAGTATAACTTTGCCAAGGTCCCGGACGTGCAGGACATTGATGCCTTCTGGGACATGAAGCAGCGCGGCGTGGCTTATGCCCCTGCGCAAGACTACGAGGACATTCACTTGCCGCGAAACACAGGCATTGGTGTCTTCCTCGGTGGCCTCGGGTTCCTCATCGGCTTCGCGGTCACATGGTACATCTGGTGGCTGGTCGCCCTCGGGTTCCTCGGCGTGCTGGCGTGTTTGATAACTCGGAGTTCGCAAGATCACACCTACGAGATTATCCCCGCTGCCGAGATCGAGGCCCATGAGAAGACCCGTATCAAAGCACTGGAAGACCACAAACCAACACCGGGGGATTTCTGGTCATGAGCACATACAGCCCTAAAACCACCGGCTCTCCCGGACCGACAGAAGAAACGTTAGATATCAGAGACTTGGGCTTCTGGCTCTACCTGATGACAGATGCGATTATCTTCTCGCTTCTGTTTGCAACTTACGTGGTCATGTTCCAGAACACTGCCACCGGACCGCTGCCGATTGACGTGTTCGACATCAAACACGTTTTTGCCGAAACCATGTTCCTACTCTTTTCAAGCGTAACGTTTGGCTTCGCGTCCCTCGCCTCTGTCAGAGAGCATAAAAGTCAGGTAGTGTTCTGGCTGATTGTTACCATCGTGCTTGGTATGGGCTTCATATCTCTGGAAGTGATTGAATTTATTGGCATGATTGAGTCTGGTGCCGGACCTCAGACCAGTGGCTTCCTCACCTCGTTCTTCACGCTGGTGGGAACACATGGCGCACATGTGAGCCTTGGCATGATTGGGATCACGGTGATGATCTTCCAGATTCTCATCAAGGGGCTGACCTCTCCGGTCAAATCCCGCCTCCATCGCCTCGGCATGTTCTGGCATTTCCTCGACATCGTCTGGATCGGCATTTTCTCAATCGTCTACATGCCCGGCTGGCTTATTTAGGAGAGTAAGATGCACCCGCAATCTCACAGTGCAAAGAGGCTGATCACCGGGTTTATCCTCGCGTTGGCGCTCACACTCATTCCGTTTGCCATTGTCTGGACCATGGCGTTTCCGGTTGAACTGACCTTCGGCATCATCGCTTTATGCGCGCTTGTTCAGGTTGGCGTACATCTGCATTACTTCCTTGGCATTGATAGCAGAACCCCGATTGAAAACGTGCTTGCCATGAGTTTTGCAGGCGTTCTGATCTTCCTGATGGTTGGCGGAACGCTCTGGATTATGTTTGATCTGTATGAGCGGATGATGTGAGGATATCCTTGGCTTTCTGAGACTGCTCAGTAGAGAAGCTGACGAGGTTATTCAGAAAGTCCTGCGTTGCCCGCTCCCAGGAGAATGTTTTGGCATGGGCGATGCAATCCTCTGGTTTCATTGGTAAAGCACGTTGGATTGCAACTGCGAGATCCTCATCCATCGCCCCAACCGGCTCATCACTAATAATGTCTTTGGGGCCCGTCACCGGATAGGCTGCAACGGGGATACCACAGGCCATCGCCTCCAGATTAACGAGGCCGAATGTATCGGTTTTAGATGGAAACACCATCACATCTGCCCCACAATAAGCCTTGATCAGATCATCTCCGGTTTTTGCCCCAGTAAAGACGGCATCTGGATAACGCTTTGTAAGCGATGCCAGATCCGGCCCATCCCCCACCAGAATCTTCGTTCCCGGCACGTTCAGATCTAAAAACGCCTCCAGGTTCTTCTCGGGCGCAATCCTCCCCACATAGAGCATTATTGGTTTGGGAAGGTCTGCAAACATTTCAGAAGGAACAGGCCGGAACTTCTTCAGCTCAACTCCCCGCCGCCAACGCACGGCACGCTTAATTCCGATACGATTGGCCGTTTCCAACATAGTCTGTGTGGTGACCATGGTGTGGGTGGCTTGATTGTGAAAGGTAATCAACCACTTGTAAAACCAAGCCTCAGGCAGACCGGTGCGCATGGAGGCATACTCCGGGAACTTGGAGAGCCATGAACTGGTGAAGTGATGCGCATTGCGGCGGCAGTATTTGCGAGTGGCCCAACCTAACGGCCCTTCGGTCACCACATGCAATGCATCGGGTTTCAGCTCGCGCAGCATGCAGGAAAGCTTGTAATAGGGGAACAGCGCCAACTTGATGTCCGGATAGGTTGGCAGCGGCATTTGGTGAAACTGATCGGGCGTGATGAGGATAACTTCATGCCCCAGGGCGGATAACTCGCGGCGTGTGATCTCTAAAACACGAACCACCCCGTTGATCTGCGGGTGCCAGGCATCGGAGACAATGACAATTTTCATCGGCCTATCCCCGTAACGTTACCAGAGGGACAAGCAAGGGATTTTAGTCGTATCGCAGCGATCAGAATACTTTTTCGCAATATCAGTCACTTCCTCAAGCAACCGATCACTTAGCGTGATTGGCTCCAGTCCCATCTCCAGAAATTTATGATTGGCCACCATTAAATCGTTTTCGGCAGCTTCCTTGCGCGGATTTTCCAGATATGCGATTTCCACATTTGCCATTTTGGCGACCATCTCAGCCAGATCACGAACCCGGTGAACCTCTGTCATCTGGTTGAGGATCTTCACGCGATCTCCACCCTCTGGTGGATTTTCGACAGCGAGCTGAACGCAGCGCACAGTGTCCTGAATATGGATGAAAGCCCGCTTCTGGCCGCCTGTGCCGTGCACGGTCAGCGGATACCCAATTGCGCCTTGCATGAGGAAGCGGTTGAGTACGGTGCCATAGTCGCCGTCATAATCAAAACGATTGATGAGCCGCTCGTCCAGTGAGGTTTGCTCGGTCTGTGTGCCCCAGACGATACCCTGATGCAGATCGGTTATCCGCAGTCCATAATTCTTGGCATAGAACTGGAAGAACAGCTGATCCTGCGACTTGGTCATGTGGTAGATGGAACCGGGGTTTGTGGGATAAAGGATCTCCTGCTCGCGCATATCTCCGTTCACATCCAGATGAACCCGCAAGTATCCCTCGGGAATTTCGCAGCCCACCGTGCTGTATCCGTAAACCCCCATGGTACCAAGATGAACGAGATGAGTATCCAGTTCCGCTTCAACAATTGCAGAGAGCACATCATTGGTCGAGTTGAGATTGTTAGAAACCGTGTAGCGCCGGTGCCAGGAAGACTTCATGGAGTACGGCGCTGCTCGTTGCTCTGCAAAGTGGATGATCGCATCCGGCTTCTCGTGCTTCAACAACTGCAGGAGACGGTCATAATCTGTGCCAAGCGTTATATTAGCAAAACGAATGGTGTTGCCCGTCAGTTCTTCCCAGGTTGCCAGCCGCTCACTGATCGGCTCAATGGGAGTGAGAGAGGAAACCTCAAGCTCTACGTCGATCTTGCGGTGAGAGAGATTATCGACAATGACAGTGTCGTGGCCAAGGCTGGAGAACAACAGACTCGTGGGCCAGCCGCAAAAACCATCGCCGCCCAGTACCATAACTTTACCCACGAAATCGCCCTTCCCGCCGACTCACCCATGTTTGAATGAGGTAGCATCCGATTGGTACAGACTGATGACCTCGCCTTTTGCCCATGACGAAAATCCTGCATGATTAGCCCACACTCTTTCAGGTGGTCACAATGCGCAGTCTAAACACACGCTAGATAAGCACGTGCGCAGGCTGGCTTCATCTCCATAAAATCAAGGGCAAAGACCGCTGAATATGCAGGGAGCAACGCTGTCGTGCGAGCTGTGCCGTGCACGTCATGTTTATAACTCGGGCTCCTTTCGTTTGAATTTGCCGAAATGTTTTGCGGCAGTCGAAACGTGATTTTCAGAGGAATTGGTCAGATGTGATCCCTGTTAGAGGTCACAGGAACGTAACGGTCACTGGGAGTTCGCCGCAAGGTCTCGCAGACAAGAGATGCCTTTCTAGCCAGCTGGAATTGAGAGATCTGGACAATATAATTACATTTTCTCAGCAATAACGGCCTGTACTTCCGCAAAAAACACTCTCTAATATACCACATATTTCAAAAGATTTGTTTTGGGAGAGGGACACCAATGAGAGTTAAACTAATTTCAATGCTGGGCGCAGCCGCGCTTTCCTTGTCATGCGCGACCGCAATGGCTGCGGAAACAATTCGCGTTACTTTACAGCTGCCTGAAAGCCATAGTCTTGGCCAGAACTGGAATGCCTTCAAGGAAATTATTGAGGAAAAATCGGGTGGTGAGCTGAGTCTTCAGCTGTTCCCGTCTGCGCAGCTGTTTAAGGACAAAGAAGTTCCGGAAGCGGTTGGTTCTGGCGCGATTGAAGCAGGTTCAGCGTTTCTTGGCCGTTTTGCAGGCTCCGTTCCTGCCGTTGAAATCGTCAACCTGCCGTTCTTCTTCCGTGATGAAGACCACCTGAGAGCAGCTGCTGCCAACGGCTCGCCGATGCGTGAGATTCTCGATAAAGCCGTACTGGAAGAAACCGGCGCCCGCGTTTTGTGGTGGCAGGCTTATGGCCGTAACATTTATCTCAACAACGGTGATCCGATCAGAACCCCTGAAGACATCAAAGGTGAAAAAGTTCGTACCTACGGCAAAGTTTTGGGCTGGACTGTTGAAGCACTCGGCGGTGCACCTACTATGATGTCCGGGTCGAAACAGTTCCTCGCTTATCAGCAAGGTGCAGTTGATGTGGGGATGACTGGCACCTCTGGCGTAACCAGCCGCAAACTTTATGAAGTGATGGAGAACATGACCCTCTCCTATGACTTTGCGATTGAGTTTGTTGCGGTGATCAACAACGAGTTGTTCGAGAGCCTTTCTGCTGAAAACCAGCAAATCATTCTGGATGCGGCAGCCGTGGTCGAAAAACAGCTGCGTGATCAGGTGTACTCTGGTGAGGATGCTTTGGTTGAAAGCGTCAAGGACAAGATCAACGTGATCCGCCTCAGCGATGAAGAACGCGCCAAATGGGTGGAAGCAACTGCGTCTGTTCAGGACCGCTTTGTTGAAGCTGCTGGCCCTGTTGGTCAGCAAGCCATTGATGCTGCAAAAGGCATGTAAGATCTACTGGTAGGTTCACCTGCTCAGATCTTCAACTTGATTTGGAAAGGGAGCCATTGGGCTCCTTTCCTGCCCATCCTGTTCTGGGTCCCCTTTATTTTGAGGGAGCCGACTGCACAAAATGATCATTCCAAACAGTGTGTGTCTGCTCTCCGGCAAGTCCATTTGGTGTTCAGCCGTGATTAAGCTCATCGATCATATTTCCGAATTCACCGGCAAATTGGCTGCCTGGGTGTTTTTCGCAATTGGTTTTTTCATCTGTTATGAGGTCGTCTCCCGGTACGTCTTCAACAGCCCGACTGTATGGGTGGATGAAATCTCTCGGATCGGTCAGATCTGGGGGGCTTATCTTGCCGCAGCCTTTGCACTGAAGCACCGCGAGATGATCGTCATTGATGTTGCCTTCCGACGTCCTGATACAGTGCTGCGTAAGGTGGTTGAGACCTTCTCTATTCTGGTGATCCTGCTCTTTTGCATCACTGCGGTTTGGTATGGTTACGGTCTCTGGCTCAAGTCCACATTGCGTGGCCACACCACAGATACTTATCTGGCTTTGCCGAAGTGGTTCACTCATGCCTCCGTATGGGTTGGCTTTGCCTTGTTGGGCCTTCAGTCCATTGCTGAGGCCGTGAAAATCTGGCGCGACGGTGTGCCAGCTGACGATACCTTGCAACATGAGATCTAGGGGCTAAGCATGACTGCGTTTCTCATTCTCGCGGCCTTGCTGCTGCTTCTTATTCTCCGTGTGCCGGTTGCGTTTGCGCTAGGTTCGCTGGGTGTCTTCTTGCTCTGGTATTTCCCGCTGCCACTGAATGCCGTCCCCCAGCGCCTTTATGGCTCAATGGACAGTTTTGAACTTCTGGCCGTGCCTATGTTTCTGCTCATGTCAAACGTGCTGCTGAAAGGTGGTGTGGGCAAGGATCTGTTTGCGGCTGTTCAAAGCTGGGTTGGCCATTGGCCGGGCGGACTTGGCGTGGCGACCATTCTGTCTTGCGGTTTGTTTTCTGCCGTTTCGGGCTCTTCTGTGGCGACCGCGGCCACCATTGCAACAGTTGCGATCCCCGAGATGACCTCTCGCGGTTACGAGCGCCCGTTTGTGCTGGGTATGTTGGCCGCTGGTGGCACATTGGGAATTCTCATTCCCCCTTCAATCCCATTGATCCTGTATGGCATCGTCACTGAGAGTTCGATCCCGAAACTGTTTCTGGCGGGTATTGGTCCCGGCTTGTTCCTGGCCAGCGTGTTCATCATCTACGGCATGCTCTATTCGCGCTTTAACAGCAAGTATGAGCGCATTGAGAAAGCGAGCTGGGCGGAACGCAGGCGCGCGACTTTCATGGCGCTGCCGACAATGCTATTGGCTGGATCAATCATCGGGTCCATCTACATGGGCATCGCCACACCCTCTGAAAGTGCAGGCATTGGCTTTGTTATGGCGCTTCTCATCACATTTGCCATGGGGCGGATGAACTGGGAGAAGATGAAGGAGGCCACTTACAAGTCGATGAAGACCACAACGATGGTGTTCCTCATCATTGCAGGGGCAAAGGTCTTTTCTTATGCCATCACGCTTTATCGCTTGCCGCAGGATATTTCCACACTGCTCACCACCAACATCTCTGAGCCTGGCCTGTTTATTCTGGCGGTTGGTCTTGTGCTTCTGATCGTCGGTTTCTTTCTGGAATCCCTCAGCATGCTGCTGATTATGGTGCCAGTCCTGTTTCCTGCGCTGGCGGGCATGTCCATTGATCCGATCTGGTTCGGTATCTTTTTCGTGGTGCTTATCGAGACTGCGTTGATTACACCACCAGTGGGAATGAATCTGTTTATTATTCAGGCTGTTGGCAGAGCGAAACTGTCAGAGGTCGCCAAAGGGGCGTGGCCGTTTGCATTGATGATGCTGGCAACTGCTGCCCTGCTTTACTTTTGGCAAGGGCTTGCCCTGTATATCCCTTACAACACATAGAAAATGGGCGTATAAAAATGTCAAAAGCTCAGGTGCTCAAAGCTCTCCTCGAGAGCGGCAAACTGAATGTCACGCCTTGTTGCTGGGATGCTCTCTCTGCCCGCCTGATCGAGCAAGCTGACTTCCCCCTCGCCTTTATGAGCGGGTTCGGGGTTTCTGCTGCTCGACTCGGGCAACCAGATGCTGGCCTCATCTCCTATGCGGAAATGGTTGATCAAGCCCGCAACATTGCTTCGGCAACCAGCATTCCCGTGATTGGGGATGGTGATACGGGGTACGGAAACGCTCTCAACGTCAAACGCACAGTCAAGGGCTATGCCAATGCAGGCATGGCCTGTGTGATGATTGAGGATCAGCTGGCGCCCAAACGCTGCGGTCACACAAAAGGCAAGCATGTGGTGGACCGGGACGAGGCCTTCATGCGCATTCGTGCCGCTGTCGATGCCAAGAACGAAGGCGCAGACATCCTAATCCTCGCCCGCACAGATGCCCGTGCCGAGCATGGTTTGGACGAAGCCATAGAGCGCGCCAGAACCTTCCGGGAAATTGGCGCTGATATGACCTTTGTGGAAGCTCCTCGGACCGTTGACGAAATGAAACGCTATTGCGACGAAGTTGATGGGCCGAAAATGGCAAACATGCTGGAGGGAGGATTAACGCCGTTCCTTCAACCAGCTGAGCTTCAGAAGCTTGGTTTCGCCATCTCAACCTACCCTTTCACCGGCCTGATGAGCATGATTAAGGCTCAACAGGATGCTCTTGCCCAGATGAAACAGGGGATCTTCCCTGACCCTGCCATGAGCTTTGATGATCTGCAAAAGGCTGTAGGCTTCGATGCGTACTATGAGGCTGAGGAGCGATATCGGCATTGATTTTTTAGTTAGAGCGGCTGCGTAAAAACATGCAACCTGACTTTTGCAATGCATTGCGAATAATTAACTAAGCTAAGGAATTTAACGAAGGCAGAATGAAAGGTGGTCGTTTTACAATCATCTGGTAGTTTAGAAATATTACAATAAATCAATGACCTACGGAATGTGACAACGCATTAAAACACAGCAAGAACTCGCGGATTTATTAGTCTGACATTTTCCATTCAAATTGCACCATTAAGTTTGTGAAATTTATTTTCTCAGCAAAGTGGTGGTGCTTGAAATGCCAGAGAGTGTTCGAATATTCATTGGTTATGATTCCAATGAAACGATTGCCTATCATGTGCTTGTTCAAAGCATTATCGAGAACTCATCCCTTCCACTTTCCATTACACCCATCGCTCTGAATAACGTGCGCAGTATCTTCAAACGCGACAAACATCCGCTTCAGTCCACCGAGTTCTCATTCAGTCGCTTTCTGGCGCCGTATTTGTCCAATTATTAAGGCTGGTCGATCTTTATGGATTGCGACATGATCGTGCGAAAAGATATCGCAGAGCTTTGGAATATGCGCGATGACGACTATGCGGTGATGTGTTGCAATCACGATTACACGCCAGTCAGTGACACGAAGTTCCTCAATAACGTCCAGTCCAAATATGAAAAGAAGAACTGGTCGAGTGTAATGATGTTCAATAACGCTAGGTGTAAAGCGCTGACACCAGAGTATGTAAACACTCGGTCAGACCTCGAACTGCACCAATTTAAGTGGTTAGGAGATGACAACCTGATCGGCTCTTTGCCGCTTGTCTGGAACCATCTGGTTGAAGATTATCCATACAATCCAGAGGCCGCGCTCGTTCACTACACCTATGGTGGCCCTTATTTTGAAGAGTATCTGGATTGTGATTATGCCGAGGACTAGCAATACAAACGCAGCACATTGCATGCCACTCAGCGCGCCAAAGCGGAACCAGAACTGGCATAGGCTGGTAACTCACTGACACATTCACACACCCCGCATGCGAATAACGCTTCCGGGGTGTGTGAATCTAACTTGAAAATTGCCCAGAAGGGAGAAGATAAAGCCTCATTCTCCTACCCCGGTACCCTTTCCCCTTCCCGCAGTGTCAGCACTTCAAAGCCGGTGCTTGTCACCAGTACGGTGTGTTCCCATTGGGCGGAGGGTTTGCGGTCGAGGGTTTCGACGGTCCAGCCATCTTCTTTGGTGACGGTGAGCTCTGTGCCTGCGTTGACCATAGGCTCGATGGTAAAGGTCATGCCTTCTTTCAGCACAACACCAGTGCCACGTTTGCCGAAGTGCATCACGGATGGGCCTTCATGCATGTCCCGCCCAATGCCGTGGCCGCAATAGTCACGCACAATGGAATAACCTGAACTTTCGGCAACCTGCTGGATGGCAGCACCTACATCACCCAGTCTTGCACCGGGGTGCACTTCTTGGATGCCGGCCCACATGGCTTTGTAAGTGGTCTTGACCAATTTTTGTGTTTTGCGAGAGGCACCCGGCATCACAAAGGTGGTGCTGGAATCTGCGATGAAGCCATCCTTCTCCAATGTAATGTCTACATTGATGATATCTGAGGCTGTCAGCTTGCGTGCTTTGTCGGGGATGCCGTGGCAAACGACTTCGTTGATGGAAGAGTTGAGCGCAAACATATAGCCGTACTGGCCTTTGCTGGCTGGGCGGGCGTGCAACTCGTTGACGATATAATCTTCTACCCGGTCATTGATCTCAAGCGTCGAAACCCCGGGCTTCACAACGTCTTCCAGCATTTTGAAGACTTGAGCGAGAAGTTTGCCCGACTGGCGCATCAGTGCGACTTCATCGGTGTTTTTGATGATAATCGCACTCATGTCTCGATCACCTCTGGGGGAGCGACCTTGCAAGCTTTGAGCTGTTGTTGAACCAGTTCTGTGTAACTCAGCGTTGGGTTTAACTCTGCAAGCATGCCCATTTTGATCCAGAACTCTGCTTGTGCGTTGATGGAGCGAGACATGACTGTGCTCGCTTTTCTGATTTCCTCATGCAGGTCATCAGAGATTTTTACAATGCCCATGGAAGTATTCCTTTATATGATTAATATACATGTCGTATACGAATCGCATAAAGGCAAGAGGTGAGTTGCAGTGCGTGCAGCAGATCAGAACGACCGTTTCTGCTCTATTCCTTCAGGTCGTAGGTGAAGGGATGAAGACGGTAGTTTTGTTGGTACTGGCGTTTATGATCGTTGAGCGTGTTTAAAAAGGTCCTCCAATCCAGGTCAGGCTCTCCGGTCATATCGCTCAGTCTGGTGAAACTCTCGAACACGCTGTTGTGGTACTCTTCCAGATTGGCTGGATTCTTTTGCAGGACACAACCACCATTGGCGATTTCCCGTTTGATCTCATCGGAAGGTGGTAGATCCAACTCACCATTTAAGATCTTTGCGCAGTAAATGCTTTGCAGATGAATGTTGGCGAAGTGGACGGTGAACCGCGGCAGACCAAGGAAAATAAGGGTCGGGTCTGGTGGGTAAAACATGTTCAGATACAGCGGCCCCATGGAGCACCCGCTCAGTTCAATGTCATCCAGAGAACCTTTCAGGAAGGGGAAGTTGTAGATGTATCCCGTACACAGGATGATATCATCCACGTTGTGCAGGACTTCCCCGTTTTGCAGGTAGACTTTACGTCCTTCAATGCGCTCTGGCCGTGCATGCTGGCTGATATTGAGCCCCTCCCCGTAAAGCCCGTCGCGCACATAGCATTTGTGACCGTTTGGTGGGAACGTACCACAGATATACACCTGCTCGGCATGTGGGCTCAGGTCCAGCGAAATATCCTCTGAGGAAACGCAGGCTCCAATCAAAACAACACGCTTGCCTTCATAAAGGTTCGGCAGGCGGTAAGATTGCGAATGAGTGACTGGTCCTTCAAAACTTTCCAGTCCTGCGATCTTAGGAATGTTGGGGTAGCTGTCTTTTCCAGTTGCGACAATCACATGCGTGAAGATCTTTTCGGTGCCTTCAGTGCTCACACGCCAACCATCGCCTGCCTTGGCAACATGCTTGACCGGTGTGTTGAACTCGATGAGCGGCTGGATACCTGCTTCTCTGGCGGTGGCGTCGATGTAATCCAGCACATCCACGCGGCCCGGAAACAATTGTAAGTCTTCCGGCAGCTTGTAATCGCTGATTTGCATGGCGCGTTTGGGCAGGTTGGCCCAAAGCTTGGGGTACATTGCAGAATAGACGCTTTGGCTTTGCGGATCGCGCACATCAACGGGTTCGTCTGTGAGAACCTCATAGGCCCACTGTCCACCCAGACAGTTGCGTGCTTCAAATATAGTTGGAATTATGCCGCGACGCTTGAGCTCAATCGCAGCAGTGAGCCCGGTTGGGCCAGCCCCAATAATGGCGATGTTAGGAGCCATGAAACCCTCAGCCTTATTATGGTTGCGACCACTATGGGCCTTGCGGGTTAATTGCCGGTTCGTGCGTTTGTTAGGATGTGAGATGTGTACGCGGCCCTAAGATACAAAAGGGAGAGCTGTTGCCCTCCCTTTTTTCGTTGATCTGAGATCCGGCGTGGTTACATGGCACCAACGAGCCACAAAGAGAACCAGGGGAACGCAATTAGCAGTGCCAGGCGTACAAGGTCAGACACCCAGAACGGGAACACGCCCTTGAAGATCGTAGAGAGTTTCACATCCTGCAGCACGTTACGCAGCACGAAAACATTGAGCCCGACAGGTGGCGAGATCAGACTTATCTCCGTGACGACCACCACAATCACTGCAAACCAAATGAGCACGGCTTCAGGATCGTTCAGCACTTCGGTGCCAAAGTCCAGTTCCAGAATGAGCGGATAGAACACAGGCACGGTCAACAGGATCATGGAGAGGCTTTCCAGCACACAGCCCAGCACGATGTAAATGAGCACGATGCCGAGGATTACCATGTAGGCGTTGACTTCAAGATCCAGCACCCATTCCGCCAGTGTGTCTGGCAAACCTGCAAAGTTCACGAAGTTGGAGAACACTTCTGCGCCAATGATGATCATGAAGATCATAGCTGTGGTGCGGGCGCTTTCCAGCATGGCGTGGTAGAGGTTTTTAATGGTCATACCGCCCATGAGCAGTGCGATCAGAAAGGACGTGCCTGCGCCGATGCCAGCAGCTTCAGTCGGCGTGAAGAACCCGCCATAGATACCAACCATGATCACTGCAAACAGGCCGAGCACAGCAAAGACGCCGAGCTTTTCTTTGCGGGTGAATGGTTCAACACCTTCTGCCTTGGGAGCGAGAGAGGGGTTGATTAACGTGGCGACGTAGATGGCTCCAATGTAAAGCAGGAGCCCCAGAATGCCTGGAATAACACCAGCAACAAACAGTTTACCGATGTCGGATTCTGTCAACAGGCCGTAGATGATCATTACCACGGATGGCGGAATGAGGATGCCAAGCGTGCCGCCAGCGGCGATTGAACCAGAGGCCAAGCTGTCTGCATAACCGTATTTGCGCATGGACGGCATTGCCACTTTGGACATGGTGGCCGCTGTCGCCAGAGACGATCCGCAAACAGCTGAGAACCCGCCGCATGCCACAACTGATGCCATGGCAAGGCCTCCGCGCGCGCCGCCCAAAAGGCGGTTTGCAGCAGCATAAAGGCCGTGGCTGACACCAGAGATGGTGAGTAGGTTGCCCATGAGGATGAACAGCGGAACAACAGAGAGCGAATAAGACAGGCTGGTTTCAAAACCCACGCTGCTGACAACAGACCATGTGGCAGACCAGCCGCGCAGCCACGCAAAACCAGCCGCTCCGATAAAGATCATAGCGAAGGCGATTGGCACGCGCAGGAAAATGAGGACGAGCAGAGCTGCAAAGCCGATAAGGGATTCGAACATGACTTTAAAAACCTCTGCGGAATGCTTTTTTGAAGAATACGAATGTGTAACAGGCGCTCAGCAGCGCACAGACAGCAGCGATCCAGGCAAGGGGTGCCAATGGGATGTCTAAAGCATTGGTGACGGCTCCATCTTCCATGAGGCGTTCTGCGTGTGCAGCCAGCCGCCAGGAGAAGATCAGGAGCGTGACAGTGGAAACAGACCAGGCAATGCCCTTCATCAGAGATTGCATGACTGGAGGAACCATGCCGTAGATCATGTCCACTTCAACATGTTCTTTACGAGAGGTTGTTAGCGGCAAAGCTGTAAAAACCAGAGCGCCAAGCATCAGCTGGGTGATTTCGAAAGCACCGCGAACAGGTGCGTTGAACCAATAACGGCCAACCACATCAACGACTGTAAGGCCAGTCAGACCCGCGAGGAGTAACGCGCAACATATTCCAAGGCCAAGCTCAATGAGGTTGGCGAGGGAGCGCACCCGCGATGCGCCCCCTGAAGAGTTGTTCGACCCGATCACTTTTCTACGCCTGTAGATTTGCGGAACTTTGTCAGAGCAGCAGTGCCGTCAAAGCCATCTTCTGCAACAGCCTTTGCCCATTCGGTCTCGTAGGCAGCAGCTTTTTCCTTGATGGCCGCAACCATTTCAGGAGAGGCATCATAAATTTCGATGCCAGCTTTGTTGATACGCTCGATTGCTTTTTCATCCGCACCATTCCATGCCTTGCCAACACGCTCAGCAAAAGCATCACCGGAAATTGCCATGATAGCAGCCTGATCTTCAGCAGAAATACCGTCCCACTTGCCTTCGTTCATGACGAGGAACCATGTGGTGTTGTAGATACCACCTGGAACGCGCATGGAGTATTTGACGTGGTCCAGCAGTTTGAACGCGGTCAACGCTTCATAAGTGAAAGTCACACCGTCGATGATGCCGCGAGACAGGGTCTCATAGACTTCGCCGGATGGCATGAACAGCGGAGATGCGCCAAGATCGCTTGCCAGATCAGCAATGTAACCGCCCGGCACACGGACCTTCAGGCCTTCGATGTCCGCTGGTGTGTTCAGCTTGCGCACGTTGTTGTGGAACACGCCTGGGCCATGAACGAAGAGACCAAGAACCTTGGTGCCTTTGTGCTCGGCTTGCGCATCCAGATCGTTTTCGTAAACATCCCAAAATGCTTTGGAACCGGAAACAGCGTCATCTCCGAGGAAGGAAAACTGGCCGATACGGGAGCGCTGGAAGCGGTTGTCTTTGGTGAAGGAGTGCAGACCATATGTGATGTCGACAACGCCGTCAGCAGCCATGTCAAAGTGCGCAGGTGGAGCGCCAGCAGGTTTTGCCAGAACGCGCACAGAAACGCGGCCATCAGTAACCTTCTTAACTTCCTTTGCCCACGGCTTGATTGCGTTGACCACAATCGGGTGGCGTGGTGGCAGCCAGCTGGATAGAACCAGTTTGGTTTCTGCGTAAGCAGCGGTTGCAAATGCAGTTGGCGCCAACATGGCAGCTGTTGCCATGCCAAGCAGCGTGCGGCGAGCAACTTTCGTGTTCAAGAAATCCATGGCTCCCTCCCTTAAGATACCACTAAAGTCAGTTTGTTGAGTGAAGAACGGGAACCTCCCAGTCCCCATTCTTCAGGCAGTCCTAGTCCTAGGCTTTGCCGAGTTCTTTTGCGTGCAGCCAGTCAGCATGGTGCGGTGCTTTCTTGGTGCGGCTCCACTCTTCCAGCATGTCCCACTTCACAGCGTCGAGACGCTTCAGTTTTTCTTCTTCTGCTGGATCCGGACAAGCCAGCTCAACGCGGTGTCCGTTTGGATCGAAGAAGTAAATGGAATGGAAGATGGAGTGATCTGTCACGCCCAGCACATCAATGCCGTTGCCTTCAAGATGCTCTTTAAACTCAATCAGAGTTTCACGGTCCTTCACTTTGAAGGCGATGTGCTGCACCCAGATTGGTGTGTTCTCGTCGCGGCCCATTTCCGGCTTGGTTGGCAGTTCAAAGAATGCCAGCACGTTGCCGTTGCCTGCATCAAGGAACAGATGCATGTACGGATCAGGCTCGTGCGTGGAAGGAACCTTGTCCTCTGCGATCGCCAGTACGAAGTCCATGTTGAGGTTTTTGGTGTACCACTCAACGGTCTCTTTTGCGTCTTTACAACGGTAGGCAACGTGGTGAATTTGCTCAATTTTCATAAGACTCTAACCGAGGCGACTAAGCCTCGCCTCCTCCCTGTATTCTGGCCTGTGTTTTGGCAGCCAGGTCCATTGCTTCACGAAGAACACTTGCATCCCCGATGTGGTTGGCAAGAATGAGAACCAGCTTGGCGTTGAGCGCTTCGCTTTCTTCTTCAGAACGTCCTTCATGCAGAACCAGAAGATTGTGATAAAACTCGTCCGGTTTGGCGATGTTTGCTTTTGTATTCAGATGGCTCATTGTGCGGCCTCCTGCTCAAAAATACCGATAGCGCGGTTCAGGGCCTGTGCGACGTTGGCACCGTCATAGGTCTCCCAACGGGCAGCAACGTGCTGGTCCGGGCGTATCAGGTAAACAGCGGAAGACTTGTCTCCCAGATAACGATCCTTGATCTCATCGGTCGCGTTTACACGCAGTGCAGAGATGGTCACGCCGCCAACATCGACAGTGTCCGGCACATCCGTGTTGATTGCCAGCAACTGAAATTTGTTGCCCATCTGATCCAGCAACCAGCCATTCGCCGTTGGTGCATCTGCTGCCGGAGAGCCCGGACGGGAGCGCACTGGCATGCCAGCACAATCATCACTGTTCAGAGAAGACCCGTCATAAGTGGCCGGAACGGACAGACGACCGGAGTTGACCAGTGGACGGGCAAACTCGGCTGCCTCGGAAAGATCCAGCACAGCATTGCGGAACACACGGCTGATCGCAGATTTCGGCGTGATGAAGTCAGTGGAGCGCGAAGAGTTCAAAATGTTCTCTTCAGCCGCAAAAACACGCTCTTCATCATAGGTGTCCAGCAGGCTCATCGGAGCCGTACCGTCCATCACCAGCTTCAGCTTCCAGATCAGGTTGTCTGTATCCTGCAGGCCGGAGTTCGCACCACGGGCACCAAACGGAGACACCTGATGAGCACTGTCGCCAGCAAAGATCACACGGCCTTTGCGGAACTGTTCCATGCGGCGGCACTGGAAGGTGTAGATGGAAACCCACTCAAGCTCGAAGTTCACATCCTCGCCCAGCATGGCTTTCAGGCGTGGAATGACGTTTTCCGGCTTCTTCTCTTCTTCCTTGTCGACATCCCAGCCAAGCTGGAGGTCGATGCGCCACACATTGTCTGGCTGCTTATGAAGAAGAGCGGATTGACCACGGTTGAATGGCGGATCGAACCAGAACCAGCGCTCTGTCGGGAAGTTTGCTTCCATAACCACGTCAGCAATCAGGAAGTTGTCTTCGAAGATGCGGCCTACGAAATCCAGCCCCATCATGGCACGGATTGGAGACGCAGCCCCGTCACAGGCGATCACCCAGTCGGCTTCAACGCAGTAGTTGCCTTCCGGTGTTTCCAGCTCAACAGTTGCAAAGTCATTGCCCTGATCAACGGAGACAACCTTGTTGTTGCCGCGGATCTCGATAGGCTTGCCTTGGGCCTGAAGTTCTTTAACCCGGTCAACCAGATACTCTTCAAAGTAATACTGTTGCAGGTTGATGAAAGCCGGACGTTTGTGGCCATCTTCCGGCAACAGGTCAAACTGATAAACCTGACGCTCGTCAAAGAAGACCTTGCCCACGTTCCACTGAACGCCTTTGTCGACAAACTGGTCACCACAGCCAATGCGGTCGAGGATTTCCAGCGGGCGCTTTGCATAACAAACCGCGCGAGAGCCCCAGCTCACCTTGTCGTTGTCATCAACAACAACAACTTCAACATCCTGCATAGCCAGTTCAATTGCTGCGGCCAGACCAATCGGGCCTGCTCCCACCACAACAACCTTATGGCGCACTGCCTTTTCCGCATCCTGATCCGGCGACCGGACATATGGATAAAGCGGAACTTCGAAAATCTTTTTTTTCGTCATACGCTGCCTCCCAGCAAGTGTGATGCCTCAGCCAGCATCCGGCAAAACATCAATCAACTTTGGAGTGCCGGCTGGAACTTGGGGTCCATCCGGCGCCCTGACGCATATGGGGTGGCTTTCGCCTGCGGTATTGAAGGTGGAAGGGGCCAGCAAAATTGGTGTTCAGGATAAACACTGCCAAAATGCTGAGAGAGACAAGAACTCAAGGTGTTGCCGTGAGCCAGTATTTTCTATTTCTTGGACGCATTCGCTCTGTTGCGAGTGACCCAAATTCTGTAGTTTCCTGTCGTCTCTATTTAGGTCTTCCACCTCGAATTTGCTTGAGCTTTGCGGTCTTTATCCCTTGAAGGGGAAAAGGTGGTGAGGAGGATCTTGGACATCCTCACCTCGGCTCATTCATATTAACCCTGCAACGCTGCCCACATTTCCTGATCTCGTTCAGCGGTCCAGATGCGTGGGGTGTCGATGCCGCGAGCCTCATCAAAAGCGCGGGCGACGTTGAAAGGCAGACAATGCTCGTAGATTGCGTAGTCAGCGAATTTCGGATCGCATTCTGCGCGCACTGCGTCCCATGCTTCTTTCAGCGTGCCGCCTCGTACTGCCACGCGGGCGGCTGGTTTATAGGTGCTCTCAACAAAGTCGCGCGTGTTTTCAATGGCTTTGTTGACCATGTCCTGACCCACAAGCGCATCACCGCGACCCGGTGCAATTGCGTCTGGATTGTAGGCTTTGATTGCGTCGAGCGTGTTGCCCCAGTCCTTGAAGTGACCGTCGCCGCAGTAACAAGCAGAGTGGTACTCAACGATATCACCGGTGAACATCACGCCTTCGTCTGGAACCCATGCAACAATGTCGCCAGCGGTGTGGGCACGGCCCAGATGCATCAGCTCAACCTTGCGGCTGCCCATGTTGATGGTCATGCGGTCTTTGAAGGTCATGGTTGGCCACGTAAGACCCGGAATGGAGTCTGCTGCATCAAACAAGCGAGGGAAGCGACCGAACTCGGAGTCCCAGTCTTCCTGTCCGCGCTCATAGATCATGCCCTCACACTTTTCAGAGGCAATGATTTCTGAAGCGCCATAACCGGATGCACCCAGCACGCGCACAGCGTGGTAGTGCGACAGGGTCACGTATTTGATCGGCTTGTCAGTCACTTCGCGGATTTTATCAACCACGAGCTGAGCCATGACAGGGGTTGCCTGCGCATCAACCACCATGACGCTGTCATCACCAATGATGACGCCGGTGTTTGGATCACCTTCAGCGGTGAACGCGTACAGATCGCGTCCAACTTCGGTGAAGGAGATCTTTTTGGCTTCCATGTCGCCACTGGATGCAAATGCTTTAGCCATCGTCACTATCCTAAATTATGCTTTGAAATCTGGAGCTGGCAGAATTTTGCCGGTGCATTCGCCGAAGCCGATGCGGAAGCCATCGCCCTGCGCCCAGCCTGTCAGCGTCAGGGTGTCACCGTCCTCGATGAACGTGCGGCTTTCACCGCTGTCCAGAGTGATTGGCTCTTTGCCACCCCATGTGAGTTCCATCAGGGAGCCAAACTCGGATTTTTCTGCACCGGAAATGGTGCCGGAGCCGAGCAGGTCGCCCGTGTTCATTTTACAGCCGCCAATGGCATGGTGTGTCAGCTGCTGTGCCGCAGAGTAGTACATGCGGTTGTAGTTGGTGTGGCACAGCAGTGTCGCTTTATCAGCGCCTTCCGGCTGCATGTAGGCCTGCAGCTCAATGTCATAGATCATCGGACCCGGCTCATTGAGGTAAGGCAGAAGCTCTTTTTCGCGCTCTGGCGTGCTGGTGCGGAAGGATTCCAGTGCTGCCTTCGTCACAACCCACGGGCTGATGGAAGTTGCGAATGCTTTCGCCTGAAACGGACCAAGCGGCTGATATTCCCAGCCTTGAATGTCACGGGCGGACCAGTCGTTGAGCAGCACATAACCGAAGATCATATCATCGGCTTCCTGCACGGTGATCGGCTGACCCATAGTGCTTGGCGTACCAACAACCGCACCCAGTTCCAACTCGATGTCGAGGCGTGCGCAGGCTTTAAAAGAAGGCACCTGAGCCGTTGGTGCTTTGGTTTGACCCAGAGGGCGCTTGATATCTGTACCGGATACAATGACCGTTGAGGCGCGGCCATTGTATCCGATTGGGATATGCAACCAGTTTGGTGGTAGTGCATTCTCAGCGCCGCGAAGAATAGTGCCAATGTTCATGGCATGTTGCTTGCCGGCGTAAAAGTCGGTGTATTCGGAAACTGCAAAAGGCAGGTACATCTGCGCAGCGCTCATTGGCACCAGCGCTTTTGCTTTCAACTTATCATTGCCGGACAACTTATCATTGCCGCCTTTCGCAAACAGCGATGTCAGCTGTTCGCGAACGCTGTCCCAGGATGTTTTGCCAAGGCCCATGAAGGCATTCAGAGTTGGCTTATCGAAAACGGTGGTGGCGGCGCCCGCTTTGAGAAGCCCGGCGGATTCCAGCACAGCCATGTCAACAACCATGTCACCGATCGCAACACCACAACGTGGCTCTTCACCGTTTTTGGCAAACACGCCGTAGGGAAGATTTTGGATTGGGAAATGGCAGTGCGGTGCGTTCGCACTCTCGATCCAACTCGTCATAACACATCCTTGGCAATTGAAGATCACCTGCTGGTCCTCCCAGACTCAGGCAATCTGTAATTTATCTAATCTCAGAATAGTTTCACTTGTAACTTTGTCAATAACATTTTCCGCCAAAACAAATTCCCTAAGCGTAAGAAAGCGGGCTAAAATGCTGCAAAATGGCTAAAAATAGCTGATTATTCTACTTTTGGATATATATCAGAGGCGCTGATCATGCTCTTGACATATAGTTGCAATTGATACTATCAGGATGATTGTGCAAATATGAGTGCGCAATAGTTTCAATTTAAACCAACGAGACATGATGATGGCGACTGCGAATAACACGATGGACAAGGAAGACTTCCAGCTTGGGTCGTTCTTTCCCTATAAGGTCCGTGTTTTTGGCACTGCCGTTAGTACTGCTGTCTCAAGTGTTTACCGGGAACGGTACGGCCTCAGCGTCTCTGAGTGGCGCACTATGGCAATTCTGGGTCGCAATCGGGCGCTGTCCGCCTCTGAGATCGTCGAGCGCTCCAGTATGGATAAGGTGAATGTCAGCCGCGCTGTGCAGGCCCTTCGCAAAAAAGAGTTCCTGCGCCGCGACATTGACGGAGAAGACCGCCGCAAGTCCGTCCTGCGCCTGACCGAAAAAGGCCTTGCCGTGTTCAACGATGTCATTCCGTTGGTCCGGGATGTGGAAGCTGCGCTGACTGGGAACCTTTCCGCGGAAGAACAGGCCGTTCTGTTGTCTTTGATGGAAAAGGTTCAGAAAAATGCAGAGGGACTTATTGGGGAAATGAGTGCCGAGGCTGCCAACGGGACCTAAAGCGTATCTCCCAAAAGTCGGGAACCGACTCTCGGGGAAGGATACGCGTAAGATCATGAATTGAGCTCTGGGAGGGGGCGCCAATACAATGAGCAACATAAAATTATATGATTACTGGCGTTCTTCCGCGAGCTACCGGGTCCGCATCGCACTGAACCTGAAAGGGCTCTCCTACGATATGGTCACAGTCAATCTGCTTAAAGGCGAGCAGAAGGCTGATGAAAACCTGAGCCGCAACCCGCAGGGCTTTGTGCCGTCTCTGGATCTGGACGGTGATATGCTGACCCAGTCTCTCGCCATCATCGAATATCTGGATGAGCTGCACCCATCCCCTGCCCTGTTGCCATCCACCGCCCGTGAACGGGCCCGCGTCCGTGCGCTGTCTCATGCAATCGCGATGGACATTCATCCGGTTTGTAATCTGGGTGTGGTTCAGCGCATCGTGGAGCTGGCTGGCGGAGACGATCAGGTCAAAATTGACTGGATGCGTGAGTTCATCGCCAAAGGCCTCGATGCATTTGAGCAGATGCTGGCAGATGGGCAAAGCGGCACGTTCTGTCATGGGGATCAGGTGGGACTGGCTGATATCTGCCTTGTGCCGCAGGTTTACAATGCGGATCGCTGGGGCGTGGACCGCTCTCACCTCACCCGCATCAGTGCTATTTTCGAGCAAACAGAGCAGATCGAGGCCTTTCAAAAGGCTGCCCCAAAACAGGTTGCGTGAGGGAAAATATCCCTCAGTTCAATGAATGAGCTTCATTTTTAACGCGGTGTTGGAAAAATATTCCTGCGCCGCGTTTTCGCGTTTGAAGAGCATCATTCCAGAATACATCAATAGTTTGGCTCCGAGATTGTTAGAATACCTCCAAGCTTCCTAGGAGGAATGGGCGCAAGTTTCTCTCAGTGAAACTGCAATTTTAGCAATATTTCACTTCTAAACTATCTCCCCGAATAGATTTGTTGTCATGAAAATTCTTCTTTACTGAGTTTTGCCTCTTGCCAACAGAGATATATCAGAGATAATACTGATATATCACCGGTGGCTAATGGAATTTTTGGGAGAGGCCACCACCTGCACGCCACCATGCATCATAAAATAATAAGCAGGTCCGGCGTGTATCAATTGAGGGGACTATCATGAAGACTTTGTTGATTGCCGCGCTTGCAGGCGTGTCGATGCTCGCCATCAATTCGGCTCAGGCCGTGGAACGTGGTGGCACGCTCACCTTCGCCCGCTATGATGATTCCAATCTGGTTGATCCAGTCTATGCAGACCGGAACCCGGATATCTGGATGGTCACAAACCTCTATGATACCCTGCTTCGCACCAAGGCAGATGGCAAAACCATCGTTCCAGGCCTTGCTTCCGGTTATGAGGTTTCCGCAGATGGTAAAACCATCTCCATCACCTTGCGTGACGGCATCAAATTTTCCGATGGTTCCGCGATTACTGCGGCAGACGTGAAATTCTCTTTGGAACGCGCCACAAATCCTGACTTCGGCCCATGGTCCGGCCTTTTGGGCTCTGTTGAAAGCATCACCGAGACCAAGAATGGTGTCACGCTTTCCATGAAGAACCCTGACCCGACCATCATCTCAATTCTGGCGACCTTCAACACAGCGATCGTGTCCAAGGCCGCGTTTGAGGCAGCGCCAGGGGCAAACGATCAGGAAAAGGCAACTGCTCTTTTCGCTCCCGGTACGCCTGTTTCCGGCCCGTTTACGCTGAAAGATCGTAGCCGCGGCAGCACCATGACATTTTCCGCCAACCCGCATTACTGGCGTCAGGGCGAAGACGGCAAACCACTGCCGTATCTGGATGAGGTCAGCTTCGTCGTGATTCCGGATGATGCAACCCGTATCCTGAAACTACAGGCTGGTGAAGTGAACGGTGCTGAGTTCGTTCCATTCTCTCGCGTGGCTGAGCTGAAGGCAGACCCTGCGATCAACATGGAGCTGTATCCATCCACCCGCATCATTTACAGCCCGATCAACTCTCGTGAGACCCGCGCAGATGGCTCTCCAAACCCGATGGCAACCAAAGAGGCGCGTCAGGCGCTGAACTATGCCATCAACAAAGACGCGCTGGTTCAGCTGATCACGCATGGTACAGGCAAGTCGATGACATCCCCACTGATGGCATCGACAACCCAGCTGGCACATGATGGTGGTCCGCTTTACCCTTATGATGTTGCCAAGGCGAAAGAACTGGCAGCTGCATCAGGTCTTGAAGGGGCTGAAATCACGCTGACCACGCTTGCAGGTTCTTCTGATGACGCAACTCTGTTTGCAGCCATCCAGCAGATGTGGGGCGCTATTGGCGTCAACGTGAAAGTGGAGCAGGTTGATAACCCGACCCGCGGCGCGAAGAACCGCTCCGGCGAGTTCGACATTCACACTTATGGCTGGGTGAATGATGTGAATGATCCGGCACAGGTTGCAGGTTGGCTGGGTTATTACCCAACCCGTAAAGCAGTTGGGACTGGCTGGAACAACGCGGAGTTCAATTCCCTGTTTGAGGCCTCCAACACTGAGATCGATCCGGAAAAACGCAGCGAGCAATACAAGCGCATGCAGGAAATCTATGCAGATGCGGCCCCGCTTCTGTTCCTCTATGAAACGCCATTTGCTGTTGCACTGTCGGCCAACGTGAACGGTTATCTCCAGACACCGTTGGGGAACAATGAGTTCTCCTCGGCGTGGATTGCAAAATAACTCCTCCTCTGAGTGCACCCGGTCTGCATCAACAGGCAAGCCGGGTGTGAAGTAAACAGAGCGGGTGGTCTGATCAGAAAACGGCAGGACCAGACCGTCTGCCCTTGCAATCCGGAAAGCCGAAGCGTCAATCCCATTATCTGTCGCTTCGGCTCTCAATGCTCACGCCCTATTAGGACTCAGGAATGTCGTCACTTTCCTATCTGGTGTCACGGCTGCTGCAGATTATTCCGACCTTTCTTCTTGTGATGGTCGTTATCTTTCTGCTGGTACGTATGCTGCCAGGGGATCCGGCCATCGCCATGGCCGATGCCAAAGCCACCGAAGCTCAACTGGAACTCATCCGCCAAAAACTCGGGTTAAATGAGCCGCTGGTCATGCAGTTCTTTTATTTTGTCAGGAACACTTTGAGTGGAGATATGGGCACATCCATTCTTCTCAAAGCGCCAGTTCTGGAAGTCATCATTGAACGCATTCCAGTCACCGCGTTCCTCACGCTCTATGCCGTTTGTCTTTCCATTCTCATTGCCGGCCCATTGGCCTTTGTCGCCGCGCTGAACAAAAATCGTGGGCTCGACATTGCCATTCGCAGTGGTTTTCAGGTTGGCTTGTCGACTCCTGTGTTTTACATCGGCCTGCTGCTGCTCACCTTCCTCGCCGCCTCCTTGCGATTGTTTCCGGTTGGTGGTTATGGCACGACGTTTTTGCAGCATCTGCACCACTTGATGTTGCCCGCGCTGACGGTTGCTCTTTACACCTCTGCCATCATCATGCGGAACCTGCGGTCTGCCGTGATTGAGGTGCTGGATGCCGACTATGTGCAGTTCGCCCGCTCCAAGGGGTTATCCCGAAGCGTTATTCTGGGTCGCCATGTCCTGCGCAATGCGCTCATTTCCACCGTTACACTGCTCGGCCTTTCCATCGGCAATCTGATGAGCGGAACGCTGGTGACGGAGACGGTGTTCGCGGTTCCCGGTCTTGGCCGGTTGATGCTGGAGGCGATCTTTGCCCGTGACTACCCGCTGATACAGGGCCTCACCCTCACCTTCGCTGTTATGGTTTCTCTCGTGTTTCTGTTCACCGATATGGTGCAGGCATGGCTTGATCCGAGGTTACGCCTGTCATGACCCAGCTCGATACACTTCAAACCACCACGCCGCAGAAGAAAAAACTCCACCCACGGGTCAAAGCTCTGCTCCGCCCAGGGTTCTTGCTGGGCTTCTTCATCCTGTCCTCTTCCATCCTGCTTGCCGTATTCCCATGGGCGTTCGCACCGTATGATCCCAACGCTTTTGACTTCAATGCGATCCAGAAGTCACCAAGCTGGGCGCATCCGTTTGGCACGGACAATCTGGGGCGCGACACGCTTTCCCGCGTGATCTGGGCGTATCAGGTTGATATGCAAATCGCGGTTTTTGCCACCTTCTTTGCCATGGTGATTGGCGTTGTGGTTGGCTCGCTGGTTGCTTATCACGGCGGCATTGCAGATGTGCTCTTTGGCCGCTTGGTGGATGTCACCATCACCTTCCCGTTTCTGGTGCTGGTCATTGCTGTTGTTGCAGTTCTGGGACCGGGACTGACCAACATGTACGTGGCGGTGACGCTGGTGCAGTGGGTCTATTATGCCCGTCTCACCCGTGCAGAAATCATGACGCAGATGACCAGCGATTATGCCTCTGCCGGACGGGTGATGGGATATTCCTCCACCCGCATCATCTTCCGCCATTTGTTGCCCAACGCAACGACACCACTCATTACTTATTGGATGACCGACATGGCCCTCGCCATCCTGCTCGGGTCTTCTCTTGGTTATCTCGGCCTTGGCGCACAGCCGCCACAGGCAGAATGGGGCGTTCTGATCGCAGAAGGGCGCAATTTCATCACCACCGCCTGGTGGATGAGCCTGATGCCGGGCATTGCGATTGTGTTGACGGGGCTTGGGTTCTCTCTTGTGGGAGACAGCCTTGCCGATGTTCTCAGACCACGGGGGGCATCCTGATGACCAACCAAAATGAGACCCTGTTACAGGTTCGTGGCCTCACAACCACCTTTCACAGCAAAGGCCGCGTGTTGCGGGCTGTCGATGGCATTTCCTTTGATGTGTGCGCTGGTGAAGTGCTTGGTCTGGTCGGGGAGAGTGGTTCCGGCAAATCCATCAGTCTGCGCTCCGTCATCGGCCTTGCTCGCGACTATGGCACGGTGGAAGGTAACGTCTACTGGAAGGGAGAGGATCTGCTCACCCGCACAGACAAGCAGTTGCAAGCCGTGCGCGGCAGTAAGATCTCAATGATCTTTCAGGAGCCGATGACCTCGCTCAATCCGCTGCTCACCGTGGGTTTGCAGATTGAGGAGAACCTGAAAGCCCACACCGATCTGGACCGCCGTACCCGCAAGGCGCGTGCTATTGAACTGCTGGATACGGTTGGTATTCCCAGCGCCTCGTCCCGCCTCAAAGACTTCCCGCACCAGTTCTCCGGCGGCATGCGTCAGCGGGTGATGATCGCCATTGCACTGGCCTCCAACCCAGAGCTGTTGCTGGCCGATGAACCAACCACTGCGCTTGACGTCACCATTCAGGATCAGATCTTGCAGCTGCTGTTGTCGCTGGCCAAGAACCTCAATATGGCGATTGTGCTGGTGACCCATGATCTGGGTGTAGTCGCACAAACCTGTGACCGGGTGGCGGTGATGTATGCTGGTCGACTGGTAGAAACCGGTTCTGTTCGCGATGTCCTGAAACGACCGAAGCACCCCTATACACTCGGGCTGCTCAAATCAGTGCCAGAGAACATACCACCGCGCACACCGCTGTATTCCGTGCCGGGCACGCCGCCTGCTCTGGATGCTCTGCCCAAAGGATGTGCCTTCGCGCCGCGTTGCCACAAGGTGGAGGATATATGCCTTGGAACCAAGCCGCCCCTGTCTGTTATTGATGAAGGCATTTCATCTGCCTGTCATTTCCCTGAGGTTGCTCGTGAGGAGGTGCCTGCATGACCTATGACACTCCGGTTTTGCAAGTTGAAGACCTTCATTTACACTTTTCGCTCAAAAGAACCCTCTTCGACGCAATTCAACGCACACAACAACGCAAAGTCAAAGCACTCAATGGGGTGAGCCTTGAGGTGAAACGTGGTGAAACCCTTGGCATTGTTGGTGAATCTGGCTGCGGAAAGTCCACTTTAGCCCGTTGTCTGGCCCGCCTTTATGAGGCTGACAAAGGCACTATTCGCTATGATGGACAAGAGGTTGCTGCCAAAGATGCCAGTGCGTTGAGGGAGTATAACCGCAAGGTCCAGATGATGTTTCAGGACCCGTACTCCTCCCTCAATCCCCGTATGACAGTCCGGCAAGTGCTCACGGAAGCTCTGCGTGTTCACAATATGCGGCCACCTGAGCGGATCAATGATCGCATTGCCGAGTTGCTTGATCTGGTGCGGCTGCCGCAAGATGCTGCGGATAAGCTGCCCCATGAGTTTTCCGGTGGGCAACGCCAACGCATTGCTATTGCACGGGCTTTGTCGGTTGAGCCGGAGGTGTTGGTTGCGGATGAGCTGGTGTCGGCGCTGGATGTATCGGTTCAGGCACAGGTGGTGAACTTGCTACTGGAACTACAGGACAAACTGGATCTGACCATCCTGTTCGTGGCCCACGACCTCAGACTTGTCCGCCATGTATCCCACAGGGTCGCGGTGATTTATTTGGGCACAATTGTTGAGATCGGCGATTCAGAACAGCTCTTCAACGCCCCAAAACACCCCTACTCTAAGGCTCTTCTGGCAGCAGCACCTTCTCTTGATCCAGACAAACGCCATACTCGCCCGTCAATATCAGGCGAACTGCCCAGCCCGCTCAACGTGCCAAAGGGCTGCGCCTTTCATGCAAGATGTCCCCATGCCTCGGGGCGATGCCAAAGTGAAACTCCCAGATTGAGGGCATTAGACGAGCTAGGTAAAGTGGCTTGTCATCATGCCGAAGCTCTTCTATCAGAATAAATCCCCATCACATGATCGAGCTAAAAATGTTGGAAAATCAGAAATTTGAAAGAACTACAGACCGCTTGAACCTCATACGAAACGAGCTGAAGCGCAACGGTTTGGATGCAGTTATCATTCCACGGTTCGATGAGCATCAGGGGGAATATTGCGCCCCGCATGATGAGCGTCTGGCATGGGCAACCGGCTTCACAGGCTCCGCTGGTCTGGCAATTGTAACAGTAGATCAAGCAGTTATGTTTGTTGATGGCCGCTACACCGTTCAGGTGCGCAACCAATGCAGCAATGAGTTCTTCTCTTACCAGCATATCTTTGATGAACCACTGGAAAACTGGATATCCACCAATATGAACGCAGGGCAGCAAATAGGCGTTGACCCGATGCTTATCCCCTCAGTCTGGTGGGATCGTTTTGCTGGTGGAGCTGAAGACGCAGGCGCCACACTGGTGGCAACAGCCAGCAACATCATCGATACAGTCTGGTCTGATCAACCAGAAAAACCACTCTCTCCGATAACGTCATATCCTATTGAAAAATATGGTAAAACCAGTATGGAGAAGCGCGCAGAGATCGCCGTACATCTGAGGGAAGTTGGCGCAAAAGTGCTGGTTGAAACCCAGCCCGACAACATTGCCTGGCTTTTAAATGTTCGCGGTGATGACGTGGAATTCAACCCCATCCCACACTCTTTCCTGCTCCTGAAAGATGATGGCTCTGCGAGTTGGTTCGTGGATTCTCGTAAACTTTCCAATAGCTTGGATGAGTATGAACTGGAGAAGGTGGAAACCGCAGACCCTGCCAGCTTCATCAGCTCGCTGGAAGAAATGACCGGAGAAGGAACGCAAGTTCTGATCGATCCGATGTTCTCTCCTGTCGCCACACGCCTCGCCGTTCAGGCCGCTAGTGGTATTCCCGTCATGGAACAGGGCGCGATTACGCTCACCAAAGCCAAGAAGAACGCAAATGAACTCAAGGGCTTGCGTGACTGTCATCTACGCGACGGCATCGCATGGACCGAGTTTTCTGCCTGGTTAAAACGGGAGGTTCCGCAAAGAGCCAAGACAGGCGATCCGGTGCACGAGCTGGAAGCGGAAGAACGCATTCTGACCGAGCGCAAACGCCAGAAAGACTTTGTTTATCCAAGCTTTAGAAGCATCTCTGCCGCAGCCGGCAACGCCGCAATGTGCCACTACGCCGCCACTGAAGCGTCGAATACTGCAATCCTGCCCGAGAATACGTACCTGCTGGATTCCGGTGGTCAATATCAGGATGGTACCACCGACGCGACGCGAACCTTTGCCTTTTCTGAAACCTCGGAGGAGTTCAAACGCGCCTACACCGCTGTTTTCAAAGGCTTTGTTGCGTTGGCGTCCTTACGTTTTCCAAAAGGAACGCAAGGCCATCACATCGACGGGTTTGCCCGCAGGCCCCTGTGGGATTTAGGTCTGGACTATGACCACGGAACCGGTCACGGCATCGGCCACTTCCTCTCTGTTCACGAACAGCCACAACGGATCGGGAAGCCATACAATCCGGTGGATCTGGTCGCTGGCATGGTGATGTCCATTGAACCGGGATATTACGTTGCAGATCAATACGGTATCCGGATTGAGAACCTTTTTGAGATCGTAGAGGAAGACGATGGTTTCCTCGTTTTCAAGAACCTCTCCTACATCCCGATTGAACCGCAGATGCTCAACATGGTTGATCTCACCCGCGCTGAAATCAAATGGCTTGGCGACTACAATGCTGATTTGAAACGGGTTCTTGGCCCGGAACTGAGTCCTGATGCCTATGACTACCTGATAAGTTGCTGTGAGTTGCCGGAGTAATCACGGCTGATGCGATAAGAAAAAGCCTCGCAAAACCAGAAACTCTGCGGGGCTAATTATTTGTAGTTTAATGAGAAATCAGGCTGATACCTGCTCTCCAATAGCCTCAATAAGCAGAGCTTTTGCAGCTTCCAGCGTAAACTCGACCGGATTGCCACCTGCACTTGGATCCTTCACTGCTTCTTTTGCAAGCACGTCAATCTTGTCAGTGCCCACACCAAGCTCGGCCAGAGTATTCGGAACACCCATGTCCAAGCGCATCTTCATCACGAAATCAAAGAACCCGTCGAAACCACCGGGAATATCAAGGTAAGCCGCTAGTTTCTCAATGCGCTCTTCAATCGCTGCACGGTTGAACTTGAGCACAGTTGGCATGATCACAGCATTGGTCAAACCGTGATGCGTGTTGTAAACCGCCCCAACCGGATGAGCCAGCGCGTGAATACCACCGAGGCCCTTCTGGAATGCCACTGCACCCATCGCAGCGGCACTCATCATGTGCCCGCGAGCTTCGATATCATTTGGATCATCAAAGACTTTTGGCAGGTTCTCCTTCACAAGGCGCATGCCTTCCAACGCGATGCCCTGAGACATCGGGTGGTAATGCGGAGAGCTGTAGGCTTCCAGACAGTGCACGAATGCATCAATGCCAGTTCCAACTGTGATCATAGTCGGCATGCCAACAGTCAGCTCAGGATCACAGATCACCACGCTTGGGAGAATCTTCGGATGGAAGATGATCTTCTTCACGTGGCTCTCAGAGTTGGTAATCACGCTTGCACGGCCAACTTCAGATCCGGTGCCAGCAGTCGTTGGAACGGCAATATTCGGATAAATCGCATCCGCATCAGCCCGTGTCCACCAATCGCCAATGTCTTCAAAGTCCCAGACTGGACGGGTTTGACCTGCCATGAACGCAATCAGCTTGCCAAGATCGAGGCCTGAGCCGCCGCCGAATGCAATCACGCCGTCATGACCACCAGCGTTGAAGGCTGCAACGCCTGCTTCCAGATTAATCTCGGTTGGGTTTGGATCAACCTCAAAGAACATGGCGCGGCCAAGACCTGCTTCCTCCATCACGTCCAAGGTACTTGCGGTAACTGGCAGGCTAGCAAGGCCCTTGTCAGTTACGAGCAATGGCTTCTTGATGCCAGCAGCAGCACACGCGTCGGCCAGTTCTTTAATGCGTCCGGCACCAAAGCGGATGGCGGTCGGGTAGCTCCAGTTTGCTGTCAGAGTCATTTTTCTTATGCCTTTTTAAGATGATACGATTTTGAACGGGTCAGGTTCTGGTAGCCGATCTCAGACAGAGCACCTCCGCGACCAGTGTCTTTGCAGCCTGTCCAGCACAGGGCCGGGTCCAGATAGTCTGCACGGTTCATGAACACGGTACCGGTCTCGATCTGAGCGCCGAGCTTTGCTGCCCGTGCAGAGTCCTGTGTCCAGAGAGACGCCGTCAGGCCGTAGTGACTGTCGTTCATCAGCCGGATTGCTTCTTCGTCGCTCTCCACTTTCATGATGCCGACCACAGGACCGAAGCTCTCTTCGCGCATAACTTCCATATCGTGGTTTACATCCACGAGGATTTGAGGTGCGAGGTAAGCGCCACCATCATCTTCCGGGAAGAGGCCCGCGTCGATCATAGGCTTTGCGCCCTGCTCAACAGCATCTGCCACCTGTTTGCGTACCAGCTCTGCAAAACGAACGTTTGCCATCGGGCCGATGGTGGTTGTCTCATCCAGCGGGTTGCCGAGCTTATAACCGGAAACGATCTCTACAGCCTTCTTAACGAAAGCATCGTATTTGGAAGAATGCACGTAGATGCGCTCGATACCGCAGCAGCACTGGCCGGAGTTGAACATAGCACCGTCAATGAGTGTTTCGGCAGCAGCCTCAACATCTGCATCGTCCATCACGTAACCTGGATCTTTACCACCCAGCTCAAGGCCAAGACCTGTGAAAGTGCCCGCCGCCGCGATTTCCATCGCACGACCACCACCAACAGAGCCTGTAAAGTTGACGAAACCGAAATTGCGGCCCGCGATCAGGTGCGATGTGGTGTCATGATCGAGGAAGAGGTTCTGGAATACCTCTGCCGGAACACCTGCCTCTGCAAAGGCACTCGCCATACGCTCACCAACCAGAAGCGTCTGGGTGGCGTGCTTCAGGATCACCGCGTTGCCAGCAATCAGGGCCGGAGCAACGGTGTTGATCGCAGTCATGTATGGATAGTTCCATGGTGCGATCACGAGGATGACGCCGTGCGGTTCCTTCTCGATGCGGCGCTCGAAGTTGTCGCTCTCTTCGGCAATGATCGGCTTAAGGCTCTCTTCCGCGATCTTTGCCATGTGCGAGGCGCGCTCGTTAAAGCCGCCAAACTCACCGCCATAACGGACCGGACGACCCATCATTTTTGCAAGTTCAGGAACGATTTCGTCGTTCTGTTCACCAATCTTTGCAACGCCAGCCATCACCAGTTTGATGCGCTCTTCGAGTGGACGAGCAGCCCACCCTTTCTGCGCAGTCTTGGCATTGGCAATGACGGCTTCTGCTTCTTTCTGGCTTGCCACCGGTCGTTCTGCAAAAACAGAACCATCAACCGGCGAAATACATTTTAGTGTTTTTGTCATGGTCAACTCATCATTCACAGCGTGGGCTGATTTAATCAGGCCCGTTCAAACCCGCGCGCAACTTCCCAGTCGGTTACACGGCGGTCATATTCATCCTGCTCGATCTTGGCGGCATGTGCGTAGTGATCAATCACATCGCCCCCAAACGCAGCACGAAGCATCTCGGAAGACTTCATTTCGGTAGCAGCATCGCGCAAAGTCGTCGGAATTTCGCGAGCGCCCTTACCTCCATAGGCATCACCTCTGAACTCTGGCTCCAACTCAAGTTCGTTTTCGATGCCATCAATGCCGGCAGCCAGCAGCGCCGCCATTGCTAGATATGGGTTCAGGTCTGCGCCGCCAACACGGCATTCAACACGCACAGCCTTGGTGCCATCGCCACATACACGGTAGCCAGCAGTGCGGTTGTCCATACTCCAGATTGCTTTGGTCGGCGCAAAGGTGCCAGCCGCAAAGCGCTTGTAGGAGTTGATGTTTGGCGCAAGGAAATAGGTGATCGCACTTGCGTGCTTCAGCAAACCAGCGAGGTAATGGCGCATCATCTTGGACATGCCGTATTCGCCGGATGGATCGTAAAACAGAGACTCACCATCCTTGCCCCAAAGAGACTGGTGCACGTGGGAGGAACTGCCGGAAGCATCATAATGCCACTTGGCCATAAAGCTAATGCTCTGGCCGTTCTGCCATGCGATCTCTTTACAGCCGTTTTTGATGATGGAATGGCGGTCTGCCATATTCAGTGCATCAGAATAACGGACGTTGATCTCTTCCTGACCAGCATCAGCTTCACCTTTGGAGCACTCGACCGGAATGTCGGCGCCGTTAAGCCCGTTACGAATGGCACGCATCACCTTCTCTTCCTTGGTGGTCTGGAAGATGTGATAGTCCTCATTATAGGCGGAGACTGGCGAAATATTGCGGTAACCCTTGGCATGGGCTTCTTCAAAACTCTCTTTGAACAGGAAGAACTCCAGCTCAGTCGCCATGTTAGCGGTCATGCCCATGCCTTCGAGGCGGTCGACCTGGCTTTTCAATATGGCACGCGGAGAATGTGGAACTTCTTTGTGGGTGTGGTGGTCCAGCACATCGCACAATACCAGTGCGGTGCCTTCCAGCCACGGAATAACGCGCAAGGTGGCAAGGTCCGGCTTCATAACGTAGTCGCCATAACCCGCTTCCCAACTTGTTGCCTTGTAGCCATCCGGAGTGGCCATCTCCATATCGGTTGCAAGCAGATAATTACAGCTGTGGGTCTCTTCCCAGGCGCTGTTCACGAAGAACTCACCCTGAAAGCGCTTGCCCATCAAGCGGCCCTGCATGTCCACTTGTGCGGCAATAACGGTGTCTATCTCACCGGTGTCGACCAGCTCGCGTAACTCGTCGAGGGTCAGTTTTCCGGTTCTACGTGTTTTTTTGGTTTCTTCTCGCAACATACCTGTTCCCCGAGGACCCTGTTAAAGCGGCGGATGCCTGTGCCTCTCCTGCATGGCATCACCGACACTGCTTCGTTACTGTGTGGTGTGGCCAGCCCGAAAACCGGGCTGACCAATCTTGGAAAAACAGTTTAGCCGTAGCGGTAAGGACGACCAGCTTTTGCCATTGCTGCGTTGTATTCCTTCAGGATCTTAACAACGCGGGCGTTACGCTCGGACTTGGCTGCAATCTCGTCCCAGAACTTGAGAGCTTCGTCTTCAACAGTTGCCCACTCTTCATCCGGAATGGAGGTCAGCTCCATCTTCTCGCCTTGTGTGCGCAGCTTGGCTTCGCCTGCCCAGTACCAGTGCTGGCGGTAGTAGTGAGAACTATCCATGCACAGGTTAAAGAGGGTCTTCAGGTGATCTGGCAGTTCATTCCAGCGCTCTTCGTTGGCAAAGTAAGAACCAGCCCACGCACCGGAGATGTTGTTGGTGAGGAAGTAGTTGGTCACGTCAGCCCAACCTACAGTGTAATCCTCAGTGATACCGGACCACGCAATACCATCCAGTTCGCCAGTCTGCATTGCAACTTCAATGTCTTCCCATGGCAGGGTGACCGGAACAACGCCGAAGCGTGTCAGGAATTTACCAGCGGTTGGGAAGGTGAAGACGCGCTTGCCTTTCAGGTCAGCAAGGCTGCGGATCGGGTCTTTTGTCGCAAAGTGACAAGGATCCCATGCACCAGCGGAAAGCCACTTAACGCCTTCTACTTCGTCATAAGCTTCTTCCCAGATCTCTTTCAGGCCCCAGTGGTTAAACAGGGCTGGAACATCAAGGCTGTAACGGGAAGCGAATGGGAAATAGCCACCGAAAACAGATACATCTACTGGTGCTGCAATAGAGTCATCATCAGACTGCACAGCATCAATGGTGCCGCGCTGCATGGCACGGAAAAGTTCACCAGTTGGTACCAGCTGGTCCGCGTAGTACAGCTCGATCTCCATCTCACCATTTGCTGCCTTGTTGAAGGCGTCAATGGATGGCTTGATCACGTGCTGAGCAAGTGCTGCACCAGCATATGTCTGAAGGCGCCATTTGATAGGACGACCTGCAGCATGAACAGCCGGAGCTGCAAGGGTAGATGCACCAGCAGCGGCGACGGTTGTTAAACCAGCTTTCTTAAGAAAATCACGTCTATTCGTCATACTCAATTCCCCTTGGAATATGAATTTCTGGATCCCTCAGAACCGGTGGACTTTTTATAGCGAGGGGTGTGATTTTTATCTGTCTCCATCCGGAATTCGCTAATTACTTCAATAGGTATGTTTGTGATGCCTTGTCATGTCACCTCGCGTAGTAAAGGTTGGGCAGCCAGAGCGCGATTTGCGGGAAGACCGTGACCAGAGCCAATCCAAACACCATGATTGCCACGAATGGAATGATGGATTTGTAGATGTCTGTCAGCGAGATCTCCGGCGGCGCCATGGCACGCATCAGGAACAGGTTGTAGCCAAAGGGCGGTGTCATATAGGCGATCTGACAAGTGATGGTGTACAGCACGCCGTACCAGACCAGATCAAACCCAAGCACTTTGACCAATGGCACGTAAAGCGGAGCCACAATCACCAGCATCGCAGTGTCATCCAGGAACATGCCCATCACGATGTAGGAAAGCTGCATCAGCAGAAGGATTTCCCATGGGCCAAGACCGAGGTCACCCACGAAGAAGCCTTCAATCGCACGCACAGCGCCCAATCCGTCAAACACAGCGCCAAAAGCAAGAGCTGCAAGAATGATCCACATGAACATACAGCTGATCTGCAGCGTCTTTTCAGTGGTGATGTGCAACAAGCGGAAGGTGAGGCGTCGTTTGAATGCAGCGGCCAGTGTCGCAGCTGTTGCTCCAACGGCGGAACTTTCCACGAGGCTGGTTACACCCATCAGGAACAGACCTGTCATCGCAAAGAAGATGAACAGCGGGATCACACCAGCTTGTAAAAGGCGGATTTTTTCGGACCACGTGATCTCTTTGCGCTCTTCTTCAGAAAGGGTTGGACCCAGTTCCGGCTGAAGGCGGCAACGCACCACGATGTAAAGAATGAACAGCCCTGCCAGCAGCAAACCCGGAATAGCACCTGCGAGCCAAAGCTTGCCTACCGGTTGGCGGGCAATCATGCCGTAAAGAACCAGAACAACGCTTGGCGGTACGAGAATGCCCAGTGAGGAACCAGCCTGAATAACGCCAGTCACCATAACCTTGTCATAGCCTCGACGCAGCAACTCAGGCAGAGCGATGGTTGCGCCGATGGCCATACCGGCCACAGACAGACCGTTCATGGCAGAAATCATCACCATGAGGCCGACTGTGCCGATGGCCAATCCACCATGAAGGCCACCTGTCCAGACATGGAACATCTTATAAAGATCTTCGGCAATGCCTGATTCAGAGAGCATATAGCCCATGAAAATGAACAGTGGCAGCGTGAGGAGCGGGTACCACTTCATCAGCTTCATGCTGGCGGAGAAGGCGATTTCGGAGCCACCATCACCCCACAGCAGAAGGGCGGCGATAACAGCAACGGAACCAATTGCAGCAAAAACACGTTGCCCGGTCAGGAGCATCAGCATCATGCTGGAGAACATCAAAATTGCGATCAGTTCATAACTCATGGCGCCGGCCTCCCAAGGGCTGCGGCCAAGTCTTTAAAGAACGTCGCGATTGCCTGAAGCAGCATCAAGAATATTCCAAAACACATAATGGCTTTGATTGGCGCCATAGGTGGTGCCCAAGCCGAGTAGCTTTCCTCACCATATTTGACTGCGTATTCCAACGAGGAAAGACCGCCGTAAAGGAGGAAGATGAGGTACAAAATCAGAAGCAGGATGGTCATGACATCCATGGTGGCTTTACGCCGTGGAGACCAGCTTCCATAAAACAAGTCCATGCGCACGTGAGACTGTGTCTGCATGGAATAGGCGCCACCCAGAAGGTAGTAGGCTGCCATGGTGAACTGGGCTGTTTCCAGCGTCCAGAGCGGCGGTGCGAAAAAGGTCTTTGCGATGGAGGAGTACAACAGCACCCCCAGCATCACGAAAATGAGGTACATGGCAAAGCGGCCAACATATTTGTTGATCCAGTCCACATACCTGACGAAAACAACTATTCCCCTTGGCATTAATCTGCTGCCCTTGCTTTTGTTGTTGCTCCCTGCCCGCTCACAGTTATTTCAGCGCTAAACTGTGGCAGGACTTGCAGAATTGCCTCTCCTAACACCTCTGCAATTTTCTTCTGGTCTGCTCGCTTTGCGATTAAGTCGTTGCGCACTTCAATCATAACGTTTAGCAGGCCGCGGGATTGTGCCTGATCAACGAGGGTATGCGTAACCCCGTCTTCCGGCCCATATGGTTCGTTTCTTTGGATGACGTAGAGATCCGATGGGCACAGTGCTTCCAGCAGTGCATCGGCAAAGCGGGTATCGCTGTCATGCAGCACACCTACCTCAACGGCTCTTTTCTTGCCGTTGTAAACTGGTGTGAACGAGTGGATCGTGACCATCACCGGAAGCTGACCCGCCGTATATTTGGCGTCGATCACCTGTTTTACTTCAGACTGGAAGGGGCGATAAAATTTGTTGGCCCGGTCTTGCCGCTGTTCATCATTCAACGAAACATTGCCCGGCACCTCGTAGATCTCGCTTTTTTCCGGCATGGCACTGGGTGCTTCCGGTGGGCGGTTACAATCATAAACGAGGCGCGAAATTCGTTGAGCGACCAAAGGTGCGTTCAGCTTGGTGGAGAGAAGTTTGGCAATCGCCAAAGCTCCTGGATCCCAAGCTGCATGGCTGCTTGCAGCTTCTTCACTTAGACCGAGGCCATTTAGGTATGCAGGAATAAACTTGGATGCATGTTCGCAGATCAACACAACTGGAGCCGTTCCTCCTGTATTGATCGTTTCAACAGTGTCGTTGCCAACAGATTCTATCTGGTCAGTTTTGACTTCAGACAAGAACAGTCCCCCCGAATGCATCTTGTTTTTCCTTGTACTTTCAGTCTTTTTATTCGTAAAAGAGTTTCTGAAAGAAACGTTTCCAAGGAGACTAGTCTGAAAGGAACGTTTCACAAAGCCTAAAAACTAGGCAAATATACATACATCAGGTAGGTGAGAGACGTGCGAGACCCAAATGAACAGACCGTCGCCGAAAAATTACGCGGACATTTTAATGGGTTAACTCGTGCAGAGCGTCAGCTGGCCGTCTCCTTGCTTGCAAATTATCCAGTCAGCGGATTAGGCAGCGTGTCAGAGCTTGCAAAGTCGGCAAATGTTTCTGGTCCAACGGTGGTCAGAATGGCGCAAAAGATTGGTTTTGCTGGATTTACCGAGTTGCAATCAGCCTTGAAGTTGGAAGTGGAAGAAACAATTTCCAACCCGATTTCCAAACAAGAGCGCTGGACCCGAAATGCACCCGATGCACATATTCTGAACAGGTTTGCTGACGCGGTCATCGACAATCTGAAACAAACCTTACAGCAGCTTGATACGCAGGATTTCGATCAGGCTGTGGGTTTGTTGACGGAGCGGGAGCGGGCTGTCCACATTGTAGGTGGTCGTATTACACGTGCGTTATCGGACTATTTCTTTACGCATTTGCAGGTGATCCGTGACGATGTAATTGCCATCGCCTCCAACTCCAACACGTGGCCGCACTATCTCCTGAACATGAAACCGGGTGATGTTGTGGTGGTGTTCGATATCCGTCGATACGAACACGACATTCTGCGCTTTGTCGATCTGGCGCGCGAACGCGGGGCGGTTGTGATCGTGTTTACCGATCAGTGGACTTCACCAGCAGCTGTTAATGCGGAATATGTTTTCAACGCCCGCATTGAAGCACCATCGGCCTGGGACAGCAGCGTTGTCATCATGTTTATTCTGGAAGCCATGATTGAGGCCATGACCACCTCCACATGGAAGGTGACCAAGGAGCGGATGAACACGCTAGAGAACCTGTTCGACAAGACCAAGATGTTCAGCAAGTCCAGTTAGTTGGTCTGCTGTCCCGTTGCACGCGCTGGCAACAGAGCCGGTGCGAAGAATGTCAGGTATTTGAAGCTGACATAGAGAACGACGGCTGTTGCCACATAAAGCTCAATGTGCGCCAAGGCTCTGATCTGCGCGACAAGACTGGTATTCGCACCCAGACTTTCCATCCATGTTACCGTTTTAAAGAGCGCTGTTGCGCCAATTACGAGCGGAAATGTGAAGGCGGAAAAGCCCGGAGAAAATGGCAGGCGGAACAAGCGCAGGAATGAGATATAAATCAGCGCCGTCATAGCCACAGCAATTCCGCCAAGTACGGCGACCATGATTGGAGATGGATTGCTCGTCAGAGTGAGATAACCAGCAAGCGAAAGACTGGCAGGTGCAGCGAGGATCGCGATGGTTGGTTTCGCTGCATCGGGTACTTCGGCGTGGAAAATCAAACGATACAGCATCATTGGTAACATCAGCGCATAGGCGACCAAACCAAACCAGAGCAAAGCGTTCGCAAAGCCTTCAAACACACCGCCGGGAAAAGCAACGGCTGCCACGATGATTCCAACTGGTGGCACAAACCAGCTTGGGACCATGTGCTGTAGATTGAAGCCTTTTGCGCGATGATAAATGAACACAGATAACAACGTGAGATGCAGGCCAATGCCTAACAGCCAGAGCATCTGCCCGATGGTGAAATTGTATTGCGCGATGGCATAGGAAACGATCATAAGCGCCATTGCGGTTGTCGGGAGCACACTGCCAACAACGGGATGCCTCAGATCTTCAAAAACTGCGGTATGCGCAAAAAAGATTTTTCCAAGCAGTAGCACGAGCAAAACGCTCGAAATCAATGCGCCCGTGAGTTGCAGCGCCCCTCCAAAATTGCCAGCATTTTCCATTGACCAGCCGAGACTTGCTATCCCTAGCGCGAGACCACCGAGAGGGGCCGGAACATGAGCCAGTTTGTTTCGAAGAGTATTCATCGGAAATGCCAATAACCTGAGGGTGAGAAGACAAAGTATGCAACTCGAGTTCCTAGCTGATTTGATATGTCCTGAAAATCTGAATATATTGAATAGGTGGTTCAGTAAAATTGAACCTCATACAATACTGTCCCACAGATTGGCCTTGAAAAGAAATGAATGTAACGTTTCGTCAGCTTAAAGTGTTTGTTTCGATTACGCAGGAAGGCTCGATCACAGCTGCGGCAGAAAAACTGTTTCTCACCAAATCAGCCGTTTCGATGGCTCTTGCTGAGTTGGAACGCCAGCTGGGATGGAAGATGTTTGATCGTGCCAACAAGCAACTCATCTTAAACGAGCAAGGCCGCCGTTTACTCCCTCTGGCGGATGAACTGCTGGATAGATCTGAAGCGATCATGCAGCTTTTTGAAGGGGATGATGCAACCAACGGTAACTTGCGGATTGGGTCCAGCTACACAATCGGCAACCATTTGCTGCCTACCTTGCTTGGAGATTTTCGCGAAAACACGGGGTATCTGCACCAGTCCATGAGCCTATCCAACTCCACAAAAACCTGCAGAATGCTACTGGATTTTGAGTTAGATCTTGGGTTCATTGAGGCAAAGGTCAGTGACAAACGTCTCAAGGTTGAACCGTGGATGACGGACGAAATGGTCGTGGTCTGCGCGCCATCTCAGTGTCCCGCTTCCGATAAGCCGCTTGAGTTAGATGCGCTCGAAGGAAAGAGCTGGGTTTTGCGGGAACCGGGATCTGGCACACGAGAATATTTTCTGACTGAAGTTGCAGCGAACCTGGAAGAGTGGACAGAAGCGTTCGAGCTCAACAGCACCACAGCTATCGTCAACTCAGTCATCGCAGGGCTCGGTCTGACTGTGCTTTCTCGCCGCTCTGTCAATGCCGCCGTTCAAGATGGCCGCTTATCGATCGTGCCCTTGAAGCACAAGATGATCCGGCAATTCTCGCTGGTCTATAACACGGAGAAATACCAGAGCCCCGTCTTCAAATCCTTTCGGGAGTTCGCCCACAGCTGGACTTTGGGTCGGGAATAACGGGTAGCTTGCGCAATATTAGTTTTATGGAAATGCAAATAATCAGCGTTTGAATGAATTTCGAAATTCGCACTCATTTCTGTGGTTTAATGGTCGTTTTTTCTAAAAACCAATATTTTACAGTAGTATATCCAAAACTCACTTAGTTGAACTTATAGTTGAAACTGACTTAGTCTGAGCATGAAATAAGCGATTTATAGGAAAATGCATATATCTGGCTTGATTGCTGTTTAGATTCTTTCTAGCATTCCCCTTGGTTAGGGGAGACGCCAGTGTGTATTCAGATACCTTCAACTCAATCCTGCCGATATGAGCTGGATGAATGGAACACACGGCTGACTGAAATCTGTGGTCACTTTGTTACAAACACAGAAGCCGGAAGTGTCATGGGAAGTGCCTCCATACTCCAGCTTGGCGATGTTGATTGCGCCCGCGTCACTCACAATGCAAGAGAGATCACCCGTGGACCTGCTGATATCAGCAAGGATGGCGAGGCCTATTATTTTCTGATTCTGCAGCTTCAGGGAGAAGCGGAGCTGGAACAGAATGGACAAACCGCGCTGCATTCCAAGCCCGGAGACATGACGTTGATCGATTCCGTCAAATCCTCCACTTTCCGGGCAAACCGTACTTT
This sequence comes from Pseudovibrio sp. WM33, assembly GCF_001623165.1. Taxonomy (NCBI): domain Bacteria; kingdom Pseudomonadati; phylum Pseudomonadota; class Alphaproteobacteria; order Hyphomicrobiales; family Stappiaceae; genus Pseudovibrio; species Pseudovibrio sp. WM33. Next base: position 41,702 of record NZ_LMCK01000003.1, read on the forward strand.
AGGGTCTGACCAGATATCCATTCATATCCCGCGCCATTTGCTGCATCGGTATTTCAATTCTGCTTATGCCTGTGGTCGCAAGGTCTCCGCGTTTTCCGGGGCTGGCCAGCTGATCAACGCCCACCTAAATCTGCTGCTTGAAGCGCAGCCGGGAAGTCAGAAACAACATTTGCTCTCAGGCGCTTTCAATGATGTGGTGAGTGCGACCTTTCTTGAAGAAGACACCAGTGCTTTGCAGGAAGGATATGACAAGCTGCAGTTCCTGTTGTCTCTTATTCACGACAATGCGTTGGAAGAGAGCTTCAATATCGATGAGCTTTCAAAGCTTTCCAGCATGTCGCGCAGTAGCATTTATCGTCTTTTCAGAGAACACGGATTGAGCTGTAACGAGCAGATCGCCAAGGTGCGTGTCGGGCGGTTCAAACGCGAGTTATCGCGCCGTCTGCACTCCCGGCAGGCCTTCAGAATCTCTCAGCTGGCGTTTGAGTTTGGCTTTCGTGACCTGTCGACCTTCAACCGAGCATTTCGGGCACAGGTGGGCATGTCTCCACGGACCTTTGCCGAGCAGATACGGCAGAACGAGCCAGCTGTGAACCGATATGCCTAGTAAATTGCACAGGATGCGCAGACACAGCGATCCGGGCTCGCCTAAGCTTTGATTGGACGGATTTAAGGGGAGAAGACACAGGTGGGTTCATCTCCCCTTCCGATGGGAGGGAACCAATGACTTTAAAGATGCTGGGGGGGCTTGTGGCCGCCTCAATGCTCACGTCTGCCGCGTATGCTGCAGACCCTCATCCACTCGATGGCCTGACGGGAGACGAACTTAATGCGGTTCGTGCAACCCTGATTGTAGCCAATGCTGCCAGTGATAAAACCCTTTATCCGCTGATTGAGCTGTTGGAACCGCACAAGAAAGCGGTCATGAGCAATGCGACAGATGGGAGCCTTGATCGCAGAGCGACTGTTCATTTTCAGGAAGATGGCAAATTTCACCAAGCGGTGGTGAATATCACCAAAGGCACTGTCGAAAGCAGATCAGACCTTGAAGGTCAGCCCATGATCATGCTGGCGGACTTTTTGTCGGCCATGGAGATCGCGCTGGGAGATGAACGCATGGTTGCCGGGCTCGCCAAGCGCGGCCTGACGCCAGATGACGTTTATTGCCTTCCACTGACTGCCGGCAACTTCTTTACTGACGCAGAAAAAGGCAAACGCCTGATGAAGGTGCCTTGTTATGTGAACCCGACAAGCTCCAACTTCTACGCCAAGCCGGTTGAGGGGCTGGTGGCTGTGGTGGAGCTTTCAGAGCGTAAAGTTCTAGAAGTTATCGATGAAGGCGCCGTCCCTCTTCCAGAAGATGACTGGGGCTACAACGAGGATGAAGTCGCCAAGCGTACAGCATTGAGAGCCAAAACCAATCCGGCACGCCTGCGTCAGGAGGGCGGTCCAAACTTTACCATTGATGGCAGTGAGATCACCTGGGACATCTGGAAGATGCGGTATCGCGTCGACAAGCGTCCTGGACTTGTTCTGTCGCAGGTCAAAGCCAATGATGGTGCGAACTGGCGTTCAGTGCTCTACCAAGCCTCTCTTTCTGAAGTGTTCGTGCCGTATATGGACCCCTCCGCTGGCTGGTATTGGCGGACCTATATGGACAGTGGCGAATACGGGTTTGGCCTCTTCCTGACACCATTGCGCAAGAACGTGGACTGCCCGGATTACGCAACTTTCCTTCCGGCATTGATCCATGATGATATGGGCCAGCCGCTGGAGATTCCCGACGCGATTTGCATCTTCGAGCGTGACATCGGAAACCCTGCATGGCGCCACTTTGAAGTCTTTGCCCAGTCAGAAACTGAGTTTGTGCCTGCTGAAGGGCGGCCAGAAACAGAACTGGTCATTCGGACCGCCTCTGAGGTTGGCAACTACGACTACCTGATCGACTATCGCTTCAAGCAGGATGGCACGATTTATCTGAAGGTTGGCGCATCTGGTCTGGATGCCGTGAAGGGCGTTGCGTCCAAGTCCTTACAGGATCCAACTGCTGCTGAAGACACGAAGTATGGCTCGCTCATTGCGCCCTATCTGGTTGCTCCATTCCACGACCACTACTTCAACTTCCGCCTGGACTTTGACGTAGATGGGCCGGACAACACCATGATGGTGCAGGAAATTGTTGGTGGTGAACCTCCGGTCAACGTGCCACGCCGCTCATTCTGGACGGTTAAGAACACACCGGTCAAAAGCGAGATGGAAGGTCGCTTCCGCCTCAGTTCTATGAAACCGAAAGCCTTTATGGTGATGAACGGAAATGTGGACGGCTATCTTGGCCACAAACCAGCATACATGCTCCACCACGGTAGCGTGTCCTATGCCCCATTTGACTTTGAAAACGATGCTCCATTCGTGCGTAACCGCTATATCGAGTACAGCGTCTGGAACACTGCTTATGATCCAAATGAGCGTTATGCAGGTGGCGCACTTGCCATGGGGTCTGATGGGTCTGATGGTCTGGCGAAATGGGTCAAGCAGGACCGCAATCTCATGAACAAAGATGTAGTCACGTGGTTCACTGCTGGCTTCCACCATGTACCACGGTTGGAAGATTGGCCGGTCATGTCAACAGAATGGAAGACCATCCATATTCAGCCGATGAACTTCTTCCCTCGCAACCCGGCTCTCACAATCCGGTTGCCTGACGAGTCCAGCTGAGGCTGAGCCTTGGTTAGAGTATCCTCCATGATTGCCTTCAAACGGATAATGCTCTAACCGAGGCTTTTGTAAGTATACCCCTCACCGGGCACGGGTTTCACGCGCCCAGCCTTGGGGGGTAAATCTATTGTCACTCCGAGTTTTTCCATGAAGGCCTGCATCCACGTCCAAAGGCCATGCCACTCCACGCCGTAAACGATGTTTCCATCAACCACGACGCCTTCATACCCCAGCTTCTCATAGGTGTTGCCAGCCATCTGAACCTCTGTCTGGCACACAAAGTTTCCCGTCATGGTTTTGCCCTTCAATAGGCCCGTGGCAAGCAGGATCTGCACCCCTCGGCAAATGGAAGCGATCGGCTTGTTTTCCTTGATGAAATGAGATGTTACATCACGGACAATCGGATACGTGCGTAAGTATTCGCAAGAGCGACCTCCGGGAAGCACAAGGGCGATGTAATCGGCAGGATTCAGATGCTCAAGAGACACGTTGATGTTGATCCGATGCCCTTCCCATTCAGTGACTGTTTGATAGTCCTTATTGATATCGTGAATGGACGAGGCGACCGTTTCGCCCTCCCGTTTTTTAGGACAGGCAACATGAACTTCATAACCGATGGCTTTCAGCAGCATGAACGGAACAATGACTTCATAGTCCTCACCAAAGTCACCGGTAATCAGGAGAATCTTGAGCTTCATAAGGACATCCTTCCAAAATAATTGGTGTGAAAGATGCCATGGTGCACTGAGCAAACTATTTGGCGATCAACTCAGTTTTAAGTCAGTTTGTGCTGAGTTGCTCGCTGATTGGTGGCTGGAAACTCGGCAAAGTGTCCCACAAAACGTAAGCAACCCGTCTTCAATCTGAGTTGTGATTTCAGCTGCCGAATATGAACTTAGCAAGTTTGTAAACTTACGCAAATTCGTCAAACTCAAATCAATAGAAGCTTTGAGCTTAGTGAACAGGAGAAAAACGTATCAACCTTGCGCAACATCCCCCGGCCTCACCCCTGTGATTACATGCTAGCTTTTTCTCTGAGTTCCTGAAGGATGCCGACTTTTAGCCTGAAGTGAGATTGCAAACCAGCGTGCGGAGAGCGTTTATGGATGACCCCCAACAACGGAGAGAGGATGTTCCCGCTGCTCTGCAGGATGATCGTTTGATCATTCTCAATGGGGCGTTGTGTTGTTTCGCACGCAACGGTTACTTCAACACCACTTTCAAAGAAATTGCCAAGGAAACCGGGCTTTCACAGCAAACTATCGGATCCATTTTCGCCAGTAAGGATGAGATTCTGGCAGAATATCTGCAAATGTGTGACGACGAGATCGTTCAGCAAATTAAAGAGGAAACTGCATCAGATACGGATGTTCTGGAACGGATTCAGTCCATTTGTGTCACCACCCTCATCTATCTTGGGACACATTCTGAGCTGACCGCGATTTGGGTGGAGTTTTACAAGCACCATGTGGCGCGTGTGGTTCTAAAGAAATTCTTTGGCCTGCTTCGCACGCGTATTAGTGAGCAGATTGTTGAGGGAATGGAAAGTGGTGTTATCCGGCAGGCAAATGCAACGCATATCGTGGAAGCCATTGTAGAGTTGTTTGAAGGGACACTGATCCTCAGTCGTTTGGAAGGCACCAACAACGAAGTGGAACGGCGCTTCCTTGCTTCCTGGGAGGTGATGGTGGAAGGGCTCATTCAGAAGTAACAGGAGTTGGCAAGAGCCCGCAAAAACCACGGGCTCTCTATGTTTTACTGAGCTGCAACCACAGTAAACTCAACCAGAATATCCGGATGGGCCATGCGTGCTTCAACGCAGGCACGTGCTGGCTTTTCACCCTCTGCAACCCAAGCATCCCACACGGCGTTCATCGCAGCGAAGTCTTTCATATCGCGCACATAGATGGTGGTGGACAGGATCTTGTTGCGGTCGCTGCCAGCTTGTTCCAGCAGGGCGTCAACTTTGGCCAGACAGCGTTTTGTCTGTTCGGTGATGTCCCAGCTTGGATCATCAGCAGCCGTCTGTCCGCACAGATAAATTGTGCCGTTGTGCTTCACGATCTTACTCATGCGGTGGTTGGAATCCACGCGTTCAATTGTCATGGTTTACTTTCCTGTTGTCTTGGAAATCTTGGGAGCTAAAGAACCTTGCGTTCAAAGCGGTCGATGCGGAACGGGTTCAGGTCATAACTGGTTTTTCCTGTGGTGATCAGCTGCGCGAGTACATCACCAACGACTGGTCCGAGCTGGAACCCATGGGCCGAAAAGCCGAAGGCATGGTAGGCATTGCGCGCATTCACCCCTGCCCCAATCACCGGCAGGTTGTCGGGCATGTAGGCTTCCAGTCCAGCCCACATCCGGTTGATGACGGCTGTCTTCATGATTGGGAAAAAGGTCTTGGTTGTCTCCGCAGCAAGGGCCAGCTTTTTGTAGTCCAGCGTTGTCCGATTATTATCACGATCCGCAAAACCTTTGGCGCCACCACCGATGAGCACAGTGCCATTTTCGAACTGCTTGAACGACAGCTGACGAGAGATGGCGCCTACGACCGGACCAGCAAAATGCGGCATTCGGGCGGTGATCATCAACATAGGCGCGCTGTAAGAGAGCGGGGTGTTGTCGCCCATCATCATGGCAGTTTTGTCCGCCCATGCTCCAGAGCAGTTGATCACAGTGCCTGTGTCATAGCTGGCTTTGTCGGTTCGCACCTGCCAAGCATCACCAATCTGGCGCAGGTTTACGAGTGCTTCACCTTCGTGAAATGTTGCACCAAATAGTTCAGCTGCTCGGCGAAAGGCACTGGTTGCTTTGTAGGGGATTGCATAGCCGTCTTGTTCAGACACCACGCCGCCCACGCAGTTATGCGCCACATGAGGCAATCGCTCGCGCAGTTCCTGCTGGTCGATCTGTATTTCGTGATCGTAACCCAATCCGGCGAGCTTAGTGATCCGGGTCTTGATCGTGCTCATGTCTGTGTCATCAATGGCAATGTTGATCAGGCTACGCCTGCGAAAACCAGTATCGCCCTCAAGTTCATCATCCAGTGTTTGCCAGCGGGACATGGCTTCTTTGGAGAGCGGCACCTCAGCAAAATCTCGGCCTAACAACCGCACACCACCTGCGTTGACACCGGAGGCATGACGGCCAACATATTCCTTTTCCAGCACCAGCGTCTTCATACCAGCCTTGGACAGATAGCAAGCCGTTGCGCTGCCGTGAATGCCACCGCCAATGATGATTGCATCAAAATTCATGCGGACACCTCAGCCGGTTTTTTTGCTGGTTTGATGTTTTGAAACTGACTTAACTCATCAACACTAAGCAACCTTTGTGGAGAGCGCAGGCGATAATAGCCGATGTCGGAAACAGGCTTGTTCTGCCAGACAGCAAGTAACTCACTGACGGTATACCCGCATTGGCGGCCCTGACACGGGCCCATTCCACAGCGGGTCAATGCTTTAAGCGCATTCGGGTTTTTCGCACCTTGCTCAAATCCAGCACGCAGCTGACCCATTGTTTGCTCTTCACAGCGGCATACCAGCGTGTTGGACGCAGCAGGGATGCGATGCTCTGGTGTTGGTGCATAATACGCATCAAGAAAACTGCGGAAGGCTTTGAAGGACTTCATGGCTCTCAGATGATCAGAACTTTGTTGCTGCAGACTTGCCTCGCTGAGTTTGCCAAGTTTGCTCATGGCCTTAAGTGCTGCAAGGCGTCCGGCATGTCGCGCAGCTTCCGCCCCCTGAATACCAGCTGCATCACCGACCACTGCAATGTGTGGGATCGAGCTTTGGCCCCAGTCGTCCAGTGTCGGTGTCCAGCACAGTTGTTGCTCTGCCCAATGATGTTCCATACCAAGTGCGCGGGTCATGTTGAGGTTGGGTATGACGCCCTGATGCAGGAAGATATGATCTGCGTTGACGGAGTGGGTTCGTCCATCCTGTTCAAACTGAAGGCCAACGGCCTTGCTTTCTCCAAGCACGCTCAGGTTTGAGGCATGGCGGAAGACAGGAACACCTGCACGGCGAATTTCATTGAGGAGCATCAGACCTTTGATAAGGTAGGCTGGTTTGCGGAGCGCACCACCAATGTACTGCATCGCACGGCCAACACCGCCAGCTGGCGTTGTGTCCACTACAGCGTTGACGGTTACACCAAGCCGCAGATACTGAGCTATGATCAGGTAAAGCAAGGGTCCGGTGCCAGCAAAGATAGCACCGTCTTTGACGATGCCGTCAGACTTGAGCATCACCTGTGCGCTGCCTGCTGTCATCACACCTGGCAAATGCCAGCCTTCAATAGGGAACGGGCGTTCCATGGCGCCCGGACTGATGATGAGTTCATGTGCAACAAGACGGCGGGTCTGATGGTCTTGGGAGTACAGGACTTCGCCGTTTTCTCCGATATGCCAGACATCCGCATTTTGGTGGCGGTCAATGTCTGCCTCCATAAAGGCTTCAACCAGCTCCGCGCCCTCGGTGTATTCACTCCCGAGAACGGACGGGTCCAACAAGGGGCTCTGCGTCACGTCCCGATAGATCTGCCCACCGGGAGTTGCCTTGCGATCAAGCACCGCGACCGAGGCTCCCTGTTGTGCTGCCTCTAGTGCGGCGGACATGCCGGCCGGGCCTGCACCGATGATTGCGATATCGAAAATGTCACTCATGATCAGCACTCTCTTTTTGATGAAGTGCAGCAATGGATTGTTCGGTCAGGTCTTGGCTACAGACGTGCATGCCCTCTTCTACCGTCGTTAGGCAGGCCTGCTGGTTAGGCACGCCATTGACCTCAACGAGACACTCGAAGCACACGCCCATGGCGCAATAGGCGGAGCGTTGTTGGCCCGAGACTGAAGCAAGGCGGGTTTGTGTTTCACCGTGCAACGCCATGGCTGCCCAAAGGCTGGAGCCTTCAGCAACCTGAACCATCTGCCCGTTAATGTTGATGGAGACGCTTTGGGTCTCGGGTTTGCGCAGTGAGCGGAACATTGGACCTGACCTTTAGTGGCAAGCTTTAAAACAAGTGGGTTTCCCAATGAAACCGGGAGGATCAGGCAGTTCAGGTGAAACCGGGATTGGGATCCGGTTAGGGAACAAAGCTGCCTGATCCTTTGGAGACCTATCGGTCTGGACTGTTAGTTCTTGATTTTTTCAAGAATGGACTGACCCCAGTCAGCACCAACATCGTTCAGGATCTGTGGCCATACGTCTGCGCGAACTTTCTTGGCTGCCGCTGCCAGCTCATCATCCGAGAGATTGACGATGGTTGCACCGTAGTCTGCCAGTTTCTGCTCAAACGCACCCTGATCGGATTCCGCTTTAGCCCAACGCTTGGCTTCAAACTCTTTTGCTGCTTCTACGAGAGCTTTGCGGGAGCTTTCGTCAAGACCTTCAAAACGTTCGGAGTTGATGATCAGGTACCAGACTTCGAAGTGCGTGTTCACCGGGATGTAGGTTTTCGCAACATCGCGGAAAGAGGCGTAATAGCCTTCAGCACCGGAGCCCACGACACCATCAACAACACCGGTCTGAACAGCGGTGAAGGCTTCTGAGAATGGGATTGGGGAGCTGATGTAACCCAGAGCATCTGCTGTCAGCTGGAAGCTCTTGATGCCAGGTACACGAACTTTGATGCCTTTGTCAGCGTTTGGATCACCTGGAGCCACCGCATCACGGTTCAGCGCGATACCGCCGAAGTACACCGGATAAGCTGCCAGCATGGTGATGTCCTGCTTGGCGTAAAGCTCTTTCATCGCGTCATGTATTGCGCCTCCCGGACCGTAAATCTTTTGCGCCTGCTCCCAGTTTTCTGCCACATATGGGAAGGCACTGATCTGCATTTTACGCTCAACAGCGGTTGCTGCTGGCTGTACGGCCATGTCGATCGCACCAACAGAAATTCGCTCCTGTACGGTGGTGTAGTCACCCAGTGCGCTTGCTGCAAAGATCTTCATCTTCAGGTCGCCATTGGTTGCTTTCTTCAGCTCTTCAGCAAGGTCTTTCACTTCAAGATCAACAGTTGCGCCTTGCGGGCGGATATGGCTGATCTTCAGCGTTTTGGCGTGTGCGATGGATGCTGCACTTACACCACCAATGATGGTTGCCAGCGCAAGGGTCGTTTTCAATGCCTTCAAAATCATAGTTCACCTCTGTGTTTTGTTTTCAATCGCAACTGAGGTTGCTGTTATCGGAGCTGCTCCCACAGCTCGCTTTGGGCTCTTGTCTGGTGATGGGGTCAGTAACCAAAGAGCCGGGGAATGAAGAGAGACAGGTCTGCCCAGAAGGAGGTCAAGAACACCACTGGCAGATAGCCAAACAGGATGAGGATCATGGCTGGGCGGATCACTTGCGTGACCGGCACCTTGCCGATGCGTGCGCCCAGATAAAGGATCGAAGCGTATGGAGGGGTCACACCGCCCATGGCTGTGTTAACACCCATGATCGCTGCGAACTGGATCGGGCTGATGCCAATGGCTTCCATGAGCGGCAGCAGCAGCGGCGCAATCAGGATGATAGCAGTCACGTCATTCACCACCATGCCCACAAGGAACAGCAGGATGTTGATGAGGATCAGCAGCAGAACTTTATTCTCAGTGATGGAGAAGATTGCTTCCACCAGTTCCTGCGGCACACTTTCGAGCACGAACATCTGGGAGAGGATCATGGAGAACAGGATCATCAGCATGATCGCGCCAACCGAGGTTGCTGCCTCTTTACCTGCCCCGAGGAATGTTTTGGCATCCAACCCGCGGTAGATAAGGAAACCGACAGGGATCGCGTAAATCACTGCAACAGCCGCAGCTTCTGTCGGGGTCATGATGCCACCGTAGATGCCGCCAAGGATGATAACTGGCATGAGAAGCGCTGGGGTTGCCTTGAACCTGCGGTGGCTGGCTTCCTGCACAAATGCTTTGCCGCGTGGGCGGTCTTCCAGTTTCAGGTCAAACTTGCGTGCCAGACGCAGGTTTACAACGGAGAAGCTGGACATGATCAGGAGGCCCGGGCCTAGCGTTGCGAGGAAGCAGGCAAGGATGGACGTGTCAGTTACCCAGCCGTAGACGATCATGGTCACGCTTGGTGGGATCAGCAGGCCAAGCAAGGAAGCGTTGGCGATGAGCGCAGTTGCATAGGCACGCGGGTAGCCCTGCTTTTCCATCTCAGGAATGAGGAGTGGACCAATAGCGGCCACGCCAGTCAGGCCAGAGCCGGAAATCGCACCGATCAACGCACAGCTGACGGTGGCCACAACGCCCAGACCGCCACGTAAATGGCCGATGAAAATGTTGACGAAGTTGAGTAGACTTGCGGCGATACCGCTGACGCTCATAATCGTGCCTGCCAGAACAAACAGCGGAATAGCAAGCAGAACCGGATTGCCGAGCTGCTGGAAGCCCCAAAGCATGTTGCCCTTCATGATGACGTCACCAGCGAAGTACATGGTCATCAGACCCGCGCCAAAGCAGTAAGGCAGCGGTACGCCAAGAGTGAGCAGAATTACGAGAACTGCAACGGAAAGAAGTGCAATCTCAACCATATCAGGCCAGCTCCTCTTTTAGGGATTCTGTGGTGGTTGGGAGCGGCTCAGGGAACGTCCCTGTCAAAACCTGATGGATGTGTCGGCCCAGCTGGATTGCGGTGAACACCATCATTAAGACAAGGCCGGTGATCAACGAGATGTCCACGTAAAATGTCGGGATATAGAGGGTCGGGCTTTCGCGCCACACACGCATAGAATATTTGGTGAAATCCCATGCCCAGTAGGTGAGCCAACAACCAATCGCGAGGCTCAATGCTTCCCCAATGAGGGCGAGCACGGCCACTTGCTTTGGTGTTTTAAGGAATATTTCCAGAACGTTGGCGCGGATATGGCTGTTTTCACGGGATGCGTTGACCGCGCCCACCATGTAGAGCCACATTGTTGGATAAAGCAGACTTTCTTCCAGCCCCAGAACTGGAATTTCAAGCAGGTATCGCGTGATCACCTGTACAAATTGGCCCAGTGCAACAAGGCATATCAGCCCCGTCAACAGCAGGCTCATTAAGCGATCCATCAGCAATCCTTCCTAAGTAGATGTCCGCAGCGCTGTTCGGAGAAGATTTCGATTTTGACCTATAAAATCAAAGTGATTTAATCTATTAAGGTATAGAAAAAAATTACCGGGCATGTTATTGCCTCACAATAACAGGCGGTTACATGAACCTGAGTTTTCGACAGTTGCAGGCATTTCGTGAAGTTATGCGAACGGGCTCAATCTCTGAGGCGGCACGTATCCTAGGGCGGACGCAACCTGCGGTAAGTTCTCTGATTTCCAATCTGGAACAGGAACTGGGGATCGAACTGTTTGAACGTCAGCGCGGCAAACTCTTCCGAAAACCGGAAGCGCAATTCTTTTTGGGGGAAGCAGAAGCAATTCTGGATCGCCTCGCCCGTTCGACACGGACCATGCGCGAAATTGGCTCCTTGCAGCAGGGTCGGCTCAACGTGGCGTTCATGCCGGCCTCCTCTCAGGTGCTTATTCCGCAACTGATCTCCGAGTTTGTCCAAGACAAACCGGAGGTGAAGGTCTCGCTGATGATGCGCGGGTCCAACGTGATTGAAGAGTGGGTCACCTCTCAGCAATATGATGTGGGACTGGCAGAAACCCCCGCTCCCAACAGTGCGTTGATTACGCATGATTTCCTGCTCAACTGTATTTGCGCTTTACGGAGTGATGATCCGTTGGCGCATAAAGAGGTCATCGAAGCAAAGGACCTTTCGGGCAAACCATTGGCGACATTGCCTGAAATGCACCCCAATTGCGTCTCCACACGAATGGCGTTTGAGGAGCAGAAAGCGGAGTTCAACCAACGCTTCGAGCTGCGCAACTTCCTCCCGGCCCTGAAGTTGGTGGAAGACGGCTTGTGCTATTGCATTTGTGATCCGATGACGGCGGACGGTTATCTGAACACAGCACGCGAACACAGCTCTCTCGTTTTCCGCCCGTTTGCACCTAAGGTGGTGCTGGCGATCTCCATTTTGCTGCCGTCCCAACGTCCGGCGTCTGCATTGGCAGACGCGTTCAGCGAAAAACTGCTGGGCGCAGTTACGGAGATTGAAAGGAAGCAATGGGGAGATTTTTATGGGGGGCCACAATAGTGGTGAAGGGTAGTGCGTATTCCCGAGATTAGGGCCAGATAAGTTTCGGGAATACGCAGTAACGGGAGAGTTTGCCCACCCGCTATTCGATGTAATCAGTTCGCTTGTACGGCGCTTTGCAGCTTATGGATTTGCTCCTGCAGTTCAGCGATCTTCTGTTCTTTTTCTTCCAAAGCGGATTTGACCCAATCTGCGTCAATGCGCACTGGAATGTGCTGGGGGCAGTTGGCATCCCATGCATCAACACTGAAGATGATTGCTTGCTCAGGCGCTGCACGATAGGGTTGATCGTAGTCCATCAGCTGTTCAATCAAGCCCGGGTCATCCTCGATGACCTTAGCTGTGCCCCAGATCTTGATCCGCGTCTTCTGCACGTAATCGATCAGAAAAATGAAGGCCTTGGAATTATCTTCCAGATTTCCCTGGCTGATGTACTGACGGTTGCCGCGAAAATCCGCAAACCCGAGGTGGCGATTGTCCAGCACCTTAAGGAACCCGGTTGGGCCCCCACGATGCTGAATATAGGGTTGGCCATCCGCATTGGACGTTGCCAGAAAGAAGCTGCGCTGATCGGCAATGTACCGCGCCAACTCTTCTGTCACTTCGTTTTTCCAACCACCGCCCTCTTCCATGCTGGCATAGCCGCGTCGGGAGCCTTTGCGGCTCTGGATGGCTTTCACTGTGGGAGTGAAGGCAATATCACTGGAATACATGGGGTTTCCTCCAGTTACAGACCCAGATCACTCAGGCTTGCATGATCATCAGGGCGGCGACCTATCGGCCAATGGAACTTGCGGTCCTCTGGTGTGATCGGATGCTCGTTGATGCTTGCAATCCGGCGCTTCATGAGGCCGTCCTCTGCAAACTCCCAGTTTTCATTGCCGTAGGCTCTGAACCACTGTCCGGAGTCGTCATGATACTCGTAGGCAAAGCGAACCGCGATCCGGTCTCCCTCAAAGGCCCATAGCTCTTTAATAAGGCGGTAATCGAGCTCTCGGATCCATTTGCGAGTGAGCAGCTGCTCAATCTCAGGGCGTCCAGTTACAAATTCTGCTCTGTTCCGCCATTGGCAGTCTGGCGTGTAGGCCAGAGCTACCTTTTGCGGATCTCTAGAGTTCCAGCCATCTTCCGCCGCACGGATTTTGATGCTGGCTGTTTCCCGTGTGAATGGAGGGAGTGGTGGTCTGGTCATGACGATCTCCGGAAGGGTGGCAGGTGGATTGGGCTCCACCCGCCCGTGGTGTCAGGCAAGTTCTTTAACAGCAGGGAAGTCAACTTCGGTTCCCAATACTTCGTTCATGTAGTTGGTCAGCGTGTTCAGAGCGACATGTCCAACAATCTCAACGAGTTCTGCATCGGAATAACCAGCGTCGCGCACAGCCTGCACCTGTGCATCAGAAACCTTTCCGCGGTTTTTGACGATTGCGACAGCGAACTCGACAGCAACGGCTGCTTTCGCATCTTCAGAACTGCCGCGGCGGTTCTTTGCAATTTCATCTGCAGAGAGTTTGGCAAGGTTGGATGCAAGGTAAGTATGCGCGGAGAGGCAGTAGTTACAGCCATTCTGCTCGCCAACGGCCAATGCGAGACGCTCACGCGTAGCAGCAGGCAGTGTTCCTTTGCCGAGCGCGCCGTTCAAACCGAGGTAACCTTCCAGCGCCTGCGGGCTATTAGCAACAATTCGGAACAGATTTGGCACCGAGCCGAGCTGAGAGTTGACGGCCTGAAGGGAAGCCTGGGAGTCCTGAGGAGCGGCCTCGATGGAAGATGGGGTAGGAATGCGTGACATTATTTTATCTCCATTTTTTGAAATCGGATGATGGTCTTCATGTAACCAATGTTTGAAAGGAAATAATTGGGCTTCTGTGCAATTCACTATTACACTTAGCGCAATAAATGAGCGTGATTGTGAGATTGAAATGGATAAGCTTGAAACAATGCAGGTGTTTGTAGAAGTGGCTGAACGGGAGAGCTTCGTGGAAGCCAGCAAGAAGCTTGGCCTTTCAGCTCCTGCCGTCACTCGCTCCATTGCCCGGCTGGAGCAATCCCTTGGCACAAGATTATTCAACCGAACCACTCGTCACGTCCGACTGACGGATGCGGGCCGGCACTATCTTTGCGATGTAAAAGGCATTCTGGAGAGTGTCGAACAGGCAGAAGCGTTTGTCAGCGGCAGTTATGCCAAGCCAATCGGCGAGCTTTCCATCACAGCGCCCATACTGTTTGGGCAGAAGTACATCATCCCTCTGATCACAGAGTACCTCGACCTCTACCCTGAAGTGACTGCCAATGCCGAGTTCTACGACCGTATCGTCAATATGGTGGAAGATAATCTGGACGTGGCGTTCCGTATCGGGCATCTGCAGGATTCCGGGCTTTATGCGACCCGCGTGGGCAGCATCCGCCGGGTGATCTGTGCTTCACCAACTTACTTTAGTGAGCACGGCACCCCGCAAACACCGTCAGACCTTGCCGAGCACAAGATCATTCAGCCGACATCGGTTGAGACGAGCAACCATTGGAAGTTTTCAGGCGAGAAAACCGAGGTGGTGAAAATTAACCCGCTGCTGCGTTGTAATCACAACTGTGCAGCTATTCAGGCGGCAATAGGTGGTGCTGGCATTACCCGATTGCTGTCCTACCAGGTAGCAAAAGATGTGGCGAATGGCGTGCTTCAATTGGCGCTGGAGGACTATGAGCCTGAGCCGCTTCCAGTCCATATCGTTTATATGGAAGGCCGACGAGCCAGCGCAAAAGTGCGGTCATTCGTGGACTTCGCCGCTGAGCGCTTGCGAGACAATCCGTTTATCGGAGACTGATACCTAAAAAGTGAAACGCCCGGAATGTTCACATGGTATCCGGGCGCCTCTCATTTATTTAAGCATCTTCCAGCTCTGCTTGCTCATTAAAGTTTGGCGGACGCTTTTCTAGGAAGGCGGCCATGCCCTCTTTCTGGGCAGGAGAGCCAAACAAAGCATGGTACATCTGCCGTTCAAAGCGAATGCCATTTTCCAATGAGTTTTCATCCGCCGCATTGACGCAGGCCCGTGCCATCATCGTGATGTCGCGTGCATAGCCAGCAATGGTCTTTGCTGTTTCATTTGCAACGGACATCAGCTCATCTGCAGGGATCTTTCTGCTAATGAGACCCATATCGTAAGCCTCTTGCGCATCAATCATGCGGCCTGTGAGGATGAGATCCATTGCGCGTGCTTTACCAACCAACTTAGTCAGACGCTGAGACCCACCAATGCCTGGAATACAACCGATCTTCACTTCCGGCTGGCCGAACCTGGCGGTGTCTGATGCCAAAATAATATCGCACATCATGGCGACCTCACAGCCGCCGCCCAAGGCATAGCCAGAGACCGCCGCAATCTTCGGAATACGAAGCGCTGCAAAACGATCCCATCCGGTAAAGAAGTTGCTGGAGTACATGCTGGCGTAATCCTGCACGTTAAGCTCTGCGATATCAGCGCCTGCTGCAAAGGCTCGCTCGTTGCCTGTCAGGATAAGACAACCGATGGCAGGGTCTGCATCATACTTAGTGGCAGCGTCCAGCACCTCTTCCAAAACCTGAGAGTTAAGCGCATTCAGAGCCTTTGGGCGATTGAAGCGAATGGTCGCAACGCGCCCTTCGACGGATGTTTCAATAGTTTCATACATGATCAGCTATCCCAAATTGCGCCATACGCAGGAATGCCGAGGCTTTCCATATCATGAACGAGTTTACGGGTCAGTTTCTGGTTGGAAATGACGATGACAGCCTCAGCTCCACTCTCCTCAACCGCTTTCAGAGTTAATGCGGTCAGATCAGGCTTTCCTTGAGAATCCGTATCCCAGATCACCGGGTTCTCAGTGCTTGCCTCAATCTCGTCAACGAAAGCATCGCCATAGGTTTTACGAGGGTTGCGTGTGGACCAAATCACCTTGTTGGGTACGTCACCTGCGAGCAGATGCGGCACGATTGGGCCAATACCAGAACCTGTACCAACGTAAACGACCTTCTTGAACAATACTTCGATACGCGCAACACCAGAGGTGGTGATGCCCTTCACCCAGACATGGCTTGGCGGGTTTTCAATGAAGTCTCCGGTCCAATCCCCTGCCCGACTGATAGCGAGACGATACCCTGTCTCTTTCGGAGACGGGATATTGGCAAACGCGTGATATTCGCCAAATGGGGTGTGACTGATTGCGTTTGAGCTGCCCGGGAACGGCGTGTCGCCATAATCGAACTTTGCCAAAACAGCATGGTTAGAAGGCTTTACCACATCCACTTTGACACGCTTAAGTGACAGCCATGGTGAGACGATGGAAAGTGTGATGAGGCAGAGCATCCAGAATGCTGGGGTTTCCATTAGAATGCCACCAGTATCCTGCGTGATAGAAACAGTCTGTGCCCAAAACAGGCCAAGCACTGTCCAACCAACAAAACGGTGCACCTTCTCAAAGGTGTTATGATGGCGCGCGCGGAAACCTCCTTGTGCCGTGACGATCAGCAGGACCATCAACGAGACCATCGCCCCGCTGAGAGCAAGCGTTTGATCTGATGGAAGCGCAGCCCCTTCAATGCGGTTTGCCACCATGGCGAAAAGCAGAAAGCCAAACCAGATTGTGCCGGACACCGTGCTGCTGGAATGAAGGCCGCCAAAATGAAACACTTTGCCAGCGCCCCAACGAAGCCAGAGCGGCCAGCTGGTTGGAATGCGGGTTGCCAGCCAGAACAAGGCGTTAACCACCCGTTGCTGCCGGATCAGGATGCCAAGAGACAGGTTGATCAGCGCCATATCTGCAATAGCACCAAGAGCAAAGCCGGTTTCTGCAAACCAGCGTCCCTCCTGTAAACCAGCGATGAAAACTGCGATGTTGACTACGGCGACCAGCATCACCAGTCGGTTGTATTCCATCAAGGATGGATGGCGCGTAATACGTCGCCAGTTGTAACTGCGTGTTTCGGCAGTTGTTGCTTCAATAGTCATTAATTTAACTCCACACCCTGAGCGTCAATATGGTCTTGTGCCAGCTTCAAAAGCAGGCGCTTGTCCAACTTCCCGCGTGGTGTGCGAGGCAACTCATCCATGGAAAGGATCAGTGTTGGACTACAATAATAAGGAAGTTTGTCTTTCACGGACTGCGCCGCGGTGTTGGTGCACACATTTGCCGGGCTGATGAAGGCCACCAGATTACGGCTGTCGAACTTGAGCGTGACCGCCTGATCACAGCCTTCCGTGGCTTCCAATGTGTTGGAAACGCCATCCAGCTCCACACGGAACCCGCGAATTTTCACCAGATCATCAACCCGCCCAAAGTGCTCCAGCTCACCTGTGTTGGTCCAGCGACCAAGGTCTTTGGTACGGAACATCATGTGACCGGGACGGAATGGGTCAGGTCGATAACGGTCAAGCGTAAGCTCGGGATTGGCAAGGTATCCAGCAGTTACACAATCACCACCAGCCCACATTTCGCCCTTCTCGCCGATGGCAACGGGGCGCAGGTTTTCATCCAGAACATAAACCGTGTTGTTAGGCGTCGGACGTCCAATGGATAGGATTTCCTTTCCCGGATAATGCGGTTCGGCTGTATTGATGATGGTGGTTTCTGTTGGTCCGCAAGAATTGTAGAATCGGCAGAAGCTACTCCAAGTGTCTGCAAGAGGTCTTGGGCATGGTTCTCCCGCAACAGCAGCAGTTTGCACCTGCTGGCAACGGCTGTGATCAAGCGAGTTCAGGATTGACGGTGTTGCAATCAGCACGTCCACCTTTTCGGCTGTTTCTTGAATGCTTTTGCCGCGAATAACCAGCGTAGCGCCGTTTGAAACAGCACCAAGAGTTTCCCAAGCCGCCATATCAAATGCGATCGAAAGAATTTGACCCACCCGCAACCCCGGACGCATGCCAAGATCACCGGGGCTGGTTTGCAAAATGTTGCATAGGTTCTTGTGGGTGACCTGAACGCCATTCGGGACGCCTGTAGTGCCAGAGGTGAACAGGATCATGCACAGATCGTCCGGCTGTGCTTTGTGTTGCTCACCCTCTAACGGCGTGGTCGGCAGAGTTTCATCCTCGATCACATCTTCTATCGCGATGAGAGTTTGCCCTTCGGCGACCGACACCTGATCTTTAAGGCTGCGCAGCGTTAGGATGACTTCGGCACCAGTCACAGCAGCTATGTGGTTCAATGCCTTTTGTGGCGCAACACCCACATGCTGCGGAATATACGCAGCGCCAACGCGCAGGGCGGCAACAATACCAACCAACATTGGAATGGAACGATGCAGGTACAAGCAAACGGCGTCTCCTCTCTTTACGCCGTGCTGTGCCAAAGTGTGAGCGAGCCGGTTAGCGGCTTCATTCAGCTCACCGTAGCTGATTTCCTGGTCTTGATATTCGGCTGCAACGACATTTGGCTGTGCAGTCATAAAGTGGTTCATTGCGGAAATGATAGTTGGAAAACGTGGAGTGGTTTCTGGTCCCCATCCAAAATCCAGAAAACGTTCCTGATCAAAATCGCTCAATGCCGACAGAAGCGGATTGCGTGGCGAAACCCCTGTCAGTTTTGGCATGGCCGGAAACACTGGCCGAATGTCATTTAGATAATCTGCAGCAATATCCCGCATAGCGAGTCCCTCTTATGGTGATAATCACTCATTCTAGTTAATGGGAAAAATTCCCATTTGAGTATAACAAGTGTTCAACAAGCAGTAACGAATTCGTAGGATGAAAAATTCTGGTGTAATGATTAGAGAACTGGACAACACAGGAAGCGGAAATGAGCCCCGAGCAAACAGATCCTTTTGAGACCGCCCTCACTGCGCTTCTTGCCCCATTGGCAAAAGCGATGGTGGCGCGTGGCGTCACAATCGGGCCAGCGACCGAGGCGTTGAAACGGGCCCTTCTCCAGGCTGCAATTGAGGAAAATCCCGGCAAGACGACCGATAGCCGTGTTAGTCTTAAGACCGGCATACACCGCAAGGATGTCAAACGGTTACGATCAGACGAAAACGGCAGTTCTCTCAAAAAATCAGTCAATGCGACGGCCCTTGCGATCAGTTATTGGGCAACGGCCCCAGAGTTTCAAAGCGCCGAAGGAACGCCCCGGAATCTACCTCGGCAAGGCAGCGAAAAGGAGCCTGGCTTTGATGAGTTGGTCCGCCTTACACGCGCAGATATGGCACCTGGAACAGTGCTTGAGGCACTTATTGAGCAGGGTGTCGTAACGGAATTAGATGACGGATTTTATCGTTTATTGACTCATGCCCTTTTGCCGGCACCAGGAAGTGCAGAGCAAGTTGCCGCCTATCAGGCGACGCTTTCGACCCACCTTTCAGCCGCTACCCACAACTTAATTGCCCCTCAGGGAGAAGCTCTCAATTTTGATCGAATCCTGCGCTATTCGCATTTGTCAGAGGAGTCAGTGGAGACTCTGAACAGGTTGACGCAAGAGAAGGCCCAGATGCTTTTGGAAGAAGTCAACGCTCTGGCACGGGAGATGCAAATGAATGATGCGGAACAGACCGCCAATGGCCGTTTTGCCTTTGGGGCCTACGTCCTTCCAAAAAAAAAGCCAAAATCAGATGAGGCTGCTGCGTAATGGTTTGGAGGCACACACTTTCCGCTTTAATAGCATCCACTTTTCTGATTGCTCCAGCTGCTGGCCACGCAGAGGAAGAGCGTGAAGGCGGCATTTTAGGGACAGGCATTGTCGGCACGATTACGCGCCTTGGCAGCATTATCGTAAATGATCAGCGCATCACCTTCCCTCCAGACTTGCCAGTCAAGAACGAGCTTGGTCCTCTGACGGCCTCGCAGTTGGTGTCGGGAGATACTGTTGCCGTTGTTGCAGCCCTGACTGGTTCAAACTGGGAAGCGCAGAGTATCCGCAGAATTGTACCGATCATCGGCCCGGTTTCTGAGGTGAAGTCGGGTGAGACAGGCAGAACCTTTGAGATTATGGGAACTTTCGTTCATGTGTCAAAGGCCATTGCGACCACAGTGAAACAAGGGGACTGGGTGGCAATCAGCGGTCTGTGGCAAGATGAGGATGTGGTTGCAACACGCGTCGAGGTTGTTCCGCCCCGCCAGTCTGCTGTCATCATTGGCAGCAACCTTTCTGTTGGAGCAAGCAATGTTCCTCAGATCGGCAACACGTTGATCGCAGGCATTATTCCGCAACACGTTCAGTCCGGTGATGTTATCCGGGTCACAGGGGTTCCTGAGGCTGGCAGCATTCGTGCGACATCGCTTGAAACCGGGATCTTCGATGGAAAAGTCGGGCTAGTTCAGGCCGAAGGCTACTTGTCTCCGCCAAACTCAACCGGCCTTTACACCCTGCTCGGTTCCGGCATGGTGGCCTTCACCGATCAACCAGACATGATTGATGAAACAGCCAAGGTGGTTGTATGTGGGTATGATGGTGAGCTTGGAAGTGACCAGACCAAAGCTGCAGAACCTGAATTACTGGAGAAGCTTGGCTGTCAGTAGCTGTCTCGGGAACGCGCGGTAAGTGACCACGCGTTCCTGACAAATATCATATACTTGCGTATATCTACCCCATACCGTTCTAACTGATTAATAAGTAGCCACAGACTCTTTGCTTCTTTCGTTCCTTCTGCCTACAAGGCTTGAAAACTGGAGCAATTACAACTGAATTAGGTGGGAACTGAGATGATCAAGTATTTTGTTGGAGCAGCTTTTCTAATTGCTGGTCTAAGCACTGCTGCTGCAGAGACACATTCGCGCGATGTTGCCGCGCGCAAAGCGTCCGTTGTCAACGGGCATGTTTATTACAACCAAAACCAATGTACCTCAGGTCCAATTGCTCAAGTAAAGGTCAAAGTTGCGCCCAAGCATGGAAGCGTTGAAATCCGCAGAACAACGTATAACCCTCCTAAAGGGCAACGTTGCTACGGAAAGAAGTTTAACGCTGTTGTTGTCATATACACCCCGAAGAAAGGTTATCGCGGCAAGGATACATTTAAGACTAGGTATTCAATGCCTAAGTATGTTCAGGGTAGCCAGATGAATTACTTTACCGATACCTATAAGATAAACGTAAAATAGGTAGTGCCATTTGCAGAGGCATTGCAAGAAAAGAAAACCCCGGAACGTTCCTCACGTTCCGGGGTTTATCGTTTTTATCTAGAAACCAAACTAGCTGATTTTACCTAGTAGGTTGTTCATGGAGCTCTTCGCATCGCCGTAGTACATGCGGGAGTTCTCTTTGTAGAACAGTGGGTTCTCGATGCCGGAGTAACCGGTACCCTGACCACGTTTGGAGATGAACACGTGCTTGGCTTTCCAAACTTCCAGAACTGGCATGCCAGCGATTGGTGAGTTTGGATCTTCCTGAGCAGCCGGGTTCACGATGTCGTTGGCGCCAATAATGATGACAACATCTGTGTCAGGGAAGTCATCGTTGATCTCATCCATTTCCAGAACGATATCGTAAGGCACTTTCGCTTCAGCGAGCAACACGTTCATGTGCCCTGGTAGACGGCCTGCAACCGGATGGATTGCGAAGCGGACGTTTTTGCCTTTGGCACGCAGACGCTTGGTTAGCTCAGAAACAGACTGCTGTGCCTGTGCAACAGCCATGCCGTAACCTGGTACAATCACAACGCTATCTGCATCATTGAGTGTTTCAGCCACAAAGTCCGTATCGGTTGCAACCATCTCGCCTTCTATTTCCTGAGCTGGACCAGTCGTGGTGCCAAACCCGCCAAGAATAACGGAGACGAAGTGACGGTTCATCGCCTTACACATGATGTAAGAGAGGATCGCACCGGAAGAACCAACCAGAGCACCCGTAACGATCAGCAGGTCGTTGCCAAGTAAGAAGCCTGTCGCCGCTGCTGCCCAACCGGAGTAGGAGTTCAGCATTGAGACAACAACTGGCATGTCGGCGCCGCCGATGGCCATAACCATGTGCCAACCGATGAAGAAGGCGATCAGGGTCATCAGGTAGAGCGTCCAGGAACCAGCATGGTTCATGTACATGAACATCAGGATCACTGCGAGAATGAGCAGACCTGCATTAAGGGCGTGACGACCCGGCAGCAGCAGTGCTTTACCGCCGATCTTTCCAGCAAGCTTGCCGTAAGCGACAATAGAGCCAGTGAAGGTGATTGCACCGATGAAGACGCCGATGAAGATTTCAGCTTCATGAATAACCAGCTCCGCGCCTGCCAAACCTGCTGGTGGAGCGATATCTGAGTTGATGCCGATGAACACAGCTGCCAGACCCACGAAGGAGTGCAGAGCAGCCACAAGCTGCGGCATGCCAGTCATTTCAACGCGTTGAGCCACAATCACGCCAGCAGTGGAGCCAACGGTTACAGTCACAAGCAACATGATCAAAACGGCTGGGCTTGTAAGATCAACACCAGGGCCAAATACTGTTGCAAGAACAGCCAGTGCCATACCGACGATGCCAAACCAAACAGCGCGCTTTGCGCTTTCCTGATTGGACAGACCGCCCAGAGACAGGATGAAGAGTACGGTTGCCGCAATATAAGCGGCGGTTTGAAGTCCAATAGACATAATGCTTCCCTCCCCCGCTTAAGACTTGTTGAACATCTGGAGCATACGGCGCGTGACCATAAACCCGCCGACGATGTTGACCGATGCAATCAGCACCGAGATGCCTGCGAGGAACCAGACGATCCAGCTGCCAGAGCCGAGCTGCAGCACTGCACCCAAGATGATGATGCCGGAGATTGCGTTGGTCACAGCCATAAGCGGTGTATGCAGGGAGTGAGCCACACCCCAGATGACCTGGAAGCCAACAAACACTGCGAGGACAAACACGATGAAGTGTTGCATAAAGCTTTCAGGCGCATAGGCACCTATCAACGCCATAACAGCACCACCGCCAATCAGAAGACTGAGCTGTTTGCGACCGGCAGCTTTGGCAGCTGCAGCCTCTTCAACCGCA
Source organism: Pseudovibrio sp. WM33 (assembly GCF_001623165.1). Lineage (NCBI taxonomy): Bacteria > Pseudomonadati > Pseudomonadota > Alphaproteobacteria > Hyphomicrobiales > Stappiaceae > Pseudovibrio > Pseudovibrio sp. WM33. The sequence continues at coordinate 64,490 of NZ_LMCK01000003.1, forward strand.
AGTTCCTCAGGGGTTTTCTCAGGTGCCTTTGGCTTTTGAGCAGCAATCGCAGCGATCTTCGGCTTTGGTGGCGGGAAGGTGATTTCCCCGCCTTTGGTTGCCGTTGCACCGCGGATAACATCGTCTTCCATGTTGATATTGGCCTGACCATCTTTCTCAGGGGTCAGATCAAACATCATGTGGCGGATGTTGGTCGCGTAAAGTGTGGAGGACTGCGTTGCCATGCGGGATGGGAAGTCAGTGTAGCCGATCACGGTAACGCCGTTGTCAGTTACGATCTTCTCGTCCATCTTGGTCAGTTTACAGTTGCCGCCTTTTTCAGCAGCAAGGTCAACAATCACAGAACCCGGCTTCATGGACTGGACCATGTCTTCGGTCCAGAGCTCAGGCGCATCGCGGCCCGGGATCAGCGCTGTGGTGATGACGATGTCAACATCTGGTGCCAATTCGCGGAATTTTGCCAGCTGCGCTTCGCGGAATTCTGGAGAAGAAACAGAAGCATAGCCACCAGTGGAGGCGCCATCCTGCTGCTTTTCCTCAAAGTCCAGATAAACGAACTCAGCGCCCATGGACTCGACCTGCTCAGCCACTTCCGGGCGAACGTCGAACGCAAGGGTGATCGCGCCAAGAGAGGTTGAGGCGCCAATTGCGGCAAGACCAGCAACGCCAGCGCCGATGACGAGCACTTTGGCTGGTGGCACTTTACCGGCAGCGGTGATCTGGCCGGTGAAGAAGCGTGGGAAGCTGTTGCCAGCTTCCATAACAGCGCGGTAACCAGCGATGTTGGCCATGGATGACAGAGCATCCATCTTCTGTGCGCGCGAGATACGCGGCACCATATCCATCGCCAGCACGTTGACCTTTTTATCGGCAAACTGCTGAAGAAGCTCACCATTTTGCGCTGGCCAGAAGAAGCTGATGAGGGTTTGTCCCTCGTGTGTCAGTTCCAGTTCAGACGCTTCGGGCGGACGGACCTTGATAACAATATCTGCGGTTTCCCAGAGCGTTTTTGCATCTGCGATAACCTTTACGCCAGCATCTTTATAATCTGTGTCAGAGAAGTTTGCAGCTTCACCAGCGCCGGATTCAATAGCGCACTCATATCCCAGCTTTTGCAGCTGTTGGGCGCTGTCCGGCGTCAACGCGACCCGACGTTCCCCGTCAAGGACTTCCTTGGCAGCCCCTATGATCATGTTCTAACCTCTTGCCTGTTAAATAGGTTTCCAGCAGAAATCGCTCGTTACCAACTGTTCCAATCGTTTTTTATTCTCGATCCCAGCGTAGGCGCTGGTATCGTTTTTGTGCAATGCACCAAAGGCCCTAAACTTTACCGACTGTCCAAAGGAATCTCTTTGACCAATCTTACTCGCAAGGCAGGTTAAGCTCCTTTGCGTAAACTGCAAGTCTCTCCTAAAAACTTCGAAAATCCCTTCATCTTTAAAAGGGAGCCCGTTCAAATCCCAGTAGGGTAAAGCCCTATCTGAACGACAGTTGATCACCTTTACCCAAGTGTTTGAGTTCAAACTAAAGAACGAGGTGGATAAGTGAAATTGAATGAATCTCAATATAGTTCACATATATAAGAGCGAAGGTGAGTATAAACCGCATTTCACGCAGATTATTGAGGCTTATACTTGCATTTGCTCTTGGCCCGAGCAGAGGAAAACTGTACTCAAAGTGGAAGATTAACTGAAATATATTTATGTCTCAGTCTGAAGTTACAGGTAGATATACCAGCTCATCACTTCGGTGCATGCGACAACCTGACATAGAAACAGCCCTTTCAACCGTTCACGAAAACCGCTTTCCGCCCTTGCGTTATTCTGTGCGTTTCTTTGCGCGATTTTGCGTTTTCATGCGTTGCTATGGAGAAACGGCCACTCTGGAAGCGGCATCTGTGAACCTGCACAAGCCTATATCGGTAGTTTTTCACCGCTGTATATTGCATCCATCCTGCTTTGTAGATGATTGTAAGAGATGGCTTAGTTTTTTGGGACAGGTCGTATAAGTGGATTTAGCTCCTAAAATTTGCTTGACGCCAAGAACAGGAGAACACCATAATTAAACGTCCGCGCTGGAACCTTAGCCCGACTTATAAAGCGAGATGTCGCTTGCTCCTATTCGCGGAAAGAGTACCTTGAGTGAGTTGGCTCTGAAGTTTGATTTTCGCGTGAACCAAATCAATCAATGAAAAGAGCAGGTCCTAGCAACTAAGCTAAATGCATTTGGCACTGATAAACAGGCTAAGCAGGAACCTGAAGTCGATATCAAACGACTTGACCTGCCCCCATAACTTCTACCAGTTTGTGATAGGATTCTACCTAACATTGGGGTGGGATATGAAGCATTCGCGTTTTACGGAAGAGCAGATCATCAGCATGATCAAAGAACAGGAAAGTGGTGTTCCAACAGCCAAAGTTTGTCGCAGGCATGGGATCAGCACAGCGTCGTTCTACAAGTACAAGACAAAGTATGGCGGCATGGATGTTTCGGATGCACGCAAGTTGAAGGCTTTGGAAGATGAAAATTCCAAGCTCAAGAAGTTACTTGCCGAATCTATGCTGGATAATGCGATGCTGCGTGATGTGAATTCAAAAAAGTGGTAGGGTCCGCAGCTTCACGCCAAGCGGTTGCCTTTTTATGCCAGAGCTTTGGTGTGAGCGAGCGGCGGGCCTGTTCTGTGCTTCAGGTTGATCGCCCCAGTATGCGTTACAAAAGCGTACGTCCTGACGACAAGCCGTTGCGTGAAGCTATCAGACAGTTGGCGAACATCGCCGTTTCGGATATCGCAGGATCCAAATCCTTTTGAAACGTCAGGAAGTGGTTATGAACCTGAAGAAACTGCGTCGCATGTATCGTGAGGAAGGGCTGCAAGTGCGCAAACGTGTTGGTCGTAAACGTGCGCTTGGAACTCGCAGGCCCATTGTCTTGCCTTCAAGGACCAATAAACGTTGGAGCCTAGATTTTGTCAGTGATGCAATTACCGATGGCGGGCGCTTTAGAGTTCCGGCTCTCGTCGATGATTATAACCGTGAATGCCTCGCACTTGTTCCCGACCCTCTATCTCCGGAACACGTCTTGTGCGCGAGGTCGATGCCATTATCGCAAAACGGGGGATACCAACGACAATAGTTTCGGACAACGGCGCAGAAATGACCAGTTCTGCGGTGTTGAAACTCTGCCAGGATACCAACATCAACTGGCATTACATCGCAGCAGAAAAGCCCCTGCAAAATGCTTTTGTTGAAAGATTTAACGGCAGCTTTCGAGAAGAGTGTTTGAATGAAATACTGTTTTCATCACTGATCGAAGCCAGAGCCAAAATTGAGGCTTGGAAAGACCACTACAACACTCAAAGGCCGCATTCGTTTTTGGACAACCTAACCCCAGCCGAGGTTGCACGACAGATAGAGCTGGAAATGATAGCCACGTGAGGCTTGAAAACAAACCATGAATCCTCACAAACCGTAGACGGAACTTGGGTCTCAGGTCAGGCTGCAGGTCAATATTGGGAAACTGGCCTTGGAGAAAGACTTCTTGCCTGGAGCACTCAAAGATGACTGATCAGATGCACAAACTCTCGATTGTCCGCCAAGCTAAAGCCTCGAATATTTCTAGAAGCGGTGTTTACTACCTGCCGCACCCAGTCTCAACAGAAATGCATGCCCTCATGAGTCTACTGGATGAACTGCATCTGGATATCCATTTGTTGGCAGCCGTATGTTGCAACAACTATTGAAGGCAAAGAGCTTTCGGCGCAACGTAAGACCTCTGATGAAACGGATGGTCTTTGTGGCAATTTACCTCAAGGCCTACGCTAATGTGCCAGGAGCTAGAAAGGCCCTCGGTAAATTCATAACCTTTTATAATCAGAAACGCCCACATTGATCGTTTAACTGAAGTAGCTCGGATCAGGTCTACTGCAACCACACGCAAGGCATAACTCAAGCTGTGGCGTAATCGGAGCAGATCCACTTATAAACGACGTTCAACTTTCCAAACAAGCGGGGTCACTTTTGTATTCTGCACATGCGTCAGAGCCGTTCCTCATAAAATCGACATGGCTAGTGCTAACTTGAAACGTGATGCTACAGGAGTAAGATTTTTAGCTGAGGGGATGAGAGTGTCCACTCTCAAATGAAGTTTGACAAGATTGGCAGTCAAATAATGGAGTGTTTGAAGTTTACTCATTTGCCTGTGTTATCGAATCTAACCACCCGTTCGAAATAGGCCTTAGCCCACATCACATTTTCAAGGCTAGTGATAGCGATGATTGTTATTGTAGTCTACGAAGAGACCAATCTGTATCCCGATGTCCTTTGTTATGTAGGACTTCTCCAGCAAGATGTGACTCTTCATTATCTAGTGATGATATCGTGCTCCACGGACATACTTTATATACTTTTCCTCTAGCCATTCAGCTACCTCTGAAGCCAAATAAGATGAGCCATTATCGGAAACCTGACGCAATCAGTGGTGTGCTTTTGGCTGCTTGAGTTCCCCGTCGACGCCTTTGGACAGATCGATTGAATTGAA
>NZ_LMCK01000004.1:0-11117 GCF_001623165.1 Pseudovibrio sp. WM33
CACTAACTTTCAAACCGGACCACTCAAGTAGGGCTGATCAGGAGCAACTAAGAATTTTTCAGTTAAAAATCGCTTTCTTTAGAAGGTCCTACCTAACGATCTCTTAAAGCCGCTCCAGCTCTACAGGACGTTCAAACCGTAAGAACTGTCCTTCAAAACGTTGTTTGCCGCGTTCAACGAACTCAGCCTCTCGTCTCTATCCCAAACCAGCCAACATCCGCCGGAACACACGATACAGGCAAATGCGGGTCGGGAAGTCGAGGTGGATCACCGTATCAGCACGGGAGATGCGTTTCTCCAAGGTGCCACCATAGTTTCCATCAATGATCCAACACGGCTGAGCAGCGAAGGTCTCCACCTTATCTGCCCAAGCAGTCTTCTCAGTCCGAACCCATCCGGACTGCCAGTAATGAAAATCCAGATGCACAAGCGGCAATCCCGTAACAGCAGCCAACCTCTTAGCCACCGTAGACTTCCACGCCCCCGGACATCCAACAACCATCACCCGCTGCACTTTTCGCTCCCGAGTCTCTGTCATCAAGCAATTGCTAAAAATACGAGGTCCTGAATTCGGGTACGTTTCATATCAACTAAATCATCATGTTCAACACTCAAACCAACCATTAAATGCCAGGCTAATTGGGCTCAACAACCTCAATATTATCAAAGACAACACCATTAATAGTTTCGCGATCCGGTGTCAGCTTAATTGCTCTGAGCACCAGACCTAGCTTTGGGGAATAGTATCTATCAAAGGTGGTTGGCGCTGCCCTTCCTTCCAACTCAAGGCGAGATTCAATACGCCAAACATCATAGCTGCACTTACCAATCTCAACTTGCCCCTCATCCAGATAAGATAATCTGGCTACACCACGGTCAACTTCGTTTGCATTGTATTTCAAGACAAAATCAGAGAGCCACTGGCCGGATTGTTTTACGGAGTCCACATTTGATAGGGACTTAGAGTATTCCAGAGAGAGTGTTCCCTTAGAACTGATCCGTTGACCAGTGACCAGCGGATGAAGGTAGATCGTGGTGACCTTCTCTTGCTTCCCGTCTCGGGTCATTACACGCTCTTCAACAAGCCCTGCAGACGTTTTCTTATAAACTGCAGAATAACCATCGGCTGTTCGTGTCAACCGCAGTCCACTTTCAGGCAGTTGCTGCGGGCAGGCAGCAGCAGCATTAATTCCAGCAATTACTAGTAAACCTGACAATCTCAACATGTTCGCCCCCAAGCACTATAAAAACACTAAGTATGGCGAGATAATAAGCAAATTTCTTGGAAGGATGCCACCCAACCAAAGCCCAAAAATCACCCCACACCCAGCCACGTCAGCCCCACAATCCACCCGTAGCTCACCACCACACAAAACACCGTAATCGGTAGCATCCACCAGCAGAATTGCCAGAAGGTGAAGGGGGTGGCGCCGAATTTCTCGGCTTGCTGGACCACGATGACGTTGCTGGCTGCGGAGATGATGAACAGGTTTCCGGCCACGGTGGAGATGGTTGAGAGCATCATGAAGGTGCCGGTACCGCCGCCATCCAGCAGCTTCAGGTAAAGTTCCACCACCGGCACGTTGGAAAACAGCTGGCTGGCCCAAAAGCTCACAACAGCGGTTATCGTCAGGTCTGCCAGCTCTCCTTGCAAGGAGCCTAGCAGGTATTGCAGGGAGCCGGATTGGTAGAGTGAGCCAGTGACGATAAACATGGCCACAAAGAAGATCAGCGTCGCCCAGTCCACCTCCTTGAACACCCGCAGGCGCTCATCTCCTGCCAGATAGATCGGCAGGCAGGACAACAGCCCAACCCAGCCAAACGGCAGCGGGCCAAGGTGAAAGTACGTCCGCCCCAAACTATCGCCGGTGATGATGCCCACCAGCAGCACAACAGAAACCATCGCAGGCCATTGCCGCCGGCTCACCTCAACCGCTTCTGCCTGCGTTTCTACGTCTTCAGAGACCAACGCACTCTCATCCGATCCATTCTTCTTCACCAGCTGGTGGAAGCGGAAGAACACAGCCACAAGGCAGACCACACCGGGCACCAGAGCCCACACAATGAACGTCGCCAGCATATTCTGAAAATTGGCGGCATTCACCACCAGAATGTTCTGCGGGTTGCCAACGGGTGAGACCATGGAACCAACCGTCACCGCGGCACACAGTGTCACCAAAACCACAGCCAGTTTCCACCTGAAGGCACGGCTCAGGATAATAGCAATAGGCACGCCAATCACCGCCGCCGCATCATTGGTCAACACCGCTGCACAAATCGCTGAGGCCACAATGAACCACAGCAACACGACACCAGCGTTGGCCCGCTTCAGCAGCATATCCGCTATTTCCTGCGAAAGACCCGTGTCATACAGCGACGAGGCAATGCTGAACACGGCAAACAGATAGAAGATCAGCTGCCAGTCCACCGCATGAAACGCATCCACAGGCCTGATCTCCCCCAGCACCAACAGCACAATCGCGCCCGCCAGCATGATGTGCCAGATCCGCACCATGGGCGGAAGCCACTGGCGCACGGCAATTCCGAGGAAAATGAGGGCGGAAACAGCAAGAGAAACCGACATGCCCCACCGTAGCCACCGTGGTTTGACAGCAGCTTAACCGCCACTTCGACAATAGACCAAAATCCTTGGGGGCTTGGAGAGAACTCTCACCTATTCTCAACGCAGATCACGCAACAGTCCAGGGTCTCCATGAAACTCAATAAGGCAATGCTTTCGACGAACTTCTTCGCCGGCGATGTCGTGGGTGGAATTGGACCTTATCTTGCAATCTACCTGCTCACGGGCTTGCAATGGTCCCCCGGCAACATCGGCATGGTCCTCGCCATTGGCTCGCTGACAACCGTCGCCTTGCAAACACCCGCCGGTGCCTTCATCGACAGCACCCGCAAAAAACGCCTGCTCCTCGCCTCCTGCGCCTTGCTCATCGGCTTCGCAACCATCTCGATCCTGCTGTTCTCGCAGTATCCGGCAGTGATTTACATCGCGCAGATCTTCATGGGCATTGCCGTCGCCTTTGTCGGCCCCTGCATCGCCGCCATAACTCTGGGCATATCAGGGCCAGACCATTTCACTGTACAAATGGGCGCCAATCAGGCAGCCAACCATTCCGGCAATGTGTTTGCCGCCATTCTGGGTGCAGGTCTCGCACTGTGGATCTCGGCAGAAGGCGTGTTCTGGCTTGTTGCCCTCATGGCCGTCGGCATGGCCATCAGCATCGGCATGGTCAGCGGCTCGGCCATCAACCACAACGCGGCACGAGGTGGCTTGCACCACACTCCCAACGATGGCGATGAACCATCCACCGTCAGCACTATCCTGGCAGACAAACGCCTGCTCACACTGGTGCTCTGCGTATTCATGTTCCACTTTGCCAATGCAGCTATGCTGCCACTGGTCGGGCAGAAGCTCTCGGTAAATTCCAACGTCAACATCGGCGTCGCCTTTGCAGCAACCTGCATCGTCGTGGCACAGTTCTGGATGACCATCATGTCCATCATCTGCGCTGCCAGAGCAGACATATGGGGCCGCAAGCCGCTCTTCCTGCTCGCCTTCTTCATTCTGCCCATTCGCGGCATGCTGTTCATGTGGCTGGAAGACCCCGTCGCACTCATCTCCGTGCAATCACTGGATGGCATCGCCAACGGCATCTTCGGCGTGATTATCCTGCTCATCGCTGCAGATCTGACCCGAGGCACAGGCCGCTTCAATCTGGTGCAAGGCGCCCTCGCCGCCGTGGTTGGCATTGGTTCGGCTGCATCCAACCTGCTTGCTGAAGAAATCGTCCAGTTTTTCGGCTATTCTCCCGCCTTCATCACCCTTGCGGTTCTGGCCTTCATCGGCGGCACCATGTACCTGTTCCTGATGCCAGAAACTTTACCAGCTCAAACAGATGAAGATGACGGAACAGCACCTCAACAAACGAGCTAGGACTTACGATTAGGTCACTTCAACTTTCGGGTGAAAACGCTGATTTATACGATTACTCTCTTTATTTACTGGTCCTCAAATACTTATGCTTATCTCGCAGATAAAAGAATGCGCTAGAAAACAAATGTTCAGGGCCTAAGGCGTGAATACAAATGAACGCGGACATGTTTTGAACACACAGTGCAGGCCAGTACTCGAATGATCGAAAAAGCCAGTAGAGAGCAGGTTCGTCGCCAAAACCGGTTCGTGGTGTTGTCCACGTTGCGGCGTCATACCACTCTGGCCCGTGTCGACCTTGGCCGGTTAACAGGTCTTTCTCTAGCCGCCGTCACCTCCATCACCGCTGATCTGAAAGATCGCGGTCTGATCACAGAGGTGGAAGAGCAGCCCAATCCGGATGCCAACACCCGTGGCCGCCCGCGCACCTATCTGCGTCTGCGTGATGATGTCGCCCATGTGGTCACGGTCAAACTCTCGGTAGACCGTGTTTCGCTTGCTCTGGTGGACTATACCGGCCACCAGCATGCCGAAGCCAAGTTCATGGTAGAATCCTCCGATATGGGCGGCGAAGCATTCATCGCCCTGCTCGCCCGCCACATCAAAGCGCTGATGAAAACAGAGCCGCTTCGCGCCCGCAGCGTCATGGAAATCACCGTGGCAACGCAAGGCATCGTCGGCAAACGCAACGGCTCCATCATCTGGTCACCCACCATTGCGGAGCGACAGGTGGAACTCACAGCCAAGCTCTCCAAAACCCTCGGCATCACCTGCACGCTTTACAACGACACCAACATGATTGCCGAAGCCCTGCACCGGCAGGACGCTGAGAAGTACAGCGGCAACTTTGTGGTGGTGTATATCGACCGCGGCGTCGGCATGGGCATCTTCATCAAAAACGCGCTCTACCGTGGTGAAACCGGAGCTGCCGCAGAATACGGCCACTCACCATTTACGCCAGATGGAGCAGCCTGCAGATGTGGCAAGAAGGGCTGTCTGGAAGCCTACATCGCCGACTATGCGCTTTACCGTGAAGCCCAGAAACTGCCCAAGGAAACCTCTCCCTCCGCCATGTTCTACGGGCCGGAGTACATTCAGAACCTGCGCGCCAGAGCCCGCATAGGTGATGCACAGGCACAAAAGGTCTTCACAGATGCAGGCTTTGCATTGGGCGTCAGCCTCGCCCGCACAATCTCATTGCTGGACCCAAGCCGCATCGTTCTCACCGGCAAGGCCATGCAAGCCTACGACCTTTTCAAGCACGGCATGAACAAGGGGCTGGAAAGCAGCTTGCTTGCCCCCTTGCTGGATGCCGTCAATCTGGAAGTCCTGCCATGGGATGAAGACTTCATCCTCCAGGGCCTGCTCATCAAAGCCCTGAAGCACCTGGACGAGGCACTTGTTCACTAAACGCCAAGGCACAGCTGCAATCAGTTGCTGCTATCGGGTTTTGCCTTCAGTATGGCGTCAATGAACGGTGCTTTACCAGCTAGATACTCTTTGATGCCATCAGTGTTTTCTGCCTCTAGCTTAAGCTTGAGGCACTGATATTGATCTTTCAATTCAACATCCTGACGAAGCAAATCGCGGAAGCGCAGCATTCTAGAAATCTGCGAATGTCCTGTAGGACAGACATGCACTTTATGAGTCCGAACTCCATCAACATCCCGCCGATAGAAGTAATGTTCCGGCGAAAGATCTTTTCCTCGAGAATAGCCCAATGAACGCATAACGTTGTCTACTTCAGATGTGCGCTGCTGGCTGGAAACTTCGACCAGCATATCGATTTCAGGCTTTGCTGCTAATCCTGTGATCGCTGTACTGCCAACATGATAGATCGAAACAAGAGTATCTCCGAAAGCACCCGAGATACGTCCTCTTTCCTTCTCGAACATATTGGACCAAGCCGGATTAAACGCAGTAATTTTGCTGGTTAGCGCCAATGTCTGCCTCTCAGAAAAAGCATTGCCAGTTCTATTACTATCGCGCAACTAATCAAAGAAAAAGCCGGCTCCAAAAGGAACCGGCTTTCTCAAAACTCATTGTAGCTGACTTAGTTGCGTGACAGCATTGCAGAAGGCAATCCGCGCGCAATTGTGTGTGCGACAACAGCAGCAAGAGCAACCTTGATCAGGTCACCCGGAATAAACGGCAAGCTGCCAACCATGATGGCTTTCTCCATGGACATACCAGCTTTGTAGGCCAGCACCGGCACGCCGAGCGCATGCACCACAACAATGCCGCCAACGACGCCAGATACAACCGCGCCGAACACAACGTTCATGTTGCGCATGGCTTTCATGATCGCACCAGTGACAATCGCGCCAACAAAGTAGCCTGCCAGATAGCCTGCAGTTGCGCCATAAAACACGCCGATGCCACCGCGACCACCAGCCAGGAACGGCAGGCCAAGCGCAACGAGGAACAGCAGCAAAGCAACGGCAAGCCCACCACGAACCGGGCCAAGCATCATGCCAGCCAGCATCACACCAAGCGACTGCGCTGTAATTGGAATTCCACCAGCAAGACCCAGCTCAATCTTGGGTACCAAACCCAGAGCAGCAATCAGCGCCGCATAAAATGCAATCTGAACAAGAGAACGATCGCTAGACATAGTCATCCTATCTATTTCTTATCACGGTCAAAGCCGTCAGCCCCGCCTCGGGCTGTCAAAGCTTCGGCAACATGATCTGTCATTTTAATCGCGTGTAACGCAAATGGGGCAAGCAAGCGCCAGCTGTTGGCGTGGGCTGTTCTGGCTTTATACGCTTCTTGCAGGGACGCATAAACCGCTAGCAGCACCGGAACAAACCGGATAACCAAGGCTACTGCCAGCGACACGCGTCTTGGGGAGATGCCAAACACACGCAGAGGCCGGAACAACGGTTCCACCGCATCCATCAAGGCCTCCATATGCGTTGTTATACTAATAAAATTGGCAAGGAGCACCATCGCCAATAGACGCAACACAGCAATAATGCCCTGCTCAATATCACCCAGCAACACGTGCACCAAAAAGATGATCCCCATCATCCAGAGCAGCGGGCGAACCACCTTCACCTTCTCCAGCCCCTGCCGGCCAAGCGTCGCATACAGCGCCACCACAAACACCAGCAGAGCAGCAGAGAACCAAAGCGTATTGAACGGAATGATCAGCAGGCTCAGCACAAACAAAAAGATCAGCTTCACTCTGGCAGGAAGCTTATGCGCCCAACTGTTACCCGCCATGTAAAGGGAGATCATGCGCGCGCTACCCCCTCAAAATGAAGGTCCACGCCAGAAAGCTCATGCGCCTGATAGTCTGCCAGCACATCCGCAGGCACACCAAACTGCTTGAGCTTACCGTCTTCAATCCAGAGCACTTTGTCATAGTCACTCAGCGCATCCAGCTCATGGCTGACAAAGAGGATCTGCTGATCCAGCTTCTCCAGCTTCCGCCGCAGTGCCACTCGTGTCCGCAAATCCAGACTGGAAAACGGCTCATCCAGCACCAGCAGTTTCGGTTCCATGATGAGCACGGCCAAAATACAGATCAGCTGCTTTTGACCTTCAGAAAGCTCATGAACCGGACGCTCTCCCAACTGCTCAATGCCATGGTCTCTCAACAACGCAAGGCTCTGCACCTTTGCATCCGCTTTGCCCACCCCAATCTGGCGCAGGCCAAAGCTCAACTCTTCCAGAGCGGTCGGAAAGATCAGCTGATGATCCGGGTTCTGGAACACAAACCCAGTCACCCGTGCCAGCTTCTTGGCCCCTTCCTCAGCAGAAACACCGTGAACCAGCAAAGATCCGGCACTCACCGGCAGCAAACCATTCAGGCTGCGCACAAGCGTAGACTTGCCAGACCCGTTCCGACCAATAATCCCAACCCGCTGATCCGGCAGCGCAACACTCAGATCACTGATGATCGTCAAACCGCTCCGTTCAATGGAAACATGGTCAAAATTGATTGTTTTTGAAGTGTCGTTCACGCCGCAATATCACCTGCCAAAGGAGTTGCATTCCTATACACAATGCAGCATGCCAACACCACGGAAATCTAAGAGATCAGGGCTGACCATCACGGTTCGACAAGCCTAGTCCTATGTGTCATGTCCGCAACCTTTTCAGCAAAGCAGTTCACCAATGCCCTTGTTGCCAACCATTGAGGCCAAACGCAGATCAATATCAAGTTATTGCTGATCGAGTCTGGCCAACAACGGAAATTCGAGCGTTTCCATCTGGGGTTGAGGCAATTCTTTTAGAAGTTACTGCGGGCGTTTTCATGAACACTTTTCGGTTGGACCTCTGTGCTCACTTTTGCTGGATGTGTCACGGGTCGTTGAGCCTATTTGCCAATTGCTGCGGTCTGCACCAATATCGACTGTCTCGGCTTGGCGTTGGGCATGCAACGTTGAATCAAGTCGGCAATACTACGCCAATTCAGTAGGTATCAGTGTGCCGCATTGAAAGATAGCAAGGACATCTGTACCCCCATGCCCAGATGCCCCATGGAGTGCCTCAGTTTAATTCAAAGTGATCCGCCAAGGCGTCGATAATGGTGTTAAGCACCTGAGTTCGATCCGTCCCCACCGGGTCAGTGCAGACAGGATCGTCTTGTTCTTCGATCAGAAGAGCTTCACCTGCGGGCTTACACAGTCCAAGTGCTGTAAAATGCGTAGCGGGTGCGATAGTCTTAACAGAAGCCTGCGGCACCAAAGCCTCAAAATTGCTGCCCATGGCGCTCGTGTCTGTCGCATTAAGCCTATGGGTTCCTTCGCCCAACCCTACAAGAAGAAGCGGAACCGTTACATCCTGCACATCCTGTGGCGCAAGATCCCAAGTTAGACCAGGATCAATAGCCGCGACGCCACTGATACGTGGATCCCTGTAGGATGCCTCATACCTGTCTTGATCGATTGCCGTAATGTCGACGCCCTCTGCTGTCAGTTCATTGCAAAACTGTGACCCTGCACCAGCAGTTTTGCAATAGTCGAAAAACCCATCGCGACTGCCTTGGACGCCCGCAAGAGAAAGGGCAGTCCATCCCCCGTAGGATAAACCTGTGGCAAAGATCCGTGTTTCGTCGATGATGGGTGCGAAAATCGGATCTTGTAAAACATAGTCCAACGCGGCGGACATGTCTTCGGCGCGAGTCCAATGGTCGAGTGCGGAGGCGTAGTCAAAGTCGAAGGTTGTAGTATTTGGGTGATTGACCGCTACAACGATTGCCCCTCTCGAAACCAACCCGGCGCTAAGCCAAGCCATGCGCGCGTAATTTCCGCCCCATCCATGTGAGAGAAGAACGACTGGGTATTGTCCTTGTATTGGCTCGGCGTCTTTGAACACAGAAGTTCCATAGAATATCTCATTTTCAGCAATCACAGTCTGGTGCTTACCCACGGCAGGGAACATGACAGCAATTTGCATATCTTGGCTATGATGGGAAGCCGCTATCGTCAGCTCGACGAGGCCGACATCTTGTGCGGCGACTTCGGTGCCAGCAGAGAGGGTCAAAGCGAGCGCAAGGAATGTATGTTTCATGGGGCACTTTTCTGTGAATTGGTTTAAATGTTGACACCCTCATTCAGACGCTGATGGAATTTTATTCGACCTGAATCCGGTTTAAGGTCACGCAAATCAGAAGTTAGGTCCTATTAAGTAAGGAAAAGGACCTCGCCTGATGCCAGTTCTACCAATACCCATGATTATCGCTCTGCTGCTATTGGACCTCCTTTTGCACCCTGTGCTAACTCGCGGGACGTATGCAATCAGAAATAGCAAGAACATAAAACCGGCGAGGCCCTGTACTGAGGAGAATGTCGGCAAATTGGCCATCAACACCATTCTGTACCCGCGAATGCCTACGCCTTACGAAGGACTGCAATGTGCTCCAAAGTCATACCTCACAATTTCTTATGCCTTTGATGCCTCTCTGAGCAATCTCAGCGGCGCGCACATTATTGATCTCGGCTGCGGGGAAAGCAACAACACCCTCAAGCTGGCAAGAGCAGGTGCTCACATGTCTGGCGCTGATCTTTCAAGAACATGATCGCCCATGCAATTGCCGAGAAGCAAAAAGTCCCAATAGGCATCACTGGTACAACCAGCTCCTTCAGCTCCAACACAAGTTTTCTTGGCGAAAAGACAAGGAAGGAGACACAACATGCTTGGTTGTCTCTAGGTACGCCGACCAAAGCCACTTCGCAGATCATTGGAAGTTCGCCCGGCGCGGAGACCATTCAGAGACCCAGCACTTCAGCGTAACCAGATTCCCTCGCACCTTGAGCGATTATCTAAACCCCATCACCAAGGCAGGTCTTCAAATCAAGGAGATTCAGGAACCCAAATCAACAAAGGAGGCGATCCAGCTGGCGCCACGCTTCCACCGCTGGAAAGATCTCTCTGCTTTCCTCCTGATGGTCAAAGCCACCAAGCCTGAAATCGCATAATCTAAAAGCTAGGCCAGTACATCCCGCAGGGAAGCAAGCCAGCCCTTAACTTCTGCGGACACTCTCGCCTGATCCAGATTTTCAAAGGCATCCCAGCTCCAGCCGTTCTCAGGGCAAAGCTCATCTAAAAATGCATGCAACTCTTTTTGCTTAGTCTCTGGCAAAGGCAAGTTGGCTGCATGCCTCAGCAGCAACACCTGCTCCTGAAGCCGCAAGAACACCCAGAAGGCTTCCATCATAGGCCGCAGCAAATGCGGCTGCATCTGCCATGTATTACCGGAAAACAGATCCTGCGTGACAATCAGCCCAGCTCCATGACAGTGAAACTGAACACAGCCCTTGTACCCGGTCGTCGCCAGATCAGAATGGATCTTGCAGGTCCCACAGCTCTCAAGATTTCGGCAAGGCTCGCCAGCAGCTTTATCAAACGGGAAAACACTCGACTTATCAAAGGCAAGCGCCACACAGCACAGCGCAGCGCACTTCTCGCAGTCAGCTTTCAGCCGATCATCAAGTTGGTTCAGATCCATAGCGTCTTATTGGCACAAAACACAAGCCAGCGAAAGCAATCTCAAGTTTCGGACGGATAAGGAGTGTCTCCCCCTTAAGCGGGCTCCATTTGATTGGTTTCTATCAAATGCCAAGAATTCAGCAAACACAACGCTTCACAGCATGGCATGTGATGTTTCGTGTACGCAGCACCGAGCACCGAGCACCGAGCACCGAGCACCGAGCAC
>NZ_LMCK01000005.1:0-25118 GCF_001623165.1 Pseudovibrio sp. WM33
CTCCGGTATGTACATCGGGGGCCGGGAAGACACCGAAGGGGTGTGGCTTGGCGGCTTCAGTGTTCGTGGTCTGCAGATGGGCAAAGGCTTTATGTGCGTGGTTTTGTGCGGCCCGGGTTGGCAGGGTGCTTGGCCCGGGATCGCACTGTTTGCTGGGGCAAATTGCCTTGCCCTGAGGGAAAAAGAAGCGCTAGTGCGCCTCTTCCCAGTTGGTGGCGGCTT
This sequence comes from Pseudovibrio sp. WM33, assembly GCF_001623165.1. NCBI lineage: Bacteria > Pseudomonadati > Pseudomonadota > Alphaproteobacteria > Hyphomicrobiales > Stappiaceae > Pseudovibrio > Pseudovibrio sp. WM33. The sequence goes on from NZ_LMCK01000005.1 coordinate 223, forward strand.
CGGCTTCTACTTTGAGAGGGACCGAGAGCTGGAGGGCGGGTTCTGTTGCTTTTTCCATGGTGGTGATGACGAGTTTTTTGGTCTCATCCACCTGATCCTCAGGCAGTTCAAAGATCAATTCATCGTGCACCTGCAGCAGCATTTGCGCGTCCAGATTTGCCGTTTCCAGAACCTCGTCCATACGCACCATGGCACGGCGGATGATATCTGCCGCTGAGCCCTGAATTGGGGCGTTGATGGCTGCGCGCTCGTAGAACTGGCGCATGTTCGGGTTTTTGGTGTTTACATCCGGGTAGTGAGCACGGCGGCCAAAGATGGTTTCGACGTAACCGTTTGCATGGACAAACTTTTTGGTTTCTTCCATGTACTCTTTGATGCCGGGGAAGCGCTCAAAATAGGTTTTGATGTAATCGCCTGCTTCACCACGACCAATGCCCAGCTGGTTTGCAAGACCGAACGCGGAAATGCCGTAGATGATGCCGAAGTTGATGGCTTTGGCGCGGCGGCGAACGCTTGGGTCCATGCCCTCAATCGGCACACCAAACATCTCGCTTGCTGTCATGGCGTGAATGTCGAGCCCGTCCGCAAACGCTTGTTTGAGCTGCGGAATATCGGCCATGTGGGCGAGCACGCGCAGTTCAATCTGGCTGTAATCGGCAGAAATGAGCTTTTTGCCCTTCCCAGAGATAAACGCCTGACGGATTTTGCGACCTTCAGAGGTTCTGATCGGGATGTTCTGGATGTTTGGCTCGGAGGAGGACAAACGGCCCGTGGAGGTGGACGCCAGCGAGAACGAGGTGTGGACGCGGCCCGTCTCCTGATTGATGAAGCTTGGCAGGGCGTCGGTGTAGGTGGATTTCAGCTTGCTGAGCTGGCGCCACTCTACAATTTTGCTAGGCAGTTCATGGCCTTGGGCGGCGAGGTCATCCAGCACGGAAGCCGAGGTGGACCATGCGCCGGTTTTGGTTTTTTTACCGCCCGGCAAACCCATTTTGCCAAACAGGATTTCACCCAGCTGCTTTGGCGAGCCGACATTGAAGATTTCGCCTGCCTTATCGTGGATTTCAGCTTCCAGCGCGGCTGCGCCTTGCGCGAACTCGCCGGAGAGCAGGGAGAGCATCTGACGGTCGATGGAGATGCCGCGGCGCTCCATTTTGGCCAGCGTTGCCACCATAGGGCGTTCCAAACGCTCATAAACCACGGTCATTTCCTCAGCAGCGAGGCGTGGTTTGAGGATTTTCCAAAGGCGCAGGGTGACGTCTGCATCTTCCGCCGCATAGGAGGTGGCTTTGTCCAGCGGCACCTTGTCGAAGGAGATTTGCGATTTGCCGGAGCCGCACACTTCCTTAAACGGAATTGGCGTGTGGTTGAGCCAGCGCTGGGAGAGCTCATCCATGCCATTGCCGCCCATACCCGCGTCGAGCGCATAGGAGAGCAGCATCGTGTCGTCAAACGGTGCCATTTCCACACCGTAACGCTTGAGCACGAGCCAGTCGTACTTCATGTTCTGCGCGATTTTTAGGACAGCCGGGTCTTCCAGCATTGGCTTGAGCAGAGCGACCGCTTCGTTTAGCGGAATCTGGCCTTCCAGCAGCGCACCGCCGCTGAAGAGATCACCTTCGCCATCTACATGGGCCAGCGGGATGTAACAGGCTTTGCCCGGAGTGCAGGAGAGGGAAACGCCAACAAGGCCAGCTTCCATGGCGTTGAGGGCATCTGTCTCAGTGTCCACAGCCACGTAGCCCACTTCATAGGCCTGCGCTATCCACTCTTTGAGGCGCTCAGTGGTGGAAACTGTTTCGTATGCGGAATTATCTATAGGCAGCGCAGATATTTCAGCTGCAACTTTCTCTGCCAGAGGCGCGGCGGTCCATGCTTTATCCTCAAGTTCTCCCGCAGAATCCTCAGCTTGTTCTGCCGGTTTTGCAGTGCTTTCCCAGCCTTCAATCACAGGCTCAATCGGCTCGATGTTTTCCAGCACAGCGCCGGTTTTATCTGCCACTTTTTTGGTGAGGCTGGTGAAGCCCATGGCTTTGAGGAAGCCAACTGCCTGCGCGCCATCCACATCACACACGGTGAAATCTTCGACTGGAGTTTCCACCGGCACGGCCTCTTCCAGCTGCACGAGGCGCTTGGAAATGCGGGCCTGCTCGGCGAACTCGATGAGGTTCTCGCGGCGCTTCTTCTGCTTGATGGTGTCGGCTTGTGCCAGAAGGCTATCCAGATCGCCAAACTCGTTGATGAGCAGAGCGGCGGTTTTGAGGCCGATGCCTGGGACGCCGGGCACGTTATCGACGCTATCGCCTGCGAGCGACTGCACTTCGACGACCTTTTCCGGGCCAACGCCGAATTTCTCGAAGACCTCTGGCTTGCCGATCACCTTGTTTTTCATGGTGTCGACCATGCCGATCTTGTCGGTGACAAGCTGCATCAGGTCTTTATCGCCGGAAACAATGGTGACGCGGGCGCCTTGCGCGGCTGCCTGACGGGCGTAGGTGGCGATCAGGTCGTCCGCCTCATAGCCCTGCTGCTCAATGGCAGGTACGCCAAACGCGCGGGTTGCCTGACGGATCAGGCCAAACTGCGGGCGCAGATCCTCCGGCGGCGGTGGGCGGTGAGCTTTGTATTCCGGGTAGAAATCGTTGCGGAACGTTTTGCCGGACTTATCGAAAATCACGGCGAAGTGGGTTGGCTCGTCACCAGTTTCTTTGGTGGGGCCTTCCTGCATCATCTTCCAAAGCATGTTGCAGAAGCCGGAAACCGCGCCAACGGGCAGTCCGTCGGGCTTGCGAGTAAGCGGCGGCAGCGCATGATATGCGCGGAAAATGAAGGTAGAGCCATCGATCAGGATGAGGTGATCGTTCTCTGTGAGAGCTAGTGCAATGGATTGTGTCGACATGAGCGGGATCATGCCCGCCTTGGGCCGACAAAGAAAGAGGAATTAACCCTTTTTCAATGATGTTTTAGCGGAGGGTGACTGCCTCACGGCTTCTCACCCTGCCTAATGGGTTCCACGGGCTCTAAATAAGGCATGAAACCGGATTGGTTGTTGCGGATGGTTGGTTTGTATTTGCCTTCCGGGCAGATGAAAATCAGCTCATCCTGAATGCGGATCTGCTGACATTCTTCATTGAGCTCATAGACAAAGCCGTTGTTGTCGCCGCTGAAGTAATAATCGTTGGTGGCTGGCTCTTTTCCTGCCTCTGCTTTGTCAGCGCCATGTACGGATTTGTTGCAAAGATCGCGGATCTTATCGCGGTATTGAGAGCCGCCCAGATCAGCTATGCCCTCACGCTTCATGTGCTCTTCCTCACACTCCACAACTTCGGCGGGTGTGGCCTGTTTTGGGGGAGGCGGAGTGTCCTGCGCTTGGGCTGAGAACATGCCAGTGCCTGAGATAAAGGCCAGGACAGCCAATGATCTGAGCATGTTTTTGAGGTGTGGCATTGATGTGGAGTAAATCATCTTGAGCTCCCTCCGCTTTCTATCGCTGAAAGGGCGGGCAAACTGAAGTGTTCAGCCCCCTCCGGTGGATTGAATTTGAAATCTTCTCCTCTGAACTTAGGATCGAGATTCCAACCTCGATAGGACAGATGTGTTTGGGGCACGCCAGCAAGATCCTTATAGGTGATAATGAGATAACCGGGCAGGCCGCTGTCTTCGTAGACCCACAATTGCCAATCTACCTGATCGTTAAAAAAGGCAAGATGATGGGCAATCCCTTCTGGCAGAACCTCACGCCCGACATAGACGGACCGTGTTGTCAGGTCGTCGAGCATCTGGTCCAGTTCCGGGTTGACCAGATCAATGCCGGGCAGTGTGAGCTGGAAATCAGTGCGTAGCACCTGAATAAATTCCGATGAAGTGCCTCTGAAATCACCCTGGGTGTAGATGTTCCGCGTTTTATCAAAGTAGGTGATTATGCCATCATCAAGATAGATTTCACTCATACCATCGGGTCGTGGGAGGTCGATTTTCAGATCACCCTGTCCGAGGATGTTGACTGTGTATTCAAACACAAAGTTCAGCGGTACCATGTCTTTAAAGATGCGCTCCTCACTCGCGTAGACGGTAAAGCTCATGGCTTTGATTTCACTGAACTTCTCGATGGTCTTATTGAGGATTTGACGTGCTTTATCTTCTTTTTGCGCGACAGCGGGGTGGGGGCGTAGCTCCAGCCAGCCGATGGCCACTAGAATGAAGAGAAGCGGCAGAACCCTGAGAGCCCCGAGTTTCATGGAGATACGTTCCTTGATCTTGTCACACCGTTTGCTTCCGCAAAGCCTAAGCAAAGACCGGAAAGACCTTCTGAACCCAACCACTAAAATTGGCGCTTGCTGAACATGCATGCAAAAAGCCCCCGAAAGCAGCTGCTCCGAGGGCTTAGGCAGATCAGCGATTTCGCGCAGATATCAGGTTGGTGACGGTGCAGGGCTCTTGGCGCGTGGCATTTCCGCGATGTAGGCCCATGCCGGACGTTTGAACAGGAACTGGCCGTAACCTATTTTGGTGATCAGCCAGAACAGGACCATCGGTGCGATGGTTGCGGTGCACGTGACGATTAGCGAGATCACGCCCGCATCCTGAATGATGCCCAGTTTGAGCAGAATAGTGCGCGATACAGCCATCGGGAAGAAGAAGGACAGGTAGATCACGATGGAGTTTTTGCCCATATAGCGCAACAGATCCAACGCCTTCACCTTGGAAAGCAGAGCAGAAACGGTGATCACCGCCAATGCGCCCAAACCGCCCAGAGCAAGCGAGGCGAATGGCAGGTCGGCATAGCCGTAGCCAACGAACAGGCCGTTGACGACGGCCCAGACAAACACAAAGGCCAAGCCTTTCAGCACATTCTCACGCACCCAGTCAGCAATGACGAAGATCTTTTGCGCAAAAATGTAGCCTGCGAAGAAGAACACAAAGCGAGCGGCTGTCTCATCAATCAGCACAGAGCCGGTGTGCAACGCGCTGATTTGCAGGCCTGCAGCGACCAGCAAGGTCACTTGCCACGGCACTTTTAGTGAGTGCAGCAGTTTGGTGATGACGAAGAAAACGGGCAGGGCGTAGATGAACCAGAGGGTTCCGAATGGTTGTACGAAGGCGAGCGCGTAGTGCATCAACACGCCATCCCAACCAAACTCTGATGCGAAGGACGGTGCTTTCATTCCAAACTGGATCGTAAGCCAGAGAATGTAGAAGTAGAAGAAATGGACGACTTTACGATCCAGATACAGGCGCCAGTCCCTATCCAGCGTCAAGGCGAGGAACAAGCCGGAGATCATGAAAAAGTCCGGCATACGGAAGGGCTTTGCAAAGGCAACAATGTCGCCCATGAACCCCATTTCACCAATGGCGCTTCCAACCCCAAGGGTTGAATGCATCATCACCACGAGAAAGATGCAAAAGCCTTTCGCGTAGTCGACCCAATCCACACGACTGGAGGTTTGGTGCGCCGCCATGTAATACCGCCCATAAATTTACTAATTAATTCGTGCAATCATAAGTTTTAAGGGATGCGAATACTAGCGGCATCTCTTCAACTTTAATTGTTGGTTACCGCGCCTGATTGCCAAAGGGCTACCTGAGACTTTGCAACGCGGCCTGATGTTATGGTTTGTATCTTTATGACCTAAGGTAATGTTAGTTTTTATGCGCCTAGGATACATATAGTTCCACCGGATATTCTGGAGATGCAATTGCTTAGGTATTTTAAGGCGTTATGCGCTGTTGCAGTTTTAGTCATCGCTCCACAGCCCTTAAGCGCTCAGGAGGCCACAAGCCCGCCAGAGTTGCTCAAGAAAATCTGGAATAGGCCGGACTTTGATGCCGATGACTTTGCGCCCGAAGTCTACAAGAAGATCCCGAAAGAACTTCTCGTCTCCATTCTTTCACAACAACGCTCAATCTATGGCCCTGCGCTTCATGTTGAAGCGACCAAGGACCCGCACAAGTTTCTTGTTGAGACGAAATCCTACAGGATTCCAACGCTTTTGAAGCAGAATAAGACCGGTCAGCTGACGGGGCTGCTGTTTCGCTTTGCGCTTGTGAAGGATGTGAAACACGAAGACCTGCTGGAACACATGAAGCAGCAGACCGCGACGCAGAGCTTTTTACTGATGCAGAACGGGAAGGTGCATGCTGAGAACAACAGTGATGCACAACTGGCCGTCGGATCTGCCTTCAAGCTTTATGTGCTGGACCAAGTGGCGCAGCAGGTCAGGGACGGAGACCTGACCTGGCAGGACAAGATCACACTGGAGCAACGGCATATCTCGTATCCAGGTGGTACGATGCAGAATGAGCCGGTTGGCAAGAAGTTTGTTTTGCTGGATGTGGCGCGCAATATGATCGAGATCTCGGACAACACGGCCACGGACTTGCTGATGGATCTGGTGGGGCAGGAAAGTGTGATGTTGCCGGGAGAAAGTTCGCCGGCTCTGACGACGCAGCAGCTGTTTCATCTGAAAGCGGATGAGCAAGCTGCAGAAGCTTATCGCCAAGCAGGGCCAGAGGAGCGGGCACGGATTCTCGCTGCCTTACCGGCTCAACTTCCACCAATCGACAAGGTTTCTGTGCCTTTGACAGAGGGTGTTGAGTGGTACATCTCGAACCGCGAGCTGTGCGAGATTGTGACAAAAGTGAAGGATATCAAGGGAATTTTCGTAAATCCGGGTGTGGCCGAACCGGATAACTGGGCGTCATATGCTTATAAGGGCGGCAGTGAGATTGGTGTGCTCAACATGACGTATGCGCTGGTAGACATCGACGGAAATGACTGGTGCTTCTCCACCACGTGGAATGCAAAGCAAGAGCTGGACGTCACTTACCTGATCGCGCTGGTCGCGACTTTGCTGGAGAGCCCTGCGGCAGTTCAGGCGGCTCTCCGTTAAACTTGGCAGGGTTTAGCGACGCTTGTCGTCGTCAGTAGACCATGGACTGATCTGGTCCGGGTCATTGGAACGAGGACGGGAAGGGTCATCATCCTGCTCTGTATGACGGGAGGAGCTCCACTCATCTTCATTCAGGTCCACAGTGCCATCGCGGCGACGGTAACCCGGATTGACGTTGAGGTTCTGCACCTTCACGTGGCGCGCCAGATAGTTGCCAATCACCTCACGCAGTGGTGGAATGAAGAGCAGAAGGCCAATTGCGTCTGTAAAGAAGCCTGGAATCAACAGCATGAGGCCCGCAAACACGATCATCGCGCCATGCATCATCTCATGACTTGGAACTCGTCCCGAGTCCATTTCAGCGCGCATGCGCATGAGCAAAGACAGCCCCTGCTGGCGCAGCATATAGGTGCCGGCAGCTGCGGAAGCTACAGTCAACAGGATTGTTGGAATTGCCCCGATAACACTTCCAACCTCAATAAAGAGATAGATCTCTATGGTTGGTAGCAGAATGAAACAGGCAAGAATGATAAGTCCGAGTGGCATAGCGTCCGCGTAGGTTCAGGTTTATTTTGCTTTTTGATCACTTCTTTTTGAAGCGATCTTACTTATAGTGGGTGATCTTCACAGAATTGCAATGACTGATTTTAGCTTATACTTGCGTGGTAAGACTTTAAAAAGGCGTTGGGATGGACACGAAATAGCTGGATGTTGCTGATAGAAACCTTAAATTAGTGACAGAGCCTGTAAAAATGCGCTAGAGCACATTATCTAGATATCTAATGCATTTGATCATCGGCGCCTGGCAGCCCACGAGTAAAGGACCGGTCGGTACTCGGAATGAACGAAATATTCGACGTCTACAACATAATCTTCCTTATTGCGGCAGTTGTTATTTTCCTGCGGTTACGCTCCGTTTTGGGCAATCGCACCGGTAACGAGCGTCAACCATTTGACCCGTATTCTGCTCAGCAAAAACAAGACTCTCAAAAGACTCAGGCTCCTGAGAATGAGGACAATGTTATTCCTCTTCCAGGCAGTGAGCATGTTCAACATGACCCTGAGCGCGCAGAGCGTGAAGCTCGCGAACAGATTGAGGCCGAAATCGACAAGCTTGCCAAAAAAGGCAGTGAGTTGAATCACGGACTGCGGGAAATCTGGAAAGCTGAGCCGTCTTTCAATCCAAAAGAGTTTGCGGAAGGTGCACGCGGCGCTTACGAAATCATTTTGATGTCGTTTGCGCAGGGTGATCGCCGCACGCTCAAAGAGCTTCTTTCTCCTGAAGTGTTCAGTGGTTTCTCTGCTGCTATTGATGACCGGGAAAGCCGCAATGAGCGTGTTGAGTCCACCTTTGTGGGCATCGACAAAGCTGACATTGTGGAAGCGGTCTTCAACGACAAAGACAAGCTTGCTGAAGTGACTGTTCGCTTCAAGGGTCAGCTGATCACCGCGACACGGGATTCTGAAAACCGCATTGTGGATGGTGACCCAACCGCAGTGAGTGACCTGACTGACATCTGGACCTTCGCTCGCGTAACTGGTGAGAACGATCCAAACTGGAAGCTGGTTGCAACTGAATCTGCATGACGTTTTCTTTCTCTTGCGACGCTATGAGTTTCATTATGGCACTCAGCGTCGCGGCGGGGATAAGTTCTGCTGCTGTAGCTGGAAACACCCTTATAAAAGACCATAGGACCATGCGAAGCGCGAAGCTCTCCGGGCCACTTGATCCCAACGCAATCGACGGATGGGCTGCAGATGATCATTCTGCGGCCCTTTCCGCATTTGTGGCTCACTGCGAGGCGAGTGAAGGCCGAACGCTGCCGACAAAGGTATTTGGCATTAGCGACGCAAATTTACGCGCTATCTGCGCAAAAACGCGCAAAATCGACGTAAATAACGCAAGTGATGCAAAAACCTTTTTAGAACAGAACTTTACGCTTCAGCACGTAGAGGACGATGGGTTTGTGACCGGCTACTACATGCCAGAGCTGGAAGGCTCACTTGTTCGCACGGATGATTTTGTTGTCCCCCTTCATGCCTATCCCAAAGGCCTGAAGGTGATGCCAACACGCGGCGATGTGATGGACGGTGCACTGGATGGAATGGGCCTTGAAGTGCTGTGGGTGAAAGACCCGATAGATGCATTTTTTACAGCTGTTCAAGGGTCTGCCCGTGTTCGCCTACCTAATGGCGAGTTGCGGCGTTTAGCTTTTGCAGGCAAGTCTGGTCATGAGTACACCGCGATTGGCCGTGTGTTGATTGAGCGAGGCGAAATCTCCAGAGATAACATGGGCATGGACGCGCTTCGTGCCTGGTTATCCAAAAACCCATCCCAGCAGAAAGACGTGTTTCGGCACAATAAATCCTACATCTTTTTTGAGTTACAATCTGCGCAAGACACTGAGATTGCAGCCATTGGAGGGGCAGGAACAGCCCTGACCGACCTGAGATCACTGGCAATTGATGATGGTCTGCACACTTATGGCAGTTTAATTTTTGTCTCTAGTGAGTTAAGGACCTACGACACATCAGGTGATCGCTTCGCCAAACTTATGGTTGCTCAGGATACCGGATCAGCCATCAAAGGCCCCGCGCGCGGCGATATCTATGTAGGAAGTGGTGCAGAGGCAGGTGCCGTTGCCGGGAATATCCGTCACCGTGCGGAATTCTATCTCCTTGTTCCAAAATAATAAATGATCGTGGACGGATCAGATAGATGACGAATGGTGATCGCACAAAGCGAGCCAAAACAAAGCAGCTGAGCGAAGCAGACAAGCGCTTGTGGGACAGGGTGAAAGCCACTCTGACGCCTATTCATCAAGAGCGCCTTTCTGATATGCTGGAAGATACGACGCAGCTTTCCGAGCCGGATCAGTCCCTTATGCACGCTCAAAGCGCTGAGGTGTCTCAGCCTGAGCTTAAGCCGCAGCTGACCTCTCCACCGAAGCCTCAAGCCAAAAAGTCTCGCGGTTCCAAAGGGAAGACTGCACCAGACTATAGCCCGCCCAAGCCTGTTGTTCCTGCGATGCCTCCGCTTTCACCGCTCAACAAGAAAGAGCGCAAAAAAGTTGTCCGCGGAGGCAAGGGCTATATTGATGCGCGCATCGATCTTCATGGTTTGACGCAGTATCAAGCGCATCAACGCTTAACCTCGTTCATCTATCAAGCGCAGGCCATGGGCTACTCCCTCGTGCTTGTGATCACCGGCAAGGGGCTCGACTATTCAAGCAGCCCCTATGGCGATGATCGTGGTGTGTTGCGCAGAATGGTGCCGCAGTGGCTTTCTCTTCCTGATATGCGCAGCTGTGTGGTAGGCTTCGACCAAGCTCATGTTTCGCATGGGGGCAGCGGTGCGATTTACGTTCGCATTCGTAAGCGCAAAAAATAAGGCAGGAATTTCAGTAAGATGACGCCTTTTGGAGCCAAGGTTAGAGAGCTGCGGGCTAAGCAGAAGATTACCCTGAAGGAAATGGCGGAGGCGCTTTCGGTTTCCTCTGCCTACCTGAGTGCGCTTGAACATGGCAAGCGCGGCACTCCAACCTGGTACATGGTTCAGCGCATGATCACCTACTTCAATGTGATCTGGGATGAAGCTGAAGAACTTCAAAGACTTGCGGAACTTTCCAACCCGAAAATCACCATCGATACCGGTGGCCTGACACCCCGGGCGACCGAGCTGACGAACATGCTTGCCTCGAAGATCAATGGACTCTCAGAGGAATCCCTGGAGCACCTCATTCATCAACTAAGAGTGGTTAGCTCTCGCGACAATATCTAGTCTAAGCCGACAAAGCTCTGTAAAGTCAGTCTGCTGACTTTTGAAGTGGACTGCTGATATGACGCCTGAAGAACTCAAAGTAGATCAACTGGTTGATCCCCAATCCCTTCTCAACGAACTCAAAGAGCTGGTTGAGAAGCACGATGGCGACGGCAACAGCTTTAAGCTGCGCAGCGATGTTTTGACAAAGCTGAAAGCCACGCACAAAGCAGCATTTAAAGAAATTGAAAAGCTCCTGATGGAAGACGGGCAGGGCCGGCGATGTTCCGAGCGCTTGTCTTGCGTGCAGGATATGCTCATTCAGGTGATCTATGAGTTCGCGGTTACCTATGTTTATCCCGTTGAAAATCCAACAAAATCCGAGCGTATCAGCATCATAGCTGTTGGTGGTTATGGGCGCGGAACGATGGCGCCGCACTCTGACGTGGATCTGCTGTTTCTCTGGCCATATAAGCAAACGCCCTGGGGTGATCAGGTTGTTGAGTTCATCCTCTACATGCTTTGGGACATGGGCCTGAAGGTCGGTCATTCCACGCGCAATCTTGATGAGACGATCAAGCAGTGCCGCGAAGATATGACCGTTCGCACAGCTGTTTTGGAAGCACGATATGTTTGGGGTGATCTTGAGCTTTTTCAAGAGCTTACCAAGCGCTTTGACAAGGAAATTGTTTCCGGTACAGGGCCGGATTTCATCGCTGCCAAACTTGCTGAACGAGATGATCGTCATGAACGCCATGGCGCGTCCCGCTACCTTGTTGAACCCAATGTCAAAGAAGGCAAAGGCGGTATGCGTGATCTGAACACGCTGTTCTGGATCGCTAAGTATTTTTATCGCGTTCCCAGTGGCTTAGGGCTGGTTGAAAAGGGCGTATTCTCTCGACGTGTATTGAATCGGTTCCGAAAGAGTCAGGATTTTCTTTGGGCTGTCCGCTGTCATCTGCATTTTTTGACGAACCGTCCTGAAGAACGCTTGAGCTTTGATGTTCAACGGGAAATTGCTGACCGCCTCGGTTACATGGACCATCCCGGCATGCGGGCTGTTGAGCGGTTCATGAAGCACTACTTCCTTGTTGCGAAGGATGTTGGTGATCTGACACGCATTTTTGCGGCTGCGCTTGAAGAGCAGCATGTGAAGTCCGCCCCAAGCATTTCGCGGTTCCTTGGCAGTTTTGTTCCGGGAAGCAAGCACAAGCGGCGATCTATCAAAGGAACCAAGGACTTCCTTGTCGAGAACGGGCGCATTATTGCGGCGAAGCCGGATGTCTTTGAGAAAGATCCGGTCAATGTGATCCGTGTGTTTTATCTGATCGACAAAACCAATTTGGATATGCACCCAGAATTGCTGAAACTGGTTCGTCGATCCAGACGGCTGATCAATGCGGAATTCCGCAAGAATGAACAAGCGAATCGGTTGTTCCTGAAGGTCCTGACAAGCCGTAGTGATCCGGAAACCGTTTTGCGCGCGATGAACGAGTCGTCCATCCTTGGCCAGTTCCTGCCGGAGTTCAGGAAGGTCGTCGCCATGATGCAGTTCAACATGTATCACCACTACACTGTCGACGAACATCTGATCCGATCTGTTGGCGTTCTTTCTGAAATTGAGCGCGGGATGGGTGGTGATAGCCACCCTCTGGCAACGGATCTGATCAAATCGGTTCACAGCCGGAAAGTTCTTTATGTTGCAATGCTTTTGCATGATGTGGCGAAGGGACGGCCAGAGGATCATTCTATTGCAGGCGCCAAGATTGCGCGGAAGATTTGCCCACGTCTTGGCCTTTCTCCAGCAGAGACTGATACGGTCGCCTGGCTCATCGAGCAGCATCTGGAAATGAGCACCGTTGCACAGTCTCGCGACTTGAGTGATCCGAAAACCATCAAGGATTTCTGCCGTAAAGTGCAGAGTCTGGAGCGGTTGCAGCTCCTGTTGATTTTGACGGTTGCGGACATTCGGGCAGTGGGTCCGAATGTGTTTAATGGCTGGAAAGGGCAATTGCTGCGCACGCTCTATTATGAGAGCGAGACAATCCTCAGTGGTGGTCATGGCCGTATGAGCCAGCAGCAACGTGTTGACCATGCGAAGCAAGAGCTGGCCGAAGAGCTGGTAGGCTGGACTGATGAGGAACTGGATAATTACCTCAATCGCCACTATCCGGCCTATTGGCTGCGCGTTGATCTGAAGAGCAAAATCAACCATGCGAACTTAATCCGTAAAACGGACAAGGAAGAAGAGCATCTGGCGACTTCTGTAGAGCCTCATGCTTTTGAGGGCGTTACAGAAATCACCGTTCTGGCACCGGATCATCCGCGGTTGCTTTCTACAATTGCGCGGGCTTGCTTTGCGGCAGGTGGGAACATTGTGGACGCGCACATCGACACCACAAAAGATGGCCTCGCGCTAGATACGATCTACATCAGCCGTGAGCTGCCGGAAGACGATGACGAGTATCGTCGCGGGGAGCGGATTTGTTGTTTGATTAAAGAAGCACTGCGTGGCACGGCACCTGTCCCTGAAGTGAAGGGTGCAGCGACAAAGCCGAATGCTCGTAACAAGGCGTTTACGCTGCAAACAACTGTTTTAGTTAGCAATTCATGGTCAGAAAACTATACGGTTCTTGAAGTAACCGGACTTGACCGACCGGGTTTACTTTCTGATTTGACCACCGAGATCTCGGCTCTCAACCTGAATATAGCGAGTGCTCATGTTGGGACTTTTGGGGAGAAAGCGGTCGATGTATTTTACGTGACCGATCTAACTGGCCAGAAAGTTCACAATGTGGGGCGTCAGGAATCTATTCGCGATAGACTCAAAAATGCCTTTGACGGTAAAAAGCCACAAAAAGCGCCTACGAGCTCACGCCGTAAACCTCAAAAACATACAGGTAAGTAATTTTATATGAGCCTTTTCAAGAGCTTCGCCACGGTTGGTGGTGCAACAATGCTAAGCCGTCTCTGCGGGTTTGGGCGAGATGTGATGCTGGCTGCCTTTGTAGGCACTGGTCCTGTTGCAGATGCTTTTGTTGTGGCTTTCCGCTTACCAAACCTGTTCCGAAGATTGTTCGCAGAAGGTGCATTTAACTCAGCTTTCGTGCCGCTGTTTGCCCGCTCTGTTGAGGAAGATGGAGAGCAGGGCGCGCGGAAATTTGCTGGTGAGATTGCGGCGGCTTTATTCTGGACGCTGGTGGTTATCCTCGCTCTGGCAGAGGTTTTCATGCCTTTGCTCGTGCATGTGCTGGCACCGGGTTATTTCTCTGACCCAGCAAAATTCGACCTCACCGTCCTCATGTCACGCATTGCATTTCCGTATTTGCTGCTTATGTCTTTGCTCGCGTTTTTGAGCGGAATTCTAAATACATTTCAAAGGTTTCTAGCCGCGGCGATGGCTCCCGTCATGCTCAATGTGGTGATGATGGCCGTGCTCGCAACCATTGGTTTTTATGGGATGGAACCTGATCAGACGACCGGTGTCCTATTGGTTTCTGGTGTTGCTGTTGCAGGTGTTGTTCAGCTTGCTGTTGTTGCCATTGGCATGAAACGGCTCGGGTTTCGCGTCCCTATCATGCGCCCGCGATGGACGCCGGGCGTAAAGCGCTTGCTGGTTTTGGGTGTTCCCGGTGTGATTGCCGGGGGTATTACGCAGATCAACATCACGGTTGGCACTATCATCGCGTCGCTGGAAAGCAGCGCGAATTCATACCTTTATTATGCTGATAGGATCTATCAGCTGCCGCTAGGCGTGGTGGGTATCGCAATTGGTGTTGTGCTTTTGCCGAGCCTGACACGGCAGTTACGCTCTGGTCAGGAAGAGCTGGTTCATCATACGCAGAACCGTTCCATGGAGTTCGCTCTTGCGCTTACTCTACCTGCTGCAGTCGCGCTCGTTATCATCCCAGATACCGTGATTTCCGTACTGTTCCAGCGCGGTCAGTTTACGGATGCTGCTGTTGAGCAGACTGCTTTGGCTTTGATGGCATTTGCCGTTGGTTTGCCTGCGTTTGTGCTGAATAAGGTGCTGTCCCCTGGCTTCTTTGCGCGGGAAGATACAAAGACCCCAATGTACTTTGCCGCTGTTGCCATGGTGGTGAACGTGGCGCTCTCAATCTTGTTATTCCCTACCTTCAAGCACGTGGGCATCGCGATTGGGACAACTGCTGCGGGTTGGGTCAACTCGGCGCTGCTGGCCTTTGTGCTGTGGCGGCGTGGTCATTTTGTTGTCGACGCAGCATTGCTGAAAAGAATTCCGCTATTGGGCTTTGCCAGCGCTTTGATGGGTGTTGTGGTCTATGGCGGCACGCTTGTTCTGGAGCCGCTTTCAACCTCCAATCTGTTTGTTGTGCGAGCCAGCGAGCTGGTCCTTCTTGTCACCATTGGCCTGATTTCCTTTGGGATTTTGGTTCAGCTCACCGGGACCGTGGATTTTCGCGTACAACTGCAGAAATTGCGGCGATAAAGGCTTTCTCACTCTGCAAATCACTTGCACATACGAAAAAGCGCAGTCATAACCACCGGGCTTTATCTGCGCGGGCTGTTCTAGTTTGTTTGTCACCCATTCAATCTATGCCCGCGCAACCCACTGGCCCTTCCAACAGGCCCAAGCCTAGGGATATTTGTTATGACGGCGTTTCAGCCTCGCGTTTTCTCCGGTGTTCAACCAACCGGAAACCTCCACCTTGGTAACTACCTCGGTGCTATTGTCCGCTTTGTTCCGCTTCAGGACCAGATGCCGACCATCTTCTCCATCGTTGACATGCATGCGATCACAGTCTGGCAGGACCCTGCCGAGCTGACGCAGCAGACCCGTGAAGTAACAGCAGCTTACCTCGCAGCCGGTGTTGATCCGAAGAAGTCGATCATCTTCAACCAGAGCCAGGTGAAAGAACATGCTGAACTGGCATGGATTTTCAACTGTATCGCCCGCATGGGCTGGCTGAAGCGCATGACTCAGTTCAAGGACAAAGCAGGAAAGAACGCAGAAAACGCTTCTGTTGGTCTGTTTGCTTATCCTAACCTGATGGCAGCAGACATTCTGGCTTACCGCGCTACCCATGTTCCGGTTGGCGATGACCAGAAGCAGCACCTTGAGCTGACACGCGATATTGCGCAGAAGTTCAACAATGATTTTGCTGATCGCATCAAAGAGCTGGGTCTTGGTGTTCCAAACCCTGAACCATCTCATGAAGCGCCGGATGAGCTTTACTTCCCGGTCACTGAGCCAATGATCACTGGTCCTGCGACCCGTATCATGAGCCTGCGTGACGGCAACAAGAAGATGTCCAAGTCTGATCCTTCTGATCTTTCCCGCATCAACCTGACTGATGATCAGGACACGATTGCGAAGAAAATCAGAAAGGCAAAGACCGATCCTGAAGCGCTTCCAAGTGAAGTGGATGGACTGGAAGGTCGTGCGGAAGCTGACAACCTTGTTGGCATTTATGCTGCCCTTTCCGGACGTACCAAAGCAGAGGTTCTGGGCGAGTTCGGCGGTCAGCAGTTCTCAGCATTCAAACCAGCTCTTTCCGAGCTGGCTGTTGAGAAACTGGCTCCAATGAACAATGAAATGCGCCGGATCATGGATGATCCTGCAAGCGTTGATGCTGTTCTGCGTGATGGTGCTGAACGTGCTGCTGAGATTGCAGAACCAGTGCTGCATGATGTACGTCGCATTATTGGCTTTTTGGAAAGCCGTCGCGGCTAATTTGCGTTTAGTTTCAAGACTGAGAAAGCCGCAGATAATCTGCGGCTTTTTTGCTTTCCGGAGTGTTGCGGCTGCTTTTACTGGCGCACTCACTCATCCTTTAAAAAGGGCGACACGCGCGCTTGCGCTGCCTCGTTGGCCGCAACGATGTGTTTGAGCAACAAGGCATCCACCGTATGTGCCATAACCACACAGCGCCGGTCCATTTGTGGGAAGTCATCGCACACGGGTGACTTGAACAGAGTAGGGTTCTGTTGAACCAGCCCCAGCATGTCCTGAAGATCCTGAATACTATAACGCGCGTGAAGAACCTTTATAAACTGCTCTTTGAAGCCAGTGTTATCGGCCGTGATGCGCTGAGCCAGTTCTGCCCGCGTAACTTTACAGGCCTGCTCTGTCATGCGGACTCCACCAGTCATCATACGCGGTTGCTGTTGAAGGTAATCCGATATTGGACCGTGCATGTCTTCCCAATTGTCGAACTGATAGCCCTCGAAAAGTTGAGACATCATTTTTACCTGCTTCTCTCTATCAGGAGGCAAGGGGTGAGCAAATCGGAAAGTGGCGGAGGGATCTTTTGCATCAAGTTGGCCGGTGATGAGATCAGTGAGTGGAACCGATGTTACTGATTGCGTTGTGTCTGCAATCTTGTTTCCAGAAGCATTGATAAGCGCAGGGCCGCTAAGGATTACGGTCAGATTGCGCTCAGCAAGAGCTTGAGACAGCACAGCTTTCTCAAGAAAAGTGGCTTTGGTCAGGACTGTAGTTCCAGAATCGGCATTATTGAAATCCGACACCTTCAAGACCACTTGTAAGCTCGTATCATCCACCCGAGTTAACTGGAGAACGGATGGCCCCATGGATGTAGGGGGCGAAGGGGTTTCCTGCTCTGGTAAGAGCAAATCAGATAAACTCTGTTCAACGGTATTGCTGCAGAACACAAACCCGTTTTCCCGCTTTACCTCGCCGTTATCACAAAAGGCCACCACAGGAACCGGACCTGAGTTTTGCTTCTTTTTTTCCTGCATACGGGCATAGGTAGCCTCTGTCATCTTGTAGGTCATGCGCTGTGTGACAGAACCATCCTCAGCAAAATCATAGTGCAACTCAATATCTACGCAGGCGGAAAGAACCACCGCCAAACACATAAAAACTATCGCCTTCCATCCTCGCATCTCTTACCCCAAAGCTAATCTCATAAAAAAATACGCCGGAACCAAAGCAGAGGGTTGTCATATGAGCCACACAACTATGGTCTAAGGGGGGATTGAATTGATTATTGATATGGCTGTTTATCGCGTTTCGATGCTTAAAACTGGTTCTACTACAGATCTAAAAATACAGTGCTTATTGCCGCTTAGTGGGTCGAGTTCACCATATGCTCACGATCAGAGCAGGCAATATTATATTTGACGTAATGGTCAATCTGAGACCTTGAGAGTCTTTATCGCTGGATATTCTCTGGGGCTGTTGTCTTTTTCTTATAAAATTCGCCAGAAACGCATTCAATTTGCGCTGTGTTTATTGACAGAGGGCTAGTTGCACCCCTACATCCTTGCTGATTGATTGGTGGGGCTTGCCCCAATACATCAGATGGTCGGATGAATGATTGAAACTCGTATTGATCGACGCTTTGCTAAGCTGAAGGCTGAAGGACGTCCTGCGCTCGTAACTTTTATTACGGCCGGAGACCCGGACCTCGCCACTTCACAAGCTATTCTGGATGCACTTCCAGAAGCGGGTAGTGATGTTATTGAGCTTGGCATGCCGTTTTCTGACCCGATGGCTGAAGGTGTTCCAATCCAGCTGGCGACTCAGCGCTCTCTGGCGCATGGTCACACGATGGACAAAACGCTTCAGATGGTGCGTGAGTTCCGTAAAAAGGACAATGACACTCCAATCGTTCTGATGGGTTACTACAACCCGATCTTTGTACGTGGCAGCGCTGCTTTTGTGAAAGAAGCACGTGAAGCTGGCGTTGATGGTCTTATTGTTGTTGATGTGCCTGCGGAAGCAGATGACGAACTTTGCATTCCGGCAATTGAGGGTGGTGTAAACTTTATCCGCCTGACCACACCAACAACTGATGACAAACGCCTTCCAACTGTTCTGGCGAATACATCAGGTTTTGTTTACTACGTATCCGTAACTGGTGTAACCGGATCTGCCGCTGCAGACACCACTGCTGTTGCTAAGGCAGTTACACGAATTAAATCCCACACTGATCTTCCTGTTGCTGTTGGCTTTGGCATTAAAACCGCTGAACAAGCAGAAGAAATTGGCAAGCATGCCGACGGTGTGGTGGTTGGCTCTATTCTTGTTGAGGCGATTAGAACAAGCCTTGACGACAATGGTAAAGCCACAAATCAGACACAAGCTGCTGTTACCGAAGTTGTGCGCTCACTACGTGTGGGTGTAGAAAAAGCTCGGAAATAAGTATTGCTTTACGTATGGCCCGTTTAATGGCCATTAAAAATTGAAAACGAAATTAAAGACAGGCGGCAGCCCGTGAACTGGATTAACAACGTCGTACGGCCGAAAATCCGCAGCTTTCTCGAAAAGCGCGAAATTCCGGAAAACCTTTGGATCAAGTGCCCTGAAACTGGCGAGATGGTCTTCCATCGCGATTTGGAGGCAAACCAGTGGGTTGTACCAAACTCCAACTTTCATATGCGCCTCTCCAGCAAGAAGCGTTTGGAGTATTTCTTTGACCAGGGTGAATACACCAGCATCGAGACTCCGGAAGTTGCTGTCGACCCACTGAAATTCCGCGACCAGCGCAAGTATGTTGATCGCCTGAAAGATGCCAAAGCCAAAACCGAGATGACCGACTCTGTCGTTGTCGCCAGCGGTAAGGTGAATGGCTACGACATGACCACTGCTGTTCAGGATTTCGCCTTCATGGGCGGTTCTCTTGGCATGGCAGCTGGTGAAGCGATCATCCGCGGTATGGAACATGCCGTTGAGCACAAAACACCTTTCGTCATGTTTGCCGCTTCCGGCGGTGCACGCATGCAGGAAGGCATCCTCTCGCTGATGCAGCTGCCACGGACTACTGTAACCGTACAGATGCTTCGTGAAGCAGGCCTGCCTTACATTGTGGTGCTGACCAACCCGACGACCGGTGGCGTAACAGCCTCCTACGCGATGCTGGGCGATGTTCACATTGCTGAGCCTAACGCTTTGATCGGCTTTGCTGGACAGCGCGTGATTGAGCAGACTATTCGCGAGAAGCTTCCTGAAGGCTTCCAGCGTTCTGAGTATCTGCGTGATCACGGTATGGTCGACATGGTTGTGCATCGTCACGAGCTGAAAGAAACCATTTCCAACCTGTGTAACCTGCTGATGAAGCGTGAAGCTCAGCTGCCAGTGCTTGAAGAAAAGCCTGCAGAACCAGAGGCGAGCACTGAGGTTGCTGCAACCCCGTAAGTCTTTACAGCTCACGGAGTTGCGATTTGCTTTTAAAAGTCCGGCATACCGTGCCGGGCTTTTTCTTTATTCAGATGCCCAGCAGATTTGAAGGTGGATAGCCAATGAACAAGATCAAAGCCGCCCTTGATCGTTTGATGAAACTTCATCCCGATGAGATTGATCTGTCCTTAGACCGTATGCATCGGGTCATGAAGGCGCTGGGGAGCCCTGAGACACGCATTCCGCCAGTCTTCCATATAGCGGGGACCAATGGCAAAGGCTCTACCGGAGCCTCTGTCAGGGCGCTTCTGGAGGCACAGGGGAAAACCGTTCATGTGTATTCCTCACCGCATCTGGTTCGCTTCAATGAGCGCATTCGGCTGGGTGGTACAGGTCGCTTTGTTGAAGATGATGCATTGCTTGAAGCGATTGAGCAGGTTGAGAAAGCCAATGATGGTCATGAGCTGACGTTTTTTGAGGCGACAACAGCTGTTGCGTTCTACCTGTTTGCCAACAATCCTGCTGATTATCTTGTTCTGGAAGTCGGACTTGGTGGTGTTCTGGATGCCACCAACGTTGTTGAGAAGCCGCTGGTGAGTGTGATTACTCCGATCTCAAAAGACCACGAGAATTTCCTGGGTGATAGCCTTGAAGGCATTGCGCTGGAGAAGGCTGGGATAATTAAGCCGGGTTGTCCTGTTGTTGTGGGTCCGCAAGCGGATGCCGTGTGGGATGTGATTGAGAACAAAGCCGGGCGGGAGCGCGCGCCTATCTGGTTTCAGGGGCAGGAGTTTTCTGCCTGGGAAGAGGGCGGGCGGCTTGTTTATCAGGATGAATTTGGGTTGCTGGACCTTTCACCGCCAAAGCTTGCCGGTTTCCATCAGATGTCCAACTCCGGACTTGCGCTGGCTGCATTGCGGGCGGCAGGCTTGCTAGAGAGTGAAGAGGCTCGTGCTGCTTGCGATAAAGCGCTGCGCACCATCAACTGGCCAGCACGGATGCAGCCTCTTTATGAAGGCAAGCTGTTTGACGAGCTACCGGAAAGCAGTGAGATCTGGGTGGATGGCGGACATAATCCCGGCGCGGCAAAGGTGATTTCCTCTTTCCTCGCAGATTTGACGGATAAGGCATCCCGTCCGACCTATCTGGTCATGGGCATGATGAGCACCAAAGATCCGGAAGGGTTCTTTGAGCAGTTTGAAGGGCTGGCAAAGCATGTCATCTGCGTGCCTTTGACCACCACGAGCGCAGGACGTTCTCCGATTGAACTTGCGGAGATTGCACAGGCTGCGGGCCTTTCAGCATCGGCTCATGGCACCATGGACAGAGCAATCGCAGAGATCAGACGTCGTGCGCAGGATCAAGACGAAGCGCCGCGCATTCTGTTTGGCGGCTCACTTTACATAGCCGGTGAAATTCTTGAGCGAAACGGCACTCCACCTGAGTAAGCATGGTTCGATTCAGACACGAAATGACTTTGAGATGCAAAAAGGGAGGCTACTGCCTCCCTTAATTCGTTTCAGATCTCGTTGGAATTACACATCCAGACCTTCAAAGAGAGCGGTTGAGAGATAGCGCTCTGCGAAGCTTGGGATGATAATGACGATGTTTTTGCCTGCCATCTCATCACGCTTGCCAACTTCGATCGCAGCTTTCAAAACAGCACCGGAAGAGATGCCGACCGGAACACCTTCTGTTTTCGCCACTTCACGAGACAGCGCAAACGAGTCCTCATTGGAAACGGTGACCACTTCATCATAAACAGTGGTGTCCAGTACGCCCGGCACGAAGCCTGCGCCGATACCCTGAATTTTGTGCGGGCCAGGCTGACCACCGGACAGAAGCGGGCTATCCGTTGGCTCAACAGCGACCACGTGAAGGGCCGGGTTGCGCTCTTTCAGGACCTGAGAGGTGCCTGTGATGGTGCCGCCAGTGCCGATGCCGGATACGAATACGTCAACGTTTCCGTCGGTATCATTCCAGATTTCTTCTGCAGTGGTTTTGCGGTGGATCTCAGGGTTGGCCGGGTTTTCGAACTGCTGCGGGATTACTGCGTCTGGAATCTCCTCCAAAAGCTCTTCTGCACGCGCAACAGCACCCTTCATACCCTTTGGACCTTCAGTCAGGTCAATCTCAGCGCCCAGAAGCTTCAACATCTTGCGGCGTTCGATGGACATGGTCTCTGGCATTACGAGGATCAGGCGGTAACCTTTTGCAGCTGCGACGAAGGCCAGCGCGATACCTGTGTTGCCGGAGGTTGGCTCGATCAGAGTGGTTTTGCCCGGAACGATCTTACCCGCTGCTTCCATTGCCTCAACCATTGCGACACCGATACGATCTTTCACGCTGGAAATCGGGTTGAAGAACTCGAGTTTGGCAAGCAGGTTGCCTTTTACGCCGTGAGCCTTTGCCAAACGGTCCAGACGTACGATTGGTGTGTTTCCGATAGTCTCAGTGATGGAAGAGTAAATTTTTCCACGACCCGGCTTGGAAGTGCTCATCGAAATTCCCTTTATGCAATTTGCTTGTGAGTTTGAGCCCTGTCTCGGCGTAAGAATCCCGAGCTGCAGCCTCATTA
Source organism: Pseudovibrio sp. WM33 (assembly GCF_001623165.1). Lineage (NCBI taxonomy): Bacteria > Pseudomonadati > Pseudomonadota > Alphaproteobacteria > Hyphomicrobiales > Stappiaceae > Pseudovibrio > Pseudovibrio sp. WM33. The sequence continues at coordinate 22,575 of NZ_LMCK01000005.1, forward strand.
AATTTCTTAATGAAATGTAGGAAGTGTAACGAGGGTTTTCGAGGTTTCAAAAACCCCGAAAACTACAGGACGTAGAAACGTGATGCAAAATACAACAGAATCATAGAATTACATTCTATCTGAGGGATGATTTAGTATGGTCTTTTGCAGAAAAGACCGCTTCCTCAGAAATAGATGAGTTATGCGGTGGTTTGATCCAGCGCTTCAAGACCCAACAGGGCAGGTAATTCAGACATGTGACCGAAGGTGGTCGCGCCCAGAGATTTGGCCTGCTCGATGTCTGCGTTTACATCGCCCGTGTAGTTGAAGACGCGCATTCCTGCGGCTTTCGCGGCTTTGATGCCGGCGATACTGTCTTCAATTACAACGCATTGCTCCGGCTTAAAGCCCATATCTTTGGCTGCGTAGAGGAAGATATCTGGCGCTGGTTTGCCCATTTTGCAATCCTGCGCGGAATAGAGCACGTCCTTGAAGGTTTCCCAGAGGCCAGAGGAACCAAGCGTCATCTGCATCTTTTCATATCGGCCTGAGGAGCCAACACAGAATGGAATGCCTTCTGCTTTCAGATGTGCAACAACATCCAGAATACCCGGAATAGGCTCAATACCAGCTTCAAATGCGACGAGATCAGCCTGACGGACTTGCGCGGCCCAGTCATCAGGAAGCTTCTCGCCGCTTAAACGCTCGGCCTCTTCCTTGATGGTATCCATTGCGGTGCCGGTAAAGCGGTGGTGACATTCCAAAGGTGAAAAATCGAGGCCGATTTTCTTCATGAAGTCAGAAAGGACTTCATTCGCTATGGTTTCGGTGTCGACAAGAATGCCATCACAATCAAAAATCACCAGTTCCGGCTTCATAATTCTTCCTTGTATTCCGCGGAGCCTCTCGCCCTTATGGGAGTTAACGCGAGATGCTCCAGTTTTCTTCCAGCGTATCCTTTGAAGATGCGCTTAAACGCCAGAGGAACCAAATCCGCCTGCACCACGTTCGGTGGTTTCCAGCTCTTTGACTTCTTCGATCTGCACTTGCGTAACGGGAGCAACGACCATTTGAGCAATGCGCATTCCGCGCTCAATCACAAAAGTGTCTTCCCCCAGATTGATCAGGATGACCTTCACTTCACCGCGATAATCAGCATCAACAGTACCCGGAGTGTTGAGGACCGTCACGCCATGTTTAGCGGCCAGACCAGAGCGTGGGCGAACCTGCCCCTCATGACCAGATGGCAGCGCAAGTGACAGGCCTGTTGGCACCATCGCCCGCTGTCCGGGCTTCAAGTCGATTGCATCTGTATTTGCTGCCTGCAAATCCAAACCAGCAGCCTCTGCACTTTGATAAGCAGGAAGCTCTAATCCTTCGCTGTGGGGAAGGCGCGTAATTTTTAGTTTTGGTGTCATGAAGAGGCCCATTGATAAGAGGCGTCTTTTCTAACAGGAGTTTGCAATTTCTTCCAGTAGGCGCATGAAATTCGATCAAGCTCCTTATCCTGCGATAAGGTCACTTTCAGTGAACAGTCCTATCAACTTTACTGAGATTGGTCGCAATTCGCAGATGCAATACACTGTTGAGAACAAGGAATTCATCAACAAACCGAAACAAAAAAGCGTTTCACATGAAACAATCACCTCTCTTTTTGCCCCATGGAGCACCAGATCTCGCAATAAGACCTGAGCTGGAAGCTCACCAGTTCCTCAAAAACCTTTGTGTTTCAGAGGTTAAGCCCAATGCCATCGTGATCATCTCACCTCACTGGCAAACAGACCGGCTTGTCATCACGTCAGCTGGCCCGTTGAAGACCATCCATGACTTTCGTGGTTTCTCGCAGCAACTCTATGACATGCAGTACGCTGCTGATGCACCAAGCTGGTTGGTTGCCCGCACACATGACGCCATTACGCGCTATGGCCTGACAGTGTGCGAAGATAATTCATGGGGTTTAGATCACGGTGCATGGGTCCCGTTATCTCTTGCATTTCCCGAGGCAGATATCCCTGTTGTGCAGATCTCACTGCCTTACGCCTATGGCAGCGAGGAAAGCTACAATCTGGGTCGTGCGCTTGCGCCTTTGGCGGATGAGGGCATCCTCGTTATTGGCAGTGGTGCGCTAACGCATAACTTTTCCGCAGTGGCCGCAAATGGCGAAGTTCCTGACTGGGCACTTGAGTTCGATCACTGGGTTAGTGATCTGGCTGAACGAGGAGAGACCTGTGCATTGCTTTCTTCCAGCAACCACAAATACTACCCAAAAGCACTACCAACAGATGAGCATTTCCTTCCGCTTCTTGTGGCTTTTGGTGCTGCTGGAGAAAAGTCATTTGGCGAGAAGCTGCATGAGAGCTTCACTTATCGCTCAATCAGCATGAGTGCATTCCGGTTTCACAGCAGGTAGTCACTAAGAGAGTGCATCAGTTAAACTCCTTTGGTGTCATCCTAACTTTTGAGCTGGGATCCATAACTGGTTGCTCTTTCACGAAAGCGTTCAGTCAATTTCTAATACTGAGGGTATGGGTCCCGGGTCTTCGTGTTTGTCCCGGAGAGATGGTT
>NZ_LMCK01000006.1:0-62448 GCF_001623165.1 Pseudovibrio sp. WM33
GCTGAAGGGGAAGGTGTGGCTGAAGGGGAAGGTGTGGCTGTAGGGGAATTTCTTGAAGTAGCTGAAGACGTGGCAGAGGCTGCGGCGCTAGCTGCTCCTTGATTGACTTTGAAATGTAACTTCTCTGAAATCGTCATTTTATGAAGACATCCCTTTTGCCCCTACCGGCTCTAAGCCAGTAGGGGCATTGCTAATTTATTTAGTGTAAGATTTCCGTCCTCACCGACAGTTCAAAAGAACTCACTCTATCCATGTGCGTGTAGTCGACATATTATTATGAGATCGGTTCCGTCGCAAATTTTAGAGCGGGTTGCAGACTATCCGATTCAGGGTTCCCTCGCTGTTTAATCTGTGATTCCTTGTCTGTATTGCAGATTTGGGAGCATGAGATGGGCAGAGTACATCCTATGGCACTTCGTGAACGTGTCGTAGCGTTCGTGGAAGAAGGGCATTCACACCGGGCGGCAGCGGCGCGGTTCAGGGGTTCGGTTAGATTTGTGAATGATCTGGTGATCTTAAAGCGCGAAACGGGCGGTCTGGAGCCCCGTGCGCAGGGCAATGGTGGTGGGCATGACAAGCTTGCCGGTGTTCGGGGCTGGATCGAAGCGCGGATGATCGCAAAACCGGATTTAACCCTGAATGATTTGGTGTCAGAGTTGGCGGAGCAGCACAACATTACGGTTCACCGGGTTTCGGTCTGGCGCGTTCTGCGTAGCTTTGGCCTGACACACAAAAAAAGAACTTCAGGCAGCAGAACAAAAGCGGCCTGAGGTCTGGCAGGCGCGCCATATCTGGATCACACAACGCCAACCTTTCATGCGCAACCTGTTATCACGCATAGGTTTTATCGACGAGACCTCGCTGAAAACCAATATGGCCAAGACCACCGGCTGGTCTGCCAAAGGCACGCGCCTGATCGACCATACGCCCTTTGGCCACTGGAAAACCCAGACATTCATCGCCGCCCTGCGCCATAACCGACTGGATGCTCCCTGGGTCATCGAGGGGGCGATGAACGGGAAGCTGTTCGACCTCTACGTCGAAACCCAGTTGGCACCGACCCTGAAAGGCGGCGACGTGATCATTCTCGACAACCTGTCATCGCACAAAAGCCCAACCGCAGCAGCAGCTATGAAGGCTACCGGTGCCTGGTTTCTGTTCCTTCCGCCCTACAGCCCTGATTTGAACCCCATCGAGATGGCATTTGCGAAACTCAAGGCACTGATCCGCCGAGCCGCTGCGCACATACGACCAGCTGTGGCAGGCGGTTGGTCATGTCTGCGATCTCTTTACAGAAGAGGAATGCTACAACTTCTTCAAAGCGGCAGGATATGAAGCCGATTAAACGCAACATGCTCTAGATGCGGACAGAATCCAGCTATGGTCTGGACGCAGTTATCCTGCGAGCGCCATAAACTGACGAAAGGCTGGAACACTTTCCTGTCCCAGTTATCCTTTTCGGATCATGTGAGCCACCTCAATTCCATCCAATGTCGCCACAGCTGAACGGAAGGCCTTAAAGCCCATCATGGGTTTGGTGATGCGCTTGATAAAGCAGTGATCCTGCTCAACGATATTGTTGAGGTATTTGACTTGAAGAATGTCAATGAAGGAATGCCAGCGGCCCGCCAGGAAGAGGCAACTTTTGATGTTGGCTAACCCGGCTTTGTTTGCTCCGCTTTTATCCATCACCACTTTTTTTGGCAGAATATTGTTGCCGATGGCTTCTTCAAAAAAACGGGTTGCAGCCTCTTCATCTCGGGTCTCAGAGAGCATGAAATTAACGATTTCTCCTTGTTTATCAACGGCTCGATACTGATATTCTCATTTGCCTTTAACCTTGATGTAAGTATCGTCCATCCGCCAGGTGGTGCCAATCTGACGTTTCTGCTTCTTAGCCTTGGCTGCAATGAGAGGCGCGTATTTTTCAACCCAGCGATTGAGCATGGCGTGATCAACCTCAACCCCGCGTTCTTGCATGATCTCCTCAAGGTCACGGTAAGAAACCGAGTAGCGCACGTAAAAGAAAACCGCATATAGGATTGCGTCTTTGGGGTAGTGGCTTCCTTTGAAACTGACCACAACAGCAATCCTCATCGCAGGATTACAGAGCCCTTGTGTTTTAGACAATCAGCCTCACGTTACGCAAGACTGAAAAAGTTTGCGACACAGCCCAACTGCAGTATGACGCATCACGGCGTTGGTGGGAGCAGGAGCCATCCACCCCATCAGTTAAGGATACTCAGCAATAAGCTGACTAAAATCAACCAGTGGCTGAAAACCCGCATTGGCTAGGCGTGCCTAGAATTAAGTTGAGTGTCCGCAAATGGTCACGAGCGTTTTGCTGCACCCGCAAAGACCGATGGCTTCGCGTATGACTGCAATGGGCTCCCGGCTGTCTTTGGACCGTATAGCAAACGGTCGTTTGGCAGATGGTCAGGAAACTCAAAAATCCGCACTGATATTGTTGAATAATATTGTCTGTTTACCCTGTCTGGAAATCACCGTATGCTTTCCGTTACGTGACTTGGGTTTCCGGATGATTTGCTATGCTGGTTGGTTATGCGCGGGTTTCAACAGAAGATCAGAGCCTTGACTTGCAACACGACGCGTTACTGGCGGCAGGCTGCGAGCGCATTTATGACGACAAGATCAGCGGGGCGAAGGCAGAGCGTCCTGGCCTGACCATGGCTTTTGATCAACTCCGGGACGGAGATACGCTGGTCGTCTGGCGATTGGATCGTTTGGGGCGCTCCTTAAAAGATCTGATTGCCCGAGCCGAGGAGCTGAAGGAAAGAGGCGTTGGCCTCAAAAGCCTTCAAGAATCCATCGATACGTCCTCAAGCGGTGGCCAGCTCATATTTCACATGTTCAGTGCTTTGGCTGAGTTTGAACGCAACCTCATCCGTGAACGCACACAGGCGGGTCTCAGCGCAGCCCGCGCTCGGGGCCGTAAAGGCGGGCGTAAGAAGGCGCTCAGTTTTGAGAAAAGAGCGCATGCGGTTGAACTTTACCGTTCACGTCAACATACGGTGCACGAAATCTGCAACCTGATGGAGATCTCCCGCGCGACGCTTTATGCCTATATCGACGAGTTTGCCAATGGCAAATAGAGGCATCCGCATTCCGCCTGAGACGCTGCTATCACTGAGAACAAGATTGAGCGGCCTACCACCGCGCTCAGCAGCACGGCGCGAGGAAATTAACCAGATTGCCGATCTTTTCGGCGTCAGCCCGTCAACAGTCTACCGGGCGCTTAATGCGCTCCATAAACCCAAAGGCATGCGACGCTCTGACCGCGGTAAGCCGCGTAAGGTCCCAGAGCGTAATATGGACCGCTATTGCGAACTCATTGCAGCCTTGAAGATCCGCACCACCAATAAGAAGGGACGGCATCTTTCAACGAACAGAGCGATAGAGCTTCTCGAAGAGCATGGTGTTCATACGCCAGAAGGCCACTTCCAGCCTCAAAAAGGCCTTTTGAAACGCTCCACGGTGAACCGTTGGCTGAATGATTGGGGGCTGGATTATCCCCGCATGACACGTGCAACACCAGCAGTTCGCTTTGAAGCCCGTCATTCCAATATGTGCTGGCAGTTCGATATGAGCCCGTCGGACCTCAAACATATTCGGCAGCCTGCCTGGATTGATCCCAAACGCGGTGCGCCAACGCTGATGCTCTACAGCGTCGTTGCTGACCGCTCCGGCGTTTCCTATCAGGAATACCGCTGTGTTTATGGTGAGGATGCGGAAAGCGCGCTGCGGTTCCTGTTCAACGCCATGGCTCCTAAGGAGGACAATGCGTTTCAGGGCATTCCCGACATGCTGTATCTGGACAATGGACCCGTCGCGAAGAGTCTGGTGTTCCAGTCTGTCATGGAAAAGCTCGGTGTTGCCTGGCAAACGCATATGCCAGCCGGGTCTGATGGCAATCGTGTCACCGCCCGCTCCAAAGGCAAGGTCGAACGCCCTTTCAGAACCGTCAAAGAGGCCCACGAGACGCTTTATCATTTCCATGAGCCGGAAACCGAAGCGGAAGCTAATCTTTGGCTTAAGAATTTCATTGGCAAATATAATGAAAAAAACCACCGGCGTGAACCTCATAGCCGGATGGAAGACTGGGGTACCAACCTGCCGGAAAAGGGCTTGCGCGAGATGTGCTCGTGGGAACGCTTTTGCGCCTTTGCTAGGGAACCGGAACGGCGCAAAGTGGCCGCCGATGCGAGAGTTTCAGTTGGCGGGGCGTATTACGAAGTTGATGGCGAGTTGGCTGGCGAAGAGGTTCTGCTCTGGTGGGGTCTGTTTGACCATGAGCTGTTTGTGGAATGGAATGATAGGCGCTTTGGTCCTTACCGCGCGGAGGGCGGTCCGATCCCGTTACACCGGTATCGTAAACGGAAGACATCTCGCCGCGAAATCCGCGCTCAGACTGTGGCACAGCTTGCCGAGCAGATAAGCCTGCCGCGCTCAGCACTTGCTGGCGGGCCGGAAATAGAAAGAGTTTCTGCTGATATTGTGCCCTTGTCCAAGGTCCGGTTTGCGGACCCTGACCCATGGGGCCAGTTCACCTATGAGAATACACTCAGCGCCCGCCGTGCAATCTCCGACATTCTCGAACGCCCACTAGGGGAGCTACCTGGCGACGACCTGAGCTTTATCTGTGATCTCGTTACCCGGACCCTTAACAAGGCAGAGATTGAAGCAGCGATCAAGGACCGGTTCCGACGCAAGTAATTAAACGACAAGATATAAGGGGGAGGCACATGCTCAGCACACAGGTCATGAATCATTTTCGTATCGAACGATCCTGGAACCAGGCGGGCTATTTTGAGACGGAACGGCAAGTCCAGTTCAGCGACGATGTGATGGCGGCCATTATGGCGGGGCACCTGATTGCCATTTCCGGCCCCGTTGGTACCGGCAAGACGATGATGATCAACCGCCTTCAGGAGCAGATCATCAAATCAAAGAAGATTATTGTCTCCCGCAGCCTGTCCGTCGACAAGCCACGCGTTGTTCTGCCCGCGCTGATCACCGCCCTGTTTCTCGATATCTCTGGCAAGCCGGATCTCAAAGTTCCCAAACAGCCGGAGCAACGCGAACGAATGCTGCAGGAAGCTGTGCGCAAGGCGCGCAAACCGATCGCCATGTTTATTGATGAAGCCCATGACTTGCATGGCCATACGCTCAACGGCTTGAAACGGCTGAAGGAAGTCATCAGTGCTGGTGGGGGAACCCTATCTATCGTTCTTGTCGGCCATCCGCGCCTTCGCAACGACCTTCGACGGGCCACCATGGAAGAAGTCGGGCACCGCACCGTGAAGCTTGAATTCAACAGTATCAGCGATGAATGCCGTGAGTTTCTTACCTGGCTCCTCAGCCAGTGCCTTGCAGAGGGCGTGAAGCCTTCAAAGGTTATCGAGGAGGCTGCTCAGGATTTCTTGGCCGAACGCCTGTCCACCCCTTTGCAGTTTGCCGAACATCTGGACCGGGCATTTACCGATGCCTACCGGATGGGCGCTGAACAGGTCTCCCGTGAGATTGTGGAGGAAACCATTTCTATTGGGTTTGATGATCTGGACGCCAAGCTGGCACGGATCGGGTACGGCCCAAAAGCTCTGGCCGAGATGACAGATAGCCGTGTTCCCGAGATCCGCCGTTTTCTCAAAGGGCAATTGGATGCGGACAGAACCGACGAAATTTCAACAATAATGCGAAGAGCTGGGCTGCCGCTATGACATCGACCGACGAACTGAGGGACTCCGATTTTGAACAGCTGGATAAGTTTCTTGCCAGTGTCAAAGGCGGAGCAATCCCCAACACTGAGGCGCTTGACGGTTTCTTTGCAGCCCTTGCCTGTTGCCCTGATTTTGTCGCGCCCAGTGAGTATATGGACGCGCTGCTCGGCGAAGAAACTGAAGGTGATGATTTTGTTTTCGGAACCGCAGAAGAGATCATCCAAGTCGGGAAACTTGTTGCGCGGCACTTCAATCATGTGAGCGAGCAGCTCTACTCTGAAGTTGGCTATTGTCCTGTACTTCTGGAAGATGAAGAAGGCTTGGTTCAAGCCAATGACTGGGCCAAGGGATTTCTGGTTGGGATCGATCTGCGTCGCTCAATCTGGACAGAGTTATTTGAGGATGAAGAGCATGCTGGCTCAATGGTTCCCATTTGGGCTCTGGCTTACGAGAAAGATCCTGATCCGAAGATGCAGCCATTCAAGGAACCCGTCACACCTGAGCAACGAGATGAGCTGATCATTGCCTCCGCGGCAGGTGTCATGCGTATGTTTCGGTACTTTTCGGCCCAGCAAGATCAATATGTTGAGCCAAGCGGTACCTATGTCCGTCTCGGCCCAAAAGTTGGCCGGAACGACCCATGCCCTTGCGGTTCCGGCAAGAAGTTCAAAAAATGCTGTGCCACAAAGCAAGTGCTTCATTGACCTGTTCGCATTTAATGTGGGTCGGGACTTATGATTGCAGGCTGGTCGCAAATAATCTGGGTTCATTCGCAAATAATGTGGGTTTAACCCCTTAGATAGATGCAGATAATTCGGGCTCAAAACAACGATGATTGCTGGCCGAAGTGATTATGATTGCAGGTCGTGACACCTAGGATCCAAGCGGAAGTCCCATAGAATTTATGGATTGGCGCAGGCGCACTGGCAGCGCGGGTCGCGCAATCCAAGCGTAAATTGCCCATAAGAATGGCCTATAGTTCTTGAAAGTATTTCCGAGCAATGGCTCGAAAGAAGATCCTAAAGGCCGCTAACGCTGGCTCTAAGAAGGATCAGTGCCCTTTTAAGGGCGAAACGCGGAAAGACATGGTTCGCTCCAAACTGTGCTGCGCACCAATTGCTGCAGCTGAGGGCTGGGGGAATAGCAGAGGGAAGCCGCAACGTCAATGTGGCTATCCTCGTCAATCCGAGCACCGTGGCTGGACAACCACATCAGGACGTCTAGGGTACTTTACAAACAAGGGGGACTGTCATGCGGGTTTTGGTTGTTGGAGGCACCGGTTTTCTAGGCGGCGCGATAACGGATGCGCTTGTCAGTGCAGGCCATCAGGTTGCTGTGCTGGTGCGCGGTAGTACCAAATGATCGTTACCAGAGGGCGTTGAAGCAATCACAGCTGATCGGTACGGTGATCTTAGCGTTTTGAAACAACATACGTTTGACTGGGTCTTTGACACCTGCGCCTTCTCACCTGATGCCGTGCGCAGCTTGCTTGGTGCGCTTGGAGGCCAACTGCAGCACTATGTGTTCATCTCCTCAATTTCAGCCTATTGCACATTTGCAAAACCGCACCTGAATGAACAAGACCCTGTGCCCACTGCGACTGAGGATGATCTGGCTATTGCTCAGGGCCTATCACCTGCCGAGCGCAGTTCAGCGGCTTCTTACGGCGCGTCTTATGGTGCCCTCAAACGAGCATGTGAGCTTGCCGCGGAAGATGTTCTTGGCGAGCGAGCAACCTCCTTGCGCGTGGGTCTGCTGGTTGGCGCTGGCGACTATACAGATCGGCTGACCTGGTGGGTCCGCCGCATCGACCAGGCCACACGGCAAGACCCTACGGTCCCAGCTCCGGCTCCGGCTTCAAGACAGGTGCAGATGATTGATGTGCGGGATGTGGCTGACTTCGCGCTGGTCTGTGCGCAGACCAAACGCGGAGGCATCTGGAATGTCACCAGCCCTCCGCTTCAACTCGGTGATCTCCTGCAGGCCATCATATCAGAAGCGAACTCCCCTGCTCGCCTGCATTGGGTGGAGGAAGAGCATATCATTGATGCAGGCATTCAGCCGTGGACCGATCTACCCGTCATGATGCCCTCCCTTCCAGACTACGCGCACTTCATGAACGTGGACACCACCCGTGCAGAGGCAGCCGGTTTAACCTGTCGCCCGCTGAACGAAACGCTTGGCCCGTTGCTGGCGTGGGACCGTACCCGGCGCGATACAGCTCTCAAATGCGGTTTGACAGCTGATCAGGAAGCAGCTCTGCTCAAGCAGCACACCACAAGCTGAGCGTCTACGCCTTGGCAGCAGCACCGAGCGCTTTGCGGTACATGGGCACCAGCATCGTCTTTGCCTTTGCCATGCGTGTGAACCAGCTGGCTTTCACTGTACCAATTGGCGGCACATCAGAAACACCGGTTTGACTGCCAAGGGTGACGACCATCATGTTATCGTTGGTTTTCGGCTTGTAGCTCTTTAGCTTGGCCTGCGGATTCTTCAAAATTTGCAACACGTTATGGGCCACAGTTTTCACATGACCGCGCACATACAGTGCCTTCTTCACTTCATCAATCCCGGCGATGTCGCCAAGCACAAAGACGTTACTCTGGCCCTTCATCTGGAACGTGTCTTCAACCGCAATATAGCCGCGTGTATCAAGCAGATGAGCAAGATCCTGCTGCATGTAATCCGTATTCGGCTTGCCGCCTACACACCAGATGATCAGGTCGTAATCTACGACCTCGCCGCTAGAGAGCTTGGCTTGCCCGGCTTCAGCCTTCAGTGAGCTGGATGGCGCAGGTGAAAGCACGCGTTCGCCTAGCATGAACGTCACACCTCGCTGCTGCAGCACTTTCACGGCATGGTTTGCCGTCTTGCGGGAGGTGCCTTTGAGGACTTCACCGCTGGATTCCACCAAGACAACAGATTTTTGCGGGAACCGCTCGGTAATCTCACCTGCCATCTCAACGCCAACCGGGCCACTGCCAACGAGCAAGATTTTCTGCGCAGACTCAATCGCACTATGGGTCGACTTAAACGCAGCGTGTCGATCCTCTGTAGAACCAGAGATTGGGCGGATCAGTTCTGAGGGAAACCGACTACCTGTTGCCAGAATGGAGATATCAGCCTCCAACGTATGCTCAGCGCCATCAACACCAATGACGTGCCCGACTTCTCCGGTAAACCGCTCCAGCTTGCCGTGAATGAAGTCCACGCCCTTCAAAAACGAATGAAATGGCATAACCGCCTGGTGCACATAGTCTGGCTGCACCGCTACACGGGGCATGGCCATTGGCACCTCAAAATAATCAAGCGAGCTGACGAGCTTCACATTGGCATGCTTTGAAAGCTGGGTTGCAAGGGTCGCTCCGGCGATTCCACCGCCATAAATCACAACTGACTTGGACATGTCTTTACTCCGTTCTGTTGCGTCTTATATACTACAATGATTTAATAGTTCAATATTATAAATATTACTTTTTTAAAGCAAACCTGATATGACGCCACCTGCAGATTTGAGGACGTGAATGAAATGAAAGACTTACCGGCAAGCATGCTTGTGCTCTTCCAGTTTCAGGAAATTTTGGGACGTATCCATAAATCCTACTCGGAATACGCTGATAAGCTCACACCGACAGAGACCAATATGCTGCTGCATCTGGGCGAACCGGTGCGCATGGGCAAACTTGCAGACCTGCTGTTCTGCCTGCCCTCCAACGTGACTGTGCTGGTTGATAAATTTGAGAAACTCGGTTTGCTGCAGCGTCAACGTTCCGCAGAAGACCGTCGCGCAATCGAGGTCGCACTGACGAGCAAAGGCCAGGCGCTCCGCACTCAGACCATCAAACACATTTCAAAGGTCATTGAAGAGCAATCCGGTCTTGAGCAGGAAGATTTTGAGAAGATCTTCGACGTGCTGAAGCAGAAGTCCATGATTGACGGTTCTTGTGGAGCCTGCCCTTCAGCGGAGAGTTAAGGTTTACCCCGCCATCTCGTCCCCTTCACAAAACCATTCTGTCTGCGTCTCCTGAATGCCCAAGGTTGGGCCAATAAGAACAGGAGAACCAAATGAAGCTTTCACGAATGATTCTGAGCGCGTTTCTCGCCTCAACAATGGTAGTTTCTGGCGCGCAAGCGGCGGTCTACATTGGAGACAAACTAGCGACAGCGGAGCAACTGGCTTCTAAATCCTCCGACAGCGATAAAACCACGATCGCAGAAACGCTTTCCAATTCCGTTCAAGAGTCTATCACGAACGGCTACAACTCCATCGGCAACACAGACCTGGAGATCACCAAGGGCTGGCACAAAGGCGGCAACTTGCCATTCGACAGTACGTTTGAGCACGTCACGGTCCAAGTCTACAAAAATAATGAGTATGTCAAAACCTGCCATGCCTACTCTTTTCAAACTAAACTGGATGGTCCGTATCAGGCCAGTTGCGTAAAACCAAAGTAAGTTATCCATCTGACAGCGTGTCTCTATTCCTGCTGAGGTTTAAGGGCACGTCCCACAAGAATTACATCAATCAATACTTTTACCAGTTGATCAAAAAACTTAGTTTTGAAGTTTTATTCGCACCTGATAAATATTTTCACTCTAATACTTTTGCGAAAATCTAGTAAAATTTGCTCTGACCTACTTGCGCAATACATATTTTCAGGTTAGTTAGCCGACTTTAGCAGAACAATCTCATCAGGCTTTATTCAGCCTCGCAGTGCATGTAGTGCAACTACCGGCAAACGGTAATGTTATTTCTACTTCTTGCTGTGAGCGCTGCTTTTGCACGCGCATACTTATGCCCTGCTAAGATTTACTGTCTCAAAAAAGTTAATATACATCAGGATCTAGAACATGGCACAAACCCAAGTTATGGATGAGACTTCACGCGGCCAATCCCGCCTCATGGAGCCAGCCATCCTTCCCGTCTGGCTTAATCAACGTGCCATCTCCAACCGTGGTTACATTGGACTTTGGATCTCGATGGCGGTGATCATCGCAACCTTCCAGCTGGGTGCTGGCGGTGTAGCAGGTCTCCCTCTCCCAATCGTTATTGCAACAATCTTCTTCGCCAACCTGTTGCTTGGCATCGTCATGGCGATGACCGCCGACATCGGCACCGAGCACGGCATTTCCTTTGCAGTTTACCTCCGCGCCCCGTTTGGCACTGTGGGCACGCACATTCCCTCCATCACTCGCGGTGTAGTCGCGGCCATCTGGTTCGGCATTCAAACCTACCTTGGCGCGCTGGCGCTAAACGGCATCTTCTCTTACCTCACCGGGTTCGATAACTGGGTGGTCTGGTACATCGGGTTTGCCGTACTGCAGGTGGCCAACACCGCCATGGGCATTCGCGCTGTTGAGCGTCTTGCGAAAATCGCCGCTCCAGCCATCATGGCAATCTCTGTTTGGATGTACTTCACGCTTGATAACCTTGCCACAGCAAGCGGAAAAGACATCTGGTCCTTTGCTGGCGATGCGGAAATCTCCATCGTTGCCCTCTTCGTTGCCAACATGGCCTTTTGGTCCTCACTGGCGGTGGACATTCCAAACATCACCCGCTTCCTGCATGTGGAAGCTGGCACTAAGAGTTTCTTCAAGCGCAACAAGAACGTGTTTCTGGCGCAGTTCGTCGCCCTGCCAGTAGTACAAAGCTGGATCGCACTGATCGGCGCAGTGTCCTTCATCGCAGCTGGTGACTGGAACCCGATCACCGTTATTCAGGGTCAGGGCACTGGCATCACGCTGGTGGTTCTGCTGGTTATGGTGGTGCTGGCGCAGTGGTCCACCAACACAAGCGCCAACCTCATCCCGGCAGCACTGACCTTTGTGAATGCAGGCGCTCCATGGATCACTTACGCCATGGGTCTGGTTCTCGCGGCCATCGTGGGTACGCTGGCGATGCCTTGGCTGATCCTTGATCACCTCTTCACATACCTTGGCCTTTACGGCGCCATGCTGGCAGCGCTGGGTGGCATCATGATCTGCGATTACTTCGTGATCCGCAAACGCCGCCTCAATGTACCTGAGCTTTATGAGGAAGACGGTCAGTTCAAGTACATTGCAGGCTGCAACCCGGCAGGTCTGATTGCATGGGCTGTGGGCGGTGCGCTGGCGATCTACGTGATCGACCTCTCCTACTTCGTTGGTTTCTTCTCCGCCTTTGCGCTCTACTGGGTGCTGATGAAACTCTGGATCCTGCCGAAGTTCAAGCAGGATGAACTGGTGCATGCAGATGATGAGAAGTATCTGGCAACCAGTGTCAACCGCAACTGGGTGTATCTGGATGGTCAGGGCATGGTGAAAATGGATTGCGCCAGCATTCCGGACCACGCACTTTCTCGCGAAGATCTGTAGACCCTGCTGAAGCTTACAATTGAGAACCCCTTGCACCTGCCCGCGCGAGGGGTTTTCTCTTTTGAGATTACCCGTTAATGTTCAGGGGTCATTTTCAAAAGTGCATGTTTTATGAATACACCCACACAGCTTGCCATACCGTCCGTTTCCCTTCATGAAATCTGTGAGGCCGATGCGCTCGAAGTCCTGGAGTTTGAGAGCAGCAACAGCACTTTCTTTGAAAAGTGGGTACCCGCCCGCGGGCCCGAGCACTTTAAGGAGATATCGCTCCGACAGGTTATCAAAGACCTGATGGCTGATCCTGACAGGTTTTATCTGGTCCGCTCTGGCAATGGCGAGCTGGTGGGCCGCATCAACCTGCGCAAGTTGGACAAAGAGCCTCTGGACACTGTTGAGCTGGGCTACAGAGTTGGCGAAAAGCATCTGGGCAAAGGCTACGCCAAAGCCGCGGTTCTTGCCGTTGTGGAGCAAATGCGGGCTGATGGCGCGATGAAGCATCTGGAGGCCTTTGCAGCAGACAACAACCCTGCCTCTTCCAACGTACTATTGGCCTGTGGCTTCCGCTGGGATAAAACGGCACCAAGACTGTGCAGTTGAACGGCAACCCATTGACATTGCACCGCTTTGCTCTGGCGCTCTGAGATTGGACTTATCCAGCCCGTAGTATCTCTGACCCGCGCAATTACAGACGATCTGAGCGCCAACTACGCCTACACTCCTCTTCCAATAAGAAAGAAAACGGAAGATGGATCCACTCGTCATACAGAGTTTTGGGCTGGCGGCCTATGCCGTCAACATAGTTGGCTTTTCCACCAGACATGATCAACTGTTTCGCAGCCTGCTTTTTGTCAGCTGCTCCCTGTTCTGCATCCATTATGTGCTGATGGGCGCTTATGTTGCAGGCGCAAACCTCGGCATCAATGGTGTTCGATCCTTCGTTTCTCTGCGTTTTAAGGGCTACACATGGTTTGGCATCTTTGCCGTCATCCAAACCATAATGAGTGTGATGGTGTATGAAGGGCTCATCGACCTGTTACCGTGGTCCGCCTCTCTCATGAGCGGTTTTGCGCTGTTTTGCCTGAGTGGAATCCAAATGCGCTTCGCCATGCTCATCTGTGCTCTTACATGGATGGTCAACGCCCTGATCGTTGGCTCCTGGGGCGGATCTCTGAACGATATCACCAACGCCACCCTGCTTGCTTTCACGATTTACCGTATGAAAACCGCAAATGAACGGGAGGCCCAAACCGCTTCCCTCTGACATTCCATAGCACTCAATCTCACCCCACCAAAACAACCCCAAAAAACGCCGGATTTTCAGCGGCTTGGTCAAGGCCTATAAAGTTGATGATGCATTATCTGGCAACAATGAAAGCAGGGTTGGAGAGCCGATGCCCGTTTACCTGACCGGCCTTGCGACAGCGGTGCCGCCCTATGAATTGCCCCAGACGCTGGTGTTGGACTACGCCCGCCGGATCCTCGGGCCAAAGTTCTCACAGTTTGAGCGTATGGCTGGCACCTTCCTGTCTGCTGGCGTGAAGAGCCGTTATTCCTTCGCCCCGTTGGAGTGGTTTTTAGAGCCGCAAGACTGGAAAACCCGAAATGAAACCTATCTGCGCGGTGCAACGGATCTGTTTATTGTTGCCGCCCGCAAAGCGCTGATTAAAGCAGGTCTGCGCGCAGATGAAATCGACTGCGTGGTGACGGTGTCCTCAACCGGCATTGCAACACCAACACTGGAAGCTCAGGCCTGGAAACAGATGGGCTTTCGCACTGACATCCTGCGTGTGCCCGTGTTTGGCCTTGGTTGTGCAGGCGGCGTCTCCGGCCTTTCCATCGCGCAGCAACTGGCGCAGGCAAAACCGGGCAGCAACGTGCTCGTTGTCGCGTTGGAGGGCTGCACGCTTTCTTTCCGCAGTGACCGGCTCACGAAGGCGGATATCATCGCCACGGTTCTGTTTGGCGACGGTGCAGCTGCTGCCTGCCTGTCCACCAGCAAGCCCGAGAGTTCAAAACAGTTGTTTGTACTGGGCACGGGTCATCAGGAGATGTGGCCGGACACACTCAACATTATGGGTTGGAATGTGGAAGAACACGGCCTTGGCGTGGTGTTTGACCGTTCTATTCCCGATTTTGCAACCGAGCATTTCCGTGATGTCACCGAGCGCAGTTTGAATGCACTCACCATGGACATGGATGGTGTTGATCGTTTCGTCTGCCATCCGGGCGGCGCGAAAGTGGTTCAGGCGCTGGAAGGTGCGCTGGATCTGCCTGCCAATACACTGGATGTAGAGCGTGAAATCCTACAGGAATTCGGCAACATGTCCGCTCCAACCGCTTTGTTTGTGCTGGAGCGGGTTCTGGAGCGCTCCCCACAAGGCAACATGGTCCTGTGCGCGCTTGGCCCTGGCTTCACAGCTTCTTTCCAGCCAGTGTCCGTTGTTGCCAATGAGGCAAGTGGGCGCTGGGAGACCACCGGTTTCCAAAGACCAGAGGGGGTGATCAATGCCTGAGGCGTCCCTGCCTGCCGTAATCTTTCTGGCATTCATCGTCATTCAGCGTCTGTCTGAGCTCGTTATTGCCCGCAGCAACACAAGACGCTTGCTGGCTGCTGGAGCCTATGAGGTTGGCGCCTCGCATTATCCACTGATCGTCAGCGTGCATGTGGCGTGGATCATCGCACTCGTTGTGCTGGGCTACGACAAACCAGTCTCCATGCCGTGGTTACTCGTCTTTGTGGTGCTGCAGGTGTTCCGCCTCTGGATATTGCTGAGCATGGGGCGCCGCTGGACCACCCGCATTATTGTGGCCAAAACCCCACTGGTGACGAAGGGACCGTTTGCGTTTGTGCGCCATCCCAACTACTTGCTGGTGGCTCTGGAGATTTTCACCGCCCCTATGGTCCTCGGCCTGTTTCCAATCGCCTTCCTGTTCTCAGGCTTTAACGGCGCTCTTCTTGCCCTGCGAATTCGCGTGGAAGATGAAGCCCTTACGGAATTGCGATAGAAAAGACCTTTGCACAATATGAAGTTATTGGCTTGAACCTGATAGTGGATAGTGATATATCACTGTCAAATTTAAGCTGTGGGCTGCACAACAAGATTGTTGCGCCTGCCAGATAACTTCATGTGCCGAGGAAACGATGCTAACAGGTTGCCATCTCATTGCCGGAGAATGGGTCGATAACGCCCAGAAATTCCAGTCATCCCCGTTCTCGGGCCCTGCCAAAAGCTATGCATGCGGCACTAGCGAACTGGTTGATCGCGCCGTAAAGGCCGCCGAAGACGCCTTCATGACCTTCGGTTGGACCACCCGCGCAGAACGCGCCAAATTCCTGCGCTCGGTCGCGGACGAGATCGATGCACGCGGAGCAGAAATCACAGAAGTGGGCTGTGCAGAAACCGGCCTGCCGGAAATGCGCCTCAACGGTGAGCGTGGCCGGACTGTTGGTCAGTTGCGTCTGTTTGCCGACCATATTGAGAAAGGCGAGTATCTGGACCTCACCCACGATGAGGCACTGCCAGACCGTGCTCCTCTGCCGCGTTCAGACCTGCGTTTGAGCCAGCGTCCGGTTGGTCCGATTGCCGTGTTTGGCGCTTCCAACTTCCCGCTTGCCTTCTCCACCGCAGGTGGCGACACCGCCTCTGCGCTGGCAGCTGGTTGTCCGGTGGTTGTGAAGGGCCATGAGGCTCATCCAGGCACTGCTGAAATCGTGGCACAAGCCATTGATGTGGCGATCAAATCCTGCGGCATGCATCCGGGCGTGTTCTCACTGGTACAAGGCGGCAGTCGTGAGGTTGGCACCGCGCTGGTTCAGCATCCACTCATCAAAGCCGTTGGCTTCACCGGTTCCCTTGGTGGTGGCCGTGCACTGTTTGATCTGTGCGCCTCCCGCCCTGAGCCGATCCCGTTTTTCGGCGAGCTGGGCTCCATCAATCCAAACTTCATCTTCCCGAACGCACTCACCAATCGTGGTGAGGCCATTGCGGCGGGTTGGGCTGGTTCCCTGTGCATGGGCGCAGGCCAGTTCTGCACCAATCCGGGCGTGGTTCTGCTGGTGGAAGGCGCTGAGGCGGATGCCTTTATCGCCAAGGCTCAAGAAGCACTGGGCGCTGCTGATGAGCAGCCAATGCTGACTGATGGCATTGCAGCGGCTTACCGCTCTGGCGCTGAGAAAATCGCTGGTGAAGCAGGCGTTGAAGAGCTGGTGGGCACGGCCTGCGCAACCCGTGGTGCCAAGCCATATATGTTTGTGACGGACGCCGAAAACTGGCTTGCGAACAAAGAGCTGCAGGAAGAGGTGTTCGGCCCGCTTGGCATCATCGTCAAGCTGAAGAACATCGAGCAGATGCAGGATGTGGCGCGCACTATTGAAGGCCAACTGACCTGCACCATCCACATTGATGCTGCAGACCATGCAGAGGCCCGCAAGCTGATGCCATTGCTGGAGCGCAAGGCAGGACGCGTGCTGGCAAACGGCTTCCCGACTGGTGTGGAAGTGTGTGATGCCATGGTTCACGGTGGTCCGTACCCGGCCTCCACCAATTTCGGTGCAACCTCAGTCGGCACCATGGCAATCCGCCGCTTCCTGCGTCCGGTTTGTTATCAGGATATGCCGCTGGAGCTGGTTCCGGGTTTTGAAATGGAAGAAATGGCGTAAGTCAGCCTCCCACAGGCTAAAGAAGCAAAAGCCCTGAGCACATCCGCTCAGGGCTTTTCTTTGTTTACGTCAATCCAACCGCTTAAATTGCGTTCTGCCAAAGAGGTATCAGGTCTTCGGCAAAACACCCCAAAAGTGCTTAAGCTGCCAGATTGCGCAGGCTTTCGCCGTCAAACACATGGCATTTATCAAGCGCCATGTTGAAGCTCAGTGTTTCCCCAGCATGCACTGTGCGCGGATTATACATGATGGACTGAACCGGAGAGCCTGCCAGCTCCGTAAACAAAGTTGCCTCTGAACCCAGATCTTCAGAGAGCAACACAGGCAGCTGCAATTGCGCGATTTCGCCCGCTGTTGGCAACGCATTGCCTTCTGGCGAAATGTCCTCTGGCCGCACGCCTAGCTTCACCGCTTTGCCCGCTTCGAGAGTATTGCGCAGACGCGCTGGAGCGCTCAGCTCACTGCCGTCCCCCAACTTCAACACAGGGTCGCCATTGCTGCTGGCCACATGGGCATCAATCAAGTTCATGGGCGGAGACCCAATGAAGGTTGCCACGAACGTGTTGTTGGGCTTTTCAAAAACCTCGCGCGGACTACCCACCTGCTCAATGATGCCATCACGCATGATCACGATCCGGTCTGCCAAGGTCATGGCTTCCACCTGATCATGGGTCACATAAATGATGGTGTTCCCCACGCGTTGGTGCAGTTTTTTGATCTCAATGCGCATCTGGGTACGCAGCTTGGCATCCAGATTGGAGAGCGGCTCGTCAAACAGGTACACATCCGGGTGACGCACTATAGCACGGCCCATGGCAACACGCTGGCGCTGACCGCCGGAAAGCTGCCCCGGCTTGCGCTTCAGATAGGGCTCCAACCCCAGAATAGCCGCGGCATCCGCCACACGCGTCTCAATCTCACTTTGAGAAACACCTGCAATTTTGAGCGAGAACCCGAGGTTCTTCGCCACTGTCATATGCGGGTAGAGCGCGTAGTCCTGAAACACCATAGAGATGTTGCGCTGGCGTGGTGGCATATCATTGACCACACGATCACCAATGAGTAGCTCCCCGCCAGAAATCGTTTCAAGGCCAGCAATCATACGCAATGTGGTGGATTTTCCGCAGCCGGATGGGCCGACGAAAACAACGAATTCCTTGTCTTTGATCTCCAGATCAATGCCATGAATGACCTTGTTTGGACCATAAGACTTTTCGAGATTTTTCAGAGTAACTTGTGCCATGCTTTCCCCCCCTCAGGCGTCCTTCAGTTCCAACCAGACCGGCAAATGGTCAGAGCCCTTCGCATCTTCATCAACCCGCATGCCTGCAATGCGGTGCCGCAGTGAGGCGCTCACAAACAGGTGGTCGATGCGGCGCGTGTCGAAGTGAGCGGTCTTACCGCTTGTCTCTTCATTGCCAAGCCACACCCACGGGTCCACAAATCCATCCAGCGTTTGCACGCGGCCACCTTCTTCTGATGGCGGGCCAGTGAACACCTCATAGACAGGCGTGCCCGGTCCATTGTTCATGTCCCCCAACAAAATGCAGTCTGTTGGCATGGTTGGCTGCGGTTCATCATTGAGCCAGTGGGCATCAATACCCGGTCCTCCGCACCATGCCCCGCCCTCGGATGGAGCTGTCTTGATGCGATCTCTCACAAACCGTGCCTGCACCAGCGCAAAGTCTGGAGACCAGTAAAACAGGTGGGTGTTGTAGACACGAAGCGGTCCACCCGGCGCGTCAATGACGGCCTCCAGCAAAGCAGCCTGAATGGCATGGCGGGTGATGGAACCCATCTTAGGCAACGGATAAGTGCGGGTGGAAATGATCGGGTATTTGGAAAGGATCATTTCCCCGTGCTGACGGCGGCGGTTGACCAGCTTGCCGTTTTCATCGTGAAACGAGGCGTCCATATCAAGACCCGGACCGTAGACCCAGCGATATCCGCCAAGCAGATCGGCCAGTTCCGCGGCTTGATCTACATTGCCATTTCGTTTCCAGAAGCGGTCAACTTCCTGCAGGCCGATGATGTCGGCCCCTTCAAGTTCTCCTGCAATTCTTTCCAGATCGACTTTGCCGTCGATGCCGGTTCCGTATTGAATGTTGTAGCTAACTATCTTCATGGGTTTTTCCGGAGGCTTTCCGAGCAACTCCTAAGGAGCCACGCAGCTTGAGCGCACAATTGACGCGAATATTGCGGGGGTGGTCAGGCGCCGTTCCATCCAGCCGGCTCAGCACGATCTCCGTTAGGTGACGGGCAATCTGCTCAATCGGCTGTTCAATGGCAGTGATGCCCGGAGGGATCAACCGGAACATGTCCGGGTCATCAAAGGTGACAAGATCAATATCTTTGCCCACCTGTTTGCCGTTACTGGACAAACAGTCCAGACCACCAATGGTCATCAGGTAATTGGAGAAGAACACAGCGCTTGGCGGATTTTCCATGCCAAGGAACCTGTCCATGGCGGTGTATCCATCCAGCTGGCCCCAATTGCCAACGTAAACCAACTCCTCATCAACACTCAGGCCAGCTTGCTCATGGGCTTTTCTGTAGCCCTGCAACCGGTTTTGCCCTGTGCTTCCATTCAGGTCCCCTGTCACCACGCCAATGCGGGTGTGGCCAAAGTCAATCATGCGGCTCACAGCGTCTTGCGCAGCTGCCTCATCATTCACCAGCACCTTATCCGTTTCCACGCCCGGCACATCGTTGTTGAAGATGATGACCGGTTGTTCTCCGCTCAACAGCTCCTGCACCTTCTCCGTCACTTCATGAGTGCCAGACAAGATGATGGCATCGATGCGCCGCGAGGAGGCTGATTCCAGCGCCTCGTTGATGGCATCCGCTTCATCGGAATGGTGAAAGGTTACAATGGAATACCCACGGGCACGCAGAGAACGCACCAGTTGGGTCAAAATCCCCGAGTTGAACTCGTCAAACTTGGGAACCAGATACCCGACTGTGTTCGTGCGCTCTGTTTTCATGGCGCGGGCAAGTGTATTGGCCCGATATCCCAGATCGGCAATCGCTTGTTCGATCCGGGTCCGGTTGTCCTTCCTGATGCGTTGATCGTTCAGATAACGCGAGACTGTGCCGACAGCGACGCCTGCGGAATCTGCTACATCGAGGATGGTTGGTTTTTTCACTGCACTGCCCTTTATTCCGCAGCCACTGCGTCATCTGCCTGTGAGATGACGGCGGCCCCATGGATATGGAGGCTAGGAAAGACGATGTGCAGCTTTTTGTCGAGGCTGTCATACTGCCATGGCAGTGTTTTACCCGAATAAGCGCAGGTCACGTTGGCAGGCTCTTCGTCCATTCGCACCCACGCCTTGGCCTCTTTCAACTCCGGCGCATCCTCGATGATCTCAACCGCACGGGTCTGACCATCATTATACGGCACGCCACTGCCACGCAGTTGGGTTGGCGCATAAAGCACGTGCAGCACCTGCCGTTGCTCATCTGCCTGCTTCATCAAAGACATGCGGGTCGCCGATGGCAACTCGGTGCCAATCAGTTGACTTGGCATAAGGCGGTTGATGAGCCCGCGCACCAGATATTTGTAAAGCGTCTGGCCCGTTGCGCCATAAAGGCGGAACAGCGGGTATGCCACATAGGCCACATTGCCCTTTTGCATGATCGCCGGACCGATTGGCTCTGCGTCCGGATCTTCTGGCGTGTGAAGGTGTGAGCAGAACTTGTCCCATGTGCGGTTGAAATAGGATGGACGAACATCAGCCAGCACATCACCATCTGTTGCGCGTAAGAGTGCCCCCTTCTCGTACATAACAACAGAAGCATCGACCAGATCCTCGTCCAGCTTTCCCCGACAGGACAGATAGCTCGGGTCGTACTCCATTGGTGTGTCAGACAGTTCTGCTCCGATGTCGAGGAGGTATCGCTTGCCCTCAACATCAAGGCCGGACTCGCCAGTCGCCAGAATGGCACCACCCGCGTCCGCAAACGCTTTCAGGCGAGCCGCAAGATCATCACTCAGGCGAATGCTGTCCGGTAAAATTATCAGCTTGTACTCATCAAAGCTGCTGGACGAGGAGATGAGATCAAACGGGATCTGCATTTCCAGCAGCATACGGGCAGAGGCGGAATCGCTCGGCTCGCTGCGGTGCCCAAGGTGGCTACCAAGCTGGGAGACCTGCGCCTCGACAGAAAGGATCGCCACTTCGCGCTGATAGGTCGCGTTGCTGGCATATGGTTCCAGTGCTTTGACGCGGGAATAAGCCGGTCGGATCAGATCGTAGGTGGCAAAGTCCATATGCCCGTTCGGGTGCAACTGGTCGCCGATAGAACAGCGCGCACCCAAAGACACCATCAGGCAGCACTCATAGGACAATGCATCAGCGCGCTTGAAGCCGCCAAACTCACCCCAATGCGTGTGGAAGCGTCCCGTCATACCAAGGAACGGCAGGTTCAATGTATCAGCGTACCGTGCTGAGACGGGAAAATGGTCATAACCCCAGCCACCGGTCGGCAGGCTCTCCAGCTCCAGATGACCGTAATACTGGTAGCGCTCATCCTGCCCTTTGTAGATGTGGCCAGAGTTGAAGAAAATTCGTGTATCCGGGAACTCGCCGTTGACCGCTTGCGAAAACCTTTCAAAAAAACGCAAAAGAACGCGTTTATCGTTGCTCTTACGATCGTCCGCCTTCAGCGGGTCCAAACCCTCTGATTTCATTGAGGAAAGGCAGGCGTTGCAGGTGCACTCCCAGGAGGCGAGGATGTCCATAAACAACGCAGGCGGATTATAACGAGCGCAAACTTCCAGAGCGATGTCGATCTGTCGCTGGATTGCGCCTTCGTGGTTCAGGCAGATGGTGTGCCAGGTGGGCGTAAGTTGGTTCATCGCGGACGGCTCTGTGCCCGGATAATTGGCTGCCGTGTTTTGCGACTGCATCACACGCCATTCCGGATGTTCACGAGCTGTCAGCTCATCCCATTGAACTGTCAGGTAAATCGGGGTCGCAATGTTGGCCTCATGACAAGCTGTGATCATGTCCCCCAGCAGGTCCGGGTTCTGCAACTCCGGGTGCGGCTTGCCCACGTTGGTGGGGTAATAACTCCAGCCGTGATGACAACGGGCGAACAGCGTGACGGAGTCCACCTCGCCATGCTTCAGTGTTTCAACAAACTGCGCCGGATCAAACTTGGACCCAATCCCCGGAATATGTTCAGAACTATGAAAATCCAGATGAATCTGGCGGTATCGGAAGTCTTTTACTTCTTTTTTATGGCACATGATTTAGCCCTTGGAACCGCTGTTATTTTTGCCGTCATCGGAGAAATACTTCTGGAAGAACAAGAAGATAACGAGTGGAAGGATGGAGGTAATAATGGTCGCAACAGCGCGCTGATCCCAGTTGGGTTCATAGGCGCCAGAGATCGTGGAGAGCATCACCGGCAGCGTTGCATTTTCTCGCAGGAACAACATCGGCAGTAGAAGGGAATTCCAGGTCCACATAAACTGCAGGATGCCAACTGCTGCCATCGCCGTAATCGTGTTTGGTAGCACGATAAAAAAGTAGGTCCGCAAATGTCCACACCCATCCACCTGCGCCGCATCAATCAGTGACCGCGGGAAGTTGGAGAGGAAGTTTTTGACCAGCAAAACAGCCCAGGCAAACGACAGCCCAACGAACGGAATGACCACAGACCAGTAGGTATCAATGAGCCCAGTCTCACGCCACAACTTGAAGAGTGGGATAATAACCACCTGATTTGGAACAACAAATGCATTCACAAGGATGAGCAGCAAGATCCGGCGAAACGGGAACTTGAGGTAGTGAAATGCATAGGCCGCAGCTGGTGCAAACAGAACTGGAAGGACGGTTGCAAAGCTGGCTACAGCCAGAGAGTTGAGAAACGCACGGCCAATCGGGTAGTTGACCCAAACCTCACGCCAGGCATCCAGCGTGAACGTAAACGGCTCGATCGTCCACCATCCGCTGGTGATTTCCCCTTCAGGGCGAATGGACATGGCGATGATGCCAACCAGCGGAATGATCCAGACAAGCGCCACCCACCCCAGCACATACACAGGCCATTTTGGAGTTTGAGTGATCATTTGCTCTCCGATGCCTTGTCCAGAATTAGTGGGATGGAACAGACGATAACCGCGAGCAGAAGCACCACCGTACTTGCAGCGCCATAGCCCTGCTTGAAGTAGATGACGGACTCCTGATACATAAAGTAACCCACTGTTTCCGTTGCTCTAATCGGACCTCCAGCTGTTAGAATATGGATCATATCAAACGCCTTGAGGCTGTTGAGCAGGTTGATGAAAATCGCAATGCGCACACCGGGAAGGCTAAGAGGCGCCATGATGTATCGCAGGATCTGGAAGTGAGAGGCACCATCCATATGAGCCGCTTCAAGCTGGCTTTTCGGGATCGCCTGAATAGCCGCGTAGCAGGTGAGCAAGGGCAGACCAGCTTGCGTCCAGACATAGGCAGCAACAACGCCCCAGATTGCGGTAGATGGTTCACCCAACCATGGCGAGGCCCAGCCTTCCAGCCCAACAAGGCGCAGAATGCCGTTGAGGAGACCAAAATCCGGCTGCAAAATACCCAGCCACATCAAACCACTAGCGGTCTCTGAAATGCCATAGGCTGCGAAAATTGCCACACGGAACGGCGCGGTCTGCTTGGGAGCCAGACCGGAAATCAACGCGACACTCCAGCCGATAGCAACGGAGATGCCCGTACACGCCAACGTCCAGGTGAGCGTCACACGCAAGGCATTCCAAAAGTTCGCATCACTGAACAGCTTGGTGTAGTTAGAAAAACCCGCAGGTTTCGGCTGACTCAATCCGGTCCAGTCCAGAAAACTCACACGGATCGTCTCGAAAAGCGGATAGAGCACGCCGATGCTGAAGAAGATCAATGTCGGCGCCAACAGAGCAAATGCAATCCAGTCAGCGCGGCGCAGGTTACCTCCGAAGAGCCGGGTGGCGAGGCCCGCAAAGGGCCCCGCCTGGGTCTGGGAGGTTAAGATAGACCCATGTTGTACACTCATTGATAAAGCTCACTCGCTTTTGCTTCGAGTGTTGCTGTGACACTGTCAATGCTCGCATCGCTTGGGTCGCGAAGGAACTTTTGCAAGCTAATACGGAATTCACCGCTCAACTCAGCTGGCAAAAGGTCATCAAGAACAAAGAAAACATCGACGAGCGGCAAAATCTGAGCGTATTTGCGCACAATCGGATCATAGGACGAGGGATCCACATTTGCACTCGGGGTTGCAAGGTTCTGCGCCGCGATAATTGCAGAGCCTTCCTTGCTCAGAACGAAGTCGATAAACAGTTCTGCCCCTTCCGGGTTCTTCGCTTGCTTCATCACAAGGAAGTTCTTGCCATCAACACTCATTGCATTGCCGTATTCCGGCTTGATCACCGGGAACTGCATGTATGAGTAGTCTTTGATCGGCGTCAGCCCATACTCATTCTTGGCGCGCTGGTTTGCCCAGGAGCCAATCAGCATGAAGCCGGCCTTTTTGTTTTTCAGCACGGCATCCGCAGCATCTGTCCAGGACACCTTGTGCTCAGACAGCTCCTTCGCAAATGCTGTACCAGCCGTTCGCAAAAGCGCGTTTTCAAACCATTCCGTTTGCGCCCAACTTCTCGCACCGATGGAAACAGGCAGCATGCCGATTTCTTTCAAAGCACTGAAGGAACTGAGGAAGTCTTTCCACTGAATAGGTTCACCCGCGATACCAGCTTTTGCCAGCGTATCTGGACGATACCAGACACCAGAACGGTTGCCCGCGATAAAGTAAGCACCATAGGTTTTGCCGTCATGCTTCGCCAGATTACGCCAGCTGTCATTCAGCGCTTGAGACCAGCCATACTGCTCCCATGCAGCATCAATTGGGCTGATCAGGTCGGCGGCAACCAGTTCCTTCTCAAAGGAAGGCCATGTGTTGAGCAGCAGATCAAACTCTTCTCCAGACAACATCGCTGAACGAATGCCAGACCGCGGATCATCCCCACCTGCTGCCGGGTTGATGTCTTTGATCTCATAATCCGGATATTTGGCTGTGAAGCCCTCTTCGAGTGCGATGATCAAATCACGCTCTGAACCACCCAACCAGTTGAAGATCACCAGCTCTTTTTCAGCTGCAAATGCGGTCCCCCCCGCAAATGTCATTGCGGCAATCGCAAGGGCGGATGCCGAATTCAATATTTTCATAACAAGCTCCCAAATATGAAACGTTGTCAACTTAGTTAGATTTCATGAGAGATGTCTAGAAAAATTTACGTATTTTTGATGATGGATTAATACTTGCTACGTCGAATTAACAAATTTTATAAGGTGTTATTGCCATTTGTTGTGATCAAAACTTCTCATGCATAAATGTTGGATAAATGTACTTTTCGGCTAATCAGCCACAGAATATGACTCGTATTCTTGATGATATTAGCAACTTAACCTAGACATAATTAGAAAGGTTTCAACTTTTTATTTTGCTGTACAAACACCATCCGCACCTAAAATAAGATGCTCTGATTGCAGCCTTTTGGGCTGACGATCAGCTCAGTAATGATGAAAAGGAGATTGAATATAGACAGGCCTGAAACATCGCTATTTTCACATGAGCCACGGCAATTTACCTTGGCAAAGTATACTGCCACTGCCTGAAAGCTTTGAGAGGTGGAAGGCCCGTCTTCAGGCTGACAACCACGATGGCAAGCCCCCACTCACCAACGTTTTTACGCGCCCAACTCAACCTGAAAACGGACCTAAACGGAAGCATCGCCTCCTTTATCTGAAACAACCGGGAAACCCTGATCTCCAAAAAGCCGAAGCCGATCCAGTTGCAGGAGCCACACCCTTTGCATACAAGCAGGCGATAAAAGGCGCACCTGCCCCTTACGAGGTGAATGACATCCTGCTGTCAGCTCCATCAGACAAGCTGCCCGGTTGCTGGCTATCACCCTACTGCCACTGAGGATTTAGCCAATCCACGGATCATGGGTGCCGCAGTTTGATGGGTCAGGATTGTTAGCAGGTAAATCAGTAAAGGCTCATGGCCCTGCCATTATCGTCACGTAGTTTTCAGGAGATGAATTACCTCCCTCAGATCGCGTTGATTGCGCCGATCCGGTTCTATGGTCTGATGCCTCCACCCAACCCAGGTCCAGAGATACTGCGGCGCAGCCCTCTTTAAAACTCGTTGGTGACGTTTTGGAGTGAAACATGGAAGATCCGACAGATCAAAACACAGCATCCACCCATGACAGTCGCTACGGAACTCAGCCAGGATATATGGTTGGGTTCGGAAATGATTTTGAGACCGAGGCCCTAAAAGGCGCACTACCTCAAGGACGTAACTCCCCCCAGCGCGTTGAATACGGATTGTATGCTGAACAGCTGTCTGGCTCTCCCTTCACAGCTCCTCACACAACGCTCGAACGATCCTGGCTCTACCGCATTCGCCCATCGGTTAAGCACTTGGGCCGGTTGCAGAAAATCAATCATCCTTACTGGATGACCGCGCCCAACAAAGTCCCGGATGTTGTTTCACTCGGCCAGTACCGGTGGGATCCAGCACCTTTCCCTGAGGACCAAAATCTCACTTTCATTGACGGCATCCGCACCATGACGACAGCCGGAGACGTTGGCCTGCAAATGGGCATGGCCGCGCATGTTTATCTCGCGAATTCGGACATGGAGGACGAGTACTTCTACAGCGCCGATGGAGAACTGCTGGTTGTGCCTCAGATCGGGCGATTAAAGATCGCAACCGAGTTTGGTGTGATTGATCTTGAACCGCTTGAAATCTGTATTTTACCACGTGGTGTGGTGTTTAAAGTGAGCTTGCCTGACGGCCAAGCCAGAGGTTTCATCTGCGAGAATTATGGTGCCAAATTTACCCTTCCCAACCGTGGGCCAATCGGCGCCAATTGCCTTGCAAACCCAAGAGATTTCAAGACACCAGTCGCGCAGTTTGAAGACATTGAACGCCCATGTCATGTAACTATAAAGTGGTGCGGCGAGTTCCACCGAACGACTATTGATCATTCACCGCTGGACGTGGTCGCATGGCACGGCAACTACGTCCCCTATAAATATGACTTACGCCACTTCGCTCCTGTAGGTGCCATCAGTTTTGACCACCCGGATCCATCAATCTTCACCGTCCTTACAGCTCCCACAGCAGAAGAAGGCACGGCCAACATCGACTTCGTGATTTTCCCACCTCGCTGGCTGCCTCAGGAAGACACCTTTCGCCCGCCCTGGTACCACAAGAACATCATGTCAGAGCTGATGGGCAATATTTACGGGCAATACGATGCTAAACCACATGGCTTTGTGCCCGGAGGCATCAGCCTTCACAATTGCATGCTACCCCATGGCCCGGATCACGAAGCTTTTGAGCAAGCCTCTCACAACAGCTGGGACCCCGTGAAGCTGAAAGACACCATGAGTTTTATGTTTGAAACTCGCTTTCCGCAGCAACTCACTGAGTTTGCAGGCAAAGAAGCTCCGCTACAGGACGATTATGTGGATTGCTGGTCTGGTTTAGAGCGCAAGTTTGATGGCACAGCTGGCCTAAAATAACGCTTTTTCATGAGCTCTGTCGGTTTTTCAGGGCTCAGGCTAAAAAATGACAGGTATTCACAGAGCTTACTTATTGCGCTATATTTCGTGATAGTTTTTCACGGAGATAGTGCATGAATAAACCTTTTTCACAGGCTGTAACAGTTTTTCACGAAAGCTGGCTTCCTGTGCCCGCAACTCCGGCGGGCTATTCAGCACTTATTGATGCATACGATTTGAGAGTGCCGATCCCGCACACTCTATGCGCCATTGGCAATCGCCACAAGATCATAGAGCAGGACGGCTGGCGGATCTTCACACCTCGTCATGCACCAGAACCAACATTACTAGGTCACCTCACTTTTGCCTTGAAAAACGAAGGGCTGGACCTTGCGGTATTAAAGCGCTTGTTCCTTGCGTGCGGGCCTGAACCTGTTGAGGAGTTGGTAAGATCTCGCCCGACGGGCCGTTATACAAGACGCATCTGGTTTCTCTATGAATGGCTTTTGGGTGAGCTGCTGGACTTGCCAGATGTCGAAACTGGCGCATATGTGGATGCACTTGATACAACAAAGCAATTTGGCGGCAGCACAGTACCTTCTCCACGTCACCGCGTACGCAACAACCTGCCCGGCACACCTCAATTCTGCCCTCTCATCTTTCGTAATAAAGATTTGGAGGGCTTTCAGCAGGCCAAACTGCAAGAAAAAGCTATGGATGCGGCGGCATCCGTCCCTAAAGATCTGCTCGCCCGCACTGCAGCCTTCCTGCTTCTAAAGGACAGCAAATCCAGCTTTGCCATTGAAGGCGAGCGCCCTGCCCATGACCGTATCCAGCGTTGGGGCCGTGCCATTGCTGACGCCGGAAAAACACCCCTGAGTATCGAAGAGTTTCTCCGCCTGCAGCGCGTTGTGATCGGTGATGACCGCTTCGTACATATGGGCTTACGAGAGGAAGGTGGCTTCGTTGGTATGCATGACCGCGAGACCCGCATGCCAGTGCCAGACCATATCAGTGCCAAACCGGAAGACTTGAGAAGTCTGATGAAAGGCATGATCGACTTTGCACAGGACTACGCCAAGCATCTGGACCCGGTTCTCGCCGCTGCTGTTCTCGCCTTTGGTTTCGTTTATGTGCACCCATTTGAGGATGGCAACGGAAGGTTGCACCGTTACCTGATCCACCACGCACTAGCACAACGCGGCTTTAACCCACCCGGCGTCATCTTCCCGGTATCTTCGGTTATTCTGGAGCGAATCGACACTTACAAACAGGTGCTGGAGGACTATTCCTCCCGCCTTCTTGGCAAGATTGACTGGCAACCCACGGCTCATGGCAACCTGACCGTGACAAACGAAACAGCCGACTTCTACCGATTCTTTGACGCCACCGCCCACGCAGAATTCCTCTACGCCTGTGTAAAACGTACGGTTGAACACGACTTACCGGAAGAAGCCCGCTTCTTACAAAACCATGACCACTTTCAACGCGAACTAAACCAAGTCGTAGACATGCCCACTCGCCTTGCCGACTTACTCTTCCGATTCCTGAATCAAAATAACGGAAAACTCTCACACCGAGCCAAGGCAAAAGAATTCGCGGCGCTTACAGATGAAGAAACAAAGAAAATTGAAGATATTTATGAAAGATCTTTTGTGTAATAATTTGAACATACTTCCAAAAAATCTAAATAAAATCAAAAATTTTAACAACTCAAACTACATAACACACAAACGGCACAACCTTAAACCTATGACGTTTCATTGAAACGCTCAATGAATAGTAAATATAAAGTACAAATAAACTACATCGAAGAAACCAAGACACTAAAGATCCAAGCAACGACAATTTACAAAAAGACAACACAGAGGTAACAATTCTCACTCTTACATTAACTCCTCCAAAAATATCTGTTGAAGCATTTTTTTTTGAAAGTACATTCCTCTCTAAGTTATATATGGAACTTTAAGTTTAGATACAAACATCACACTTCTGGATGTTGTTCCCTAATTTGAGTGAGTTTTGCTGCGTGTTGGAAATTGTTGGCCTATCTGTTCGTGTTCCTGGAGCTTCAAGCAAGGAAGAGTTGTGGAATCTGCTGTGTTCAAAGCGGAATAGCATCTCCGAAATCCCTGCTGATCGCTGGTCACACTTTAGATATCTGCATCCGCGCATTTCAGAACCCGGCAAAGCGTATACTTTTAAAGCAGGTGTCCTAGATAATTTGTGGGACTTTGATCCTACAGCTTTTGGCATTTCGCCCCGAGAAGCAGAACAAATGGATCCTCAGCAGCGTATTTTGCTGCAGCTCACTTGGGAAGCTATTGAGGACGCAGGCATATCGCCAGATACCATAGCTGGTGATCATGTAGGCGTCTATGTTGGGGCATCTGCGCTTGATTATGCTAACGAAAGCCTGTTCGATCCTAATGTTGCAACCGGTCACTTTATGACTGGCAATACGCTTTCTATTATTTCAAACCGCCTCTCTTATATATTCGACCTTAAAGGCCCAAGTTTTACTGTCGATACTGCTTGCTCGTCTTCTCTAGTTGCACTCCACGAAGCCTATCGTGCGTTGAACTCTGGAAGAATTGACTGTGCCATTGTCGCAGGTGTCAACGTGCTTGCCAGCCCTTTTCCTTTCGTAGGTTTCGCGCAGGCAACTATGCTGTCTCCTGATGGGCAATGCAAAGCTTTCGATGCGAGTGGCAATGGCTATGTACGCTCAGAAGGTGGCGTTGCACTTGTCATCAAAAGAAAAGATGCACCGCGCTGGAAAGGCCAACGGTCTCACGCAGATATCGTCGCAGTTGACGTAAACTCTGATGGTCGTACCGTGGGCATGTCGCTTCCATCGGATGTCGAGCAGGCAAATCTTCTCGACCGTGTTTACAAGGCACATGGAATTGATCCTAATCAGCTTGCATTTGTCGAAGCTCATGGCACTGGGACCCGTGTTGGAGATCCTGCAGAAGCGGGATCGATTGGTCGCACTATTGCGCAGAAGCGACGCGCACCGCTTCCGATCGGCTCAGTTAAAACCAATGTAGGCCACCTGGAACCAGCTTCAGGGCTGGTGGGACTGGCAAAGTCTGTACTGGCACTTCAGAACAATCATTTCCCGGCAAGTCTCCACTTTAACGAACCAAACCCAGACATCGACTTCGACGCGCTCAACATACATGTCGCGAGCGAAGGTGTAGAGCTACCACGTAGTGAGAGCCCGAGATATGCCGGAGTGAACTCGTTTGGCTTTGGCGGAACGAACGCGCACGTCATTCTCAAAGATCCGGAAATCAAGACAGATAATGTCGAGCAACTCACTCAGCCCAAAACCGTAAGCTCATTATTCTTATCAGCGCCGACAAAGGAAGCACTGGTTGAGCTTGCAAGTGGTTATGCGCGTGATGGGCTTCTGACAGAGCAAAGCAACCAGAAGGTTTGTGCGGCGGCCTTTCATCGCAAACGGATTTTTCCGGAAAAAGCAGTGTTTTCTGGTACTGATGTTGAGACTCTTAAGACTACCTTGTCTGACTTTGCATCAGGTCAGAAGAATGCAAACGTCATTTACTCCAATAAAGCTACAAACCCAGGCAAGTGCGCCTTTGCGTTTTCTGGTAACGGAGCACAGTGGGCTGGCATGGGCCGCGACGCCTATGCTGCCAACCAGGCCTTCAAGATTGCTTTTGAGAAGGTTGATGAGTTCTTCACAAACCTTTCTGGCTGGTCCCTAAAAACCGAACTGTTCAGTGAGACACTTGAAGATGACCTGAAAAAGACCAGCATCGCGCAACCATTGTTGTTTGCGGTTCAGGTTGCTCTTTGTCAGGCTCTTGAAGACTATGCATTAAAACCAGACATGGTTCTGGGTCACAGTATCGGCGAAGTTGCAGCAGCACATGTCGCAGGCGCCCTCACTTTGGACGCAGCTGTAGCGCTGGTCTATCACCGGTCTGCAGAACAGGAAGTCGTCGCGGGCCACGGAACCATGGCAGCGCTCGTCCTCCCTGCTGATGAGGCGCGTCAACTAATCTCCAAAAGCGGATTTGGTTCCCTTGAAATTGCAGCGGAGAACAGTCCGAAATCTGTCAGTTTATCTGGCGCGAAAGAAGACATGGACGGGTTTGCAAAGTTTGCGCGCGCCAACCATATCGCCTTCAGAAAAGTCGCGCTGAATTACCCATTCCACAGCCAGCTTATTGAGCCCGTTGAACACCCTTTCCGTAATGCAGTCGGGACTGTGACTGCCAAGTCGGCGCAGGTGCCATTTATCTCAACCGTTTCTGGGGCAGTCTCAGATGGCAAGGACCTTAATACGGACTATTGGTGGCGGAACCTTCGCAAGCCAGTATTGTTCTCCAAGGCCGTTGCGACCGCTCTTGATCTTGGCACTGAAACGATTATCGAGATTGGTCCAAAACCGATTCTGCAAAGTTATCTACGCCAGGTTGCTGCAGAAAAAGGCAGTAAAGGATCTGTACTTTCCAGCCTTTCAAACGAGCAACTTGGTGGAACAGACCCAATTATCAATCTCGTCGCCCGTGCTTTTGTTGCAGGCATCAATGTTGATACGGATAAACTCTTCGGCAAGAACCCGGATGAACCCGTTAATCTGCTCCCACTCCCCTGGCAAAATAAAAGCTTCCGCTTTGAAAACAGCGGTGAGGCTAATATGGGCATTTTCAGGGGTGGAGATCATCCACTTTTAGGTTGGCGCCCAAACGCCACCTATAACGTCTGGACCACTCATCTGGACCGCTTCACGGTTCCATTTCTAGAAGATCATGTCATCAACGGACAAATGATTTTCCCCGGCGCAGGCTATGTTGAAATGGCTCTTGCTGCCGGTTCCGCTCTTTATGAAAGTGACGCAGTAGAACTGCGGTCTATGGATATTTTGCAGGCACTCGTATTAAGCGACGAATATCTGACCGAAGTTCAAACCGAAATCTCTGAGGAAACAGGGACTGTTAGAATTTCCAGCCGTATGCGGCTGAGCGGGGATGATTGGACGCTGCATGCCGTAGGCAGAGTTGCAAAACTGGAAACTCCTGCACCAAACATTCAACTCAACTTTGAAGCAGCCCAACTCATCAATACAGGTGAGGATATTTACGCAGCGGCGCTCACATACGGACTTGAATTTGGGCCACGTTTCCAACGCACTCAAAACGTCTCTCAGGTAGATGCGGGTACATTTATCGTCCACCTGTCTGCACTTGAAGATGACGAGCAGGTTTCATCCTTCGGCATTCATCCAGCTGAACTTGATGGATGTTTCCATGGCCTGCTCTCCCTATTCAGAGAGACAACATCCCAAAACAGTCGCCCAAAAGCCTATGTTCCAATTTTCTTTGATAAGGTTCGCCAATATCAAACAGGCGCGTCCCCAGCCTATGTTCGAATTCAGGTAAAGCGTGCCTCTGAACTCTCTATTTTGGCGGACTTCCAGATTTTCGATGAAGATGACAACGTCATTATTGCGATTTCCGGAGGCCGCTTCCGTGCAACCGAACTGGGTCGTAAAGATAACCCGTCTGACCTGATCTATCGCGTCGAAGCAGAACTGCAGCGGAACCCCGCAACCACAGTTGCTAAACTCAACCATAGCTTCCCGGCAATTGAAGACTACGTTGCTGAAAAGTTCCGTACTGTTGAAGATGAAGCTGAGCGTGAAGCGTATTTGCTACTCAATGCGGCAGCTCAACGAACAGCATTTGATATTATCTCAAAGTTTGCGGATGGCGAACAAACTGTTTCTGTTGAGGACTTACCAAATAATCATCGCCGGTATTTCGTCACTCTTTTGACGATCCTTCAGGAAGCTGGGGCAGCCACGGAATGCGGGGTAAATCGCTTGGAATTGAATAGCGATTTTGAGCTTCCTGATTTCGATCTTCTGGTTGAGAGTGTACTGGAAGAAAGCCCGCAAGACATCGCCGCTGCAACCATTCTTGCAACCACACGCAAATTCGTTCTCGATAGCCTTGACCTTGATAGTTTTGAGGGCAATGATTTTGAGCATTCCAGTGCGATGCTCGAGCAATACTGGTACTCCTCCCCGGAAGCACAAACACGCAGCCAGACTATCTCTGAATGGCTCAGAACCGCGCTTGCAACCTGGGACACAGACACACCGCTTCATGTACTGGATCTAAGCGGCTCAGGGCTGAATCTGGCAAAAGATATTCAGCAGATACTCCCTAGCCAAGTAACAAAAGTTTCGATCGCCGACAGTAACCACAAAAGCGCTGCGCGTTTGTCTGCCAGTGTTCTGGATGAGCCAAACATCGCTGTATTTGATACGAGCAATCTGGACAGTAACCACACTTGGGATGCCGCGTTAGAACAGGGGCCATTCGATGTAATTGTATCATCCGGTCTTCTTCACGAAGCATGTCAGAGCGAGACAAACCTCTTCGAAAAGCTCGGACAATCACTGACAGAAGGCGGTCAGTTCCTTGCGATCGAGCCACTTTCAGATGTTTTCCATGATGTGGCTTTTGGTCTGTCTGAAGACTGGTTTGCCGGCTCAATCTCCGACGAGTATCCAGTCGGTCCGCTGAAAACAAGCAATGACTGGCTGGATCAGTTTACCTCAACATCATTTAATGCTCCGATCGCAATTGAGGCACTCAAAGAAGGTGCATCAATTGTTTTACTGAATGCGACTGCAAAACCTGTAGACGTAAGTCAGCAGCTTGATCCAACGGCCGATTTGCCTGAGAGCAAGGCCATGATCATTCTGGCAGGTAACTCAAAGCTGGAGCAGGAAATTGCGAAGGCTATACAGAGTGATGAGAGATTAGCAGCCTGTAATATCAAACTTCTGGATGCAGATAGTGGGCAGTTCGATCTGAATGAGGCCAATGGCTGGAAGTCCGCTCTTGCAGGTTCTGCCTTCCTTGATGCTGAGCTGAAGACCATCATTCACTTGTATGGTCTGACGGAAGCAGGTGACGCACCTGTCGACCAGGTCATGAAGCGCTGTGCAACTTGTGTTGGCCTCGTAAAGGCTTATCCGGGCTTAGCTGGTCAACTCGCACTTGTTGCTCCAGGCGGCAGCGGTCATAACGCTGAGCAAGAAGCACCAGCCCAGAGTGCCGCGTGGACTTTTGCACGTGTTCTTGGCAATGAAGCTCCTGAACTGACACCACTTACCCTTGATGTTTGCATCGACAAAGGCGCCCAAGGCGTTGCCTCTGACATTTTGGAGGCTGTTTTCTACCAGAACATGGAGAATGAACTCCATCAGCCGCAAAAGAGCCGAGTGGTTTCGCGTGTTAAATCCGGGTTTGGCCAATCCACCTGGAAACCTGCAGAGAATGTTGAGCTGAACTTCTCAGAGGCGGGTTCCCTCAACCATTTAAACTGGCGTGGGCAGCAACGTATTGAGCCATCTGAGGACCATGTTGAGATTAAAGTCGCCGCAACTGGTTTGAACTTCCGTGATGTTATGTGGACTTTGGGCATGCTTCCAGAAGAAGCGCTTGAAGATGGCTATGGTGGACCAAATCTCGGCTTGGAAATTTCAGGTACTGTTACACGTGTTGGCAAGAATGCCAGTGATCTGGCAGTTGGTGACAAAGTGGTTGCGTTTACGTCTGGTGGATACTCTTCCTATGTAACCTGTCCAAAGTTTGCAGTGGCGAAACTTGACCAAAGTCAGGATCTTGTCTCTGCTGCGACTTACCCAGTTGCATTCCTGACCGCTTATTACTCGCTCATCCATCTTGGTGAACTCAAAGAAGATCAGTGGGTCCTTATCCACGGGGGCGCAGGTGGCGTTGGCCTTGCTGCACTGCAAATTGCAAAGCATATCGGCGCAAAAGTCATTGCAACCGCCGGGTCTGAAGAAAAACGAGAGATCCTCCGCCTGCTCGGCGCTGATCACATTCTTGATTCCCGCAGTTTGCAGTTCCCAGACAAAGTCATGGAACTCACCGATGGAAAAGGCGTACATTCAGTCTTGAACTCCCTTGCT
Organism: Pseudovibrio sp. WM33; assembly: GCF_001623165.1. Lineage (NCBI taxonomy): Bacteria > Pseudomonadati > Pseudomonadota > Alphaproteobacteria > Hyphomicrobiales > Stappiaceae > Pseudovibrio > Pseudovibrio sp. WM33. Next base: position 35,293 of record NZ_LMCK01000006.1, read on the forward strand.
GGCGAAGCGATGGAAGCAAGCATCAACATTGTACGCCCGTTTGGCCGCTTCCTTGAGCTTGGCAAACGAGACTATTATGCAAACACCAAGATCGGTTTGCGTCCGTTCCGTCGTAATGTTTCTTACTTCGGTATCGATCTGGATCAGATCCTGCTGCATGATAGTGATCTGGCACGTAAACTCATTGAAGATGTCTTTGAGCTGATCAAGGACGGCACATTCACACCATTGCCTCACCGCGTGTTTGAAGGCCGTAATGTGCAGGATGCCTTCCGGCTTATGCAACGGTCTGGGCACATTGGCAAGATCCTGATCACCCCACCAAAACCTGAAGAAGTTAAAGTTCCGCAGGAACGCACCTCTCTCAAGTTCGCTCAGGACGGTCATCATGTGGTGATTGGTGGTCTCGGTGGTTTTGGCTTGGAAATCTGCCGCTGGTTGGCTGATAATGGTGCACGGCGCATTACACTAACAAGCCGGTCAGCAAAGGTGAGCGAGCAACACGAAAAGCTTTTTGAAGCCCTGGCAGAAAAAGGCGTAACAGTCTCTGCGGTCAGTTGCGATGTCACAGATAGAAAAGCAGTTCACGGCTTGCTCAGCGAACTACGCCAATCCGCGCCCCTCAAGAGCATTATCCATGCGGCAATGGTTCTGGATGATGGCATTATTCAACAGCTGGACGAGAAACGGTTCCGCAAGGTTCTGGAGCCAAAAATTCAAGGTGCAAGCTTGCTGGATGAACTGACCCGTCAGGACGAGCTGGACCAGTTTATCCTGTTCTCCTCTGCAACCACCCTGATCGGGAACCCTGGCCAGTCTCATTACGTCGCCGCCAACGGATATCTCGAAGGACTTGCAAGAGCCCGACGCAAAGCTGGCAAACCTGCAATTGCTGTCGGCTGGGGTGCGATCGGCGATGTGGGCTTCCTTGCCAGAAATGCTGAGGTTTCCGACAAGCTTTCCAGGCACCTGGGTGAAGCAACCATTAAGGCCCGTGAAGGTCTGGATATTCTCAAACTTGCCATGGAACAGGATGACGGGTCTGCGCCAGGTGCCGTGGTTCATATTGGCCGTTTTGCATGGGCAGCTGCACATCAATCTTTATCACTGTTGAGCAAGCCGCTCTTCCGCGAAATCATTGGCCGTAGCGATACGGATGGAGACAGCGACGGTGCGACCGATATTCTGTCTCTCATTGAGGGCAAGTCGGATACAGAGGCCAAAGAAATTGTCGCTCATATTCTTGCCGGTGAAATTGGCCGCATCCTGCGCCTACCAGCAGAGGACATTTCTCATCAACGCCCACTTGCGGAGTTTGGAATGGACTCCTTAATGGGGCTTGAACTGAGAATGGGAATTCAGAAACGCTTCAATCTGGAGATTCCGCTGGTATCTATCTCAGGCGGAACGTGTTTGGATGACTTTGCTGCGCAGATCCTACAAAAACTTCGCAAACGCGAAGGTGGAGAGGCTTCTGCTGAGGATGGCTCTCACAACGTTCTGGCCAGCCAACACCTTTCCGATGATCTGGATGACGCTCAAAAATCAACTGTGCGCGAAATCCTAGATACTCATCAGGACAAAACAGCAAGACTTTTGAATTAATGGCCAAATCAGACAAGAAAAAACTAAGCAAAGACGACCGGTTGAATGCTTTGAGCGCCGTCAGGCGCTCAAAGTCTGCACTTCCAAAGCAGACGGCTGCCAAACCTCAAGTTGAAAAAGCAATCGCACCAAAGTTTGCTGACCTTCCGGGGTTTAAGGAAATTCGCCTTCAGAAAGCAGCGGCTGATCTGTTGCAGATCAACAATCCTTTTTTCCGTGCGCATGACGCGCGTGCAGGGGCAACGACGCTGATTGATGGAGAAACCTACCTTAACTTCTCCTCCTACGACTATCTCGGATTGAATGGGCATGAGAAGGTTCAGGAAGCAGCCAAAACAGCCATCGACCACTATGGCATTTCAGCCAGTGCCAGCCGGGTTGTTGCCGGTGAGCGTGTAATCCATACCGAGCTTGAAAAGCTCATTGCCCGGATGCACGGTGTTGAAAGTTCTGTTGCGTTTGTCAGTGGCCATGCAACCAACGTCACTAGCATTGGCCAGCTGATGCAGCCGGATGATCTGATCATTCATGACAGCTACATTCACAACAGCATCGTCACAGGAGCAAAGCTCTCCGGTGCTGTTCGCCAATCCTTCCCTCATAACAATTTCGAGGCTCTGGAAAACATTCTCGAGCTCCGCGCCCATAAACATCCACGTACACTGATCGTAGTTGAAGGCGTTTACTCGATGGACGGGGATTATCCTGATCTTCCGCGTCTGATTGAGATTAAAAAGAAATACGGTGCCTGGCTCATGGTCGATGAAGCGCACTCCATCGGCATTCTCGGAGAGAAAGGCCGCGGCCTCGCCGAGCATTTTCAGGTTGACCCAAGAGATGTCGATATCTGGATGGGCACGTTTTCCAAAACATTGGCAGGATGCGGCGGCTACATCGCTGGATGCAGTGATTTGGTTGACTACCTTAAGCTGACAGCTTCCGGTTTCGTGTTCAGTGTCGGCATTGCACCACCGATCGCAGCTGCGGTTTGTGAAGCCATCCGTCTGATGGAAGCAGAGCCTCACCGGGTACAGGCAGCACAGTCAAACGGGCAATATTTCCTTGAGAAGGCTCAGACAGCAGGTCTTGATACTGGTGTCAGTCAAGGCTGTGCGGTAGTCCCGATCATGATGGGCGACTCTTTGAAGGCAACTGTTTTGGCTGCGCGTCTGCTCGATCGTGGGCTCAATGTATTACCAATTATCTATCCGGCGGTTCCAGAAAAGTCAGCTCGTCTGCGCTTCTTCATCACCTCAGAACATACAGAAGAACAACTGGATCAGGCGATCGAGCTGGTGAATGATGAAATAGCGAATTACGATAGTAATCCTATTTCAATTCAACAGGTTATGTCAGCCTAGTTAACGAAGAACGATTAAATCAGCGCTGATAATTGAAGCGCTGATTTGCCAACCGGCGCAATTTCCACGGCAGCAGTTTCCCAACACGAATACTCAGAGCCAACTGCCATGGGAACGCATGAAATGCCTTTTTCCGTGCAATCGCTTTTTTTATTGAAGCAGCAGCTTGCTCTGCTGTGTATTCATAAGGGCGCCAGCTCTTAAACTGATCGGCCATCGGCGTCAGAATATATCCCGGACAGATCACTGATACTGACACCCCCCACCTATAAAGGTGGTCCCGCATCGCTTCACCATAAGCGATCACCCCAGCTTTTGATGCTCCGTAGGCAGGCCCATCAGATATAGGCTGCATTCCTGCCAAGGAGCTGATCAATGCAATTCGGCCGCTTTTACGCCGCTGCATATATGGTGCGACCGCTGTCAAAACATTGACAGCACCCCCGAGGTTAGTCGCAATCTGAGCATGCGCTGTCTCTGCCGTCTCGACAGCGCCATCAACCTCATGTGACCCCGTGATACCTGCATTAGAGATGACCAAGTCGAGAGGCGTATGCCGCTCTAACTCCTCAACCCAGTTTTGAAGAGCCACCGCATCGCAAACATCAAGCGCTTTCCAGAACACCTGGTTCCCACCCCGCTCAACCTCACGCACAGTCTCAAGCAACCGCTCCTCATTTCTCCCAGTCAAGCAAAGAGTTACGCCTTCCCCTACATAGGAAACAGCTAAAGCCCTCCCCAACCCAGAGCTGGCACCTGTGATGAGAATCGATCTCGGAGAAAACATCTAAATTGAGCTCCAAACAACACGCATTTCATTTGTTTTGGCAAACAGATAGTTAACGTGCAAGTTAGATTCTCCAGACTTCATCAGAAGTCCAACTTTCTCCAAAGAAAACAACAGATAGTTGAACTCGTTTTCATTACTAAATTTGAATTCTATCTCAGATTGAGATACTAATCTCTCCATTAAAGCTGGATGTTTTTGACAAGCGTATTTTTGATCCGGCGGTAAAGTGGATAGAAGTTTTATGAATTTATTTTCCAATTCGACTGATGTGCGGTCAGCTCAAATAACTTCAGGTTTCGTAAAATCCATTGCCATCATTGTTCCTGTCTTAGGCGTTTTGTCCGGTTGCGCTGCGCTACCTTCAGCTGGTCCAGTATCTTCAGAGATCCAGGCAGCCTCTTCAGATCGACGCACAGAACCTTTTGACTATCATCTGATTGATCTTGATGACTCGGTTGTATCAGTGCTTTCAGCCTATCAACCGAATGGATTATCAAAAGTCTTCACAGGCGGGAAATGGGCACCTAAGCATATCGTTGGCGTTGGCGACACTGTTTCTGTCGTCGTTTGGGAGCAGGGCAACGACCGTTTGTTCACACCGAATGGACAAGCTGGCGGCGTCGAGCTTGGCCCATTCATGGTCAACCAAAGCGGTGCAATCACCATTCCGTATGTGGGGAAGGTAAATGCGCGTGGAAAATCTGTCGAGCGGCTTCAAGAAGCGCTCCAGGTTGCGCTTGATCGTAAAGCTACTAACCCACAAGTTATTGTTACATTAAAGCAAAATGCTAGCAGTTTGGTCACAGTGAATGGTGCGGTTAAGAAACCAGGTCAATATCCCTTGGATCTAAGCGGCAAGCGTTTGCTTGACGTTGTCGCAAACGCGGGCGGTAACGCATCTCCTGCCACTGAGAGCTATGTGTCGATTTCTCGCAACGGACGTCAAGCAAAGCAGTTGCTCAGCGCTGTTTTCCAGACAACACACGAAAATGTCTATGTTCGACCAGGAGATCGGATTTTCGTCACACATGATCCACAGACCTTCACCGCCTTTGGTGCTGTGCCTAAAGTTGGTGAGTTTCCAATTCAAGCCTCGAATGTTTCGCTCGTTGAAGCATTAGGCCGTATAGGTGGTTTGGACAGGAATGCTGCCAATTCTCAGGGTCTCTTTGTTTTCCGCTACGAAGATCCCCAAGTTCTTTCCCAGCTAAAACCTGAGTATCTTGGGACAAAATCGGGAAAAATTCCTGTGATTTACCGCTTAAATATGAGAGATGCGCGTTCCTATTTCAAAGGCCAACTTTTCTCGCTACGTGATAAAGACGTTGTCTATGTTTCTAGCGCTTATGGTGCTGAGCTTAACAAGTTTATCAGGATTTTGAGTGGAACATTGGCAATCAGCAAAACAGTGAGTACCTTTTAAGATTGCGGTTTTCTGGCTGTAACTTAAGTTTGCCAGTTGTTGTATTGCCAATAATTGCTTCTCAATTTGAGAAGTCGTGTTATGATTCAACGAAATCTTCAATTTAAGAAAATGGGCATTTGCCTACAACTATGACCAAGTGCCATTTAAGAAGGTGAAGACCCAGTATGGAAAATGGGACAACCGCAAAAGTCGCTGAAATTCGCCCTGCACCGCCAAAAACTCCAGGTAAAGTAACTCCAAAACACGATTCCAAGGCATCAAATCCTAAGGCATCTACGACACCAGCAAAAAAAGCACCATTGCAGAAAAAAATTGCTTCAGTTGTCACTTTACCATTCGACAAAACAACTGACTCAAAAATTACTCAATCTAATACGTTGCTCAATTTCCGGTCATTAAGGCCTCAAGAAATTCGAAGGAAATTTTTAGCGATCTCATTTGCCTTGCTAGTCCTTGTTCCTGGCTTGCTAGGTGCAACCTATTTCTTGTTTATTGCTTCAGAACGATATTCGTCGACCATAGGCTTCTCCGTACGCGGTATGGATGGCTCTTCGGCTGGAGGAGACTTCTTAGGAGCCCTCACGGGTCTCGCTAGCGTAGGAACCACTACAACAGACTCTTTTATCCTTATGGACTATCTAGAGGGTCGAGAAGTTGTTGAACGTCTCTCTGTTGATTTAGGTATCGTTGAACATTTTGGTGGTGACAACGTGGACTTCATCTATCAGTTAGACCAGGAATTTTCTATTGAAGACTTAGTCGGATACTGGCAGGGCATGATTTCAACTAGTTTCGACAACTCGTCGAGTATTATTGAAGTCGAGGTTCAAGCATTCACTCCGGATATGGCTGAAAAAATTGCTTCCAAAGTTCTGTCGTACGGTTCTGAACTTGTTAACACGCTTTCTCAAAACGCACGCAAAGATGCCGTCAAGTTTGCCGAAGAGGAAGTCCGACGTGCAGAATTGAGACTGAAGATTATCCGCATGCGAATGAAAGAATTTCGCAGTACAGAGAGTTCAATCGATCCGACAAAAAATGCTGAAGTACAAATTGAACTTATTGCAGGTCTCGAGAAGCAGCTACTAGACACACGATCTCGGTTGGCAACATTGGTTGGAACAATAGATGAAAGCTCACCAACAATTCGTCAACTACGAAAGCAAGAAGAAGTTCTAATTCAGCAAATTTTAAATAAACGTGACGAAATAAGTGGCAAGAAACCATTCCAAGAGAAACTATCAGTTGAAACCGGTGATCGACTTTCGTCTATTTCTGCATTGTTAGCGAATTATGAAGAGTTGGTGGTCGAGCAAGAGTTTGCTCAACAAACCTATACTGCAGCACTAGCTGGTTTAGAGCGTTCACGCGCTGAGGCAGATCGTCAACAAAGATATCTTGCAGTTTTTAATCCTCCGTCAAAACCAGAAGCGGCTATCTATCCTCGTCGCCTCATCAACTCTCTTATACTTTTTCTTGGGCTACTTTCCATCTGGGCGCTTGCTACAGTAATTACGTACTCCATTCGTGACCACCTCAAATAAACCGTTTGCTATGGAAAATGTTATTACAACTCAAACCCGTGTTATTGGTGCACTTGTACTTAGAGAAACTCGAACAGCCTTTGGGGACACTCAGTTAGGGTATCTCTGGGCGATTGTTAACCCAGCTCTAAGTACTCTGGTCTTAGTGTTGATCTTCTCGAGTATCGGAAGATCACCGGCCTTTGGAACCAGTTTTGCGCTCTTTTTTGCGAGTGGTATCTTACCGTTCCAAACTTATTCCAAACTATCTAGTTCACTTATGACAGCGGTTAGCTCTAGTAAAGGGCTGCTTAGTTATCCGCTCGTTAAAGAGACTGACATACTTGTTTCTAAATATATTTTAATCACTTTAACCTATCTCATGATAATTATAGTTTTTTTCACGATGATTATCTGGGGTGACGGCTCACCGCTGCCAGTCCGCCCAGAGCAATGCGCAGCCGCGTTTATTTTTTTAACGTTGCTCGGTTTCGGAGCAGGAACCACGAATGCCGTTTTATTCAGATTATGGCCTACATGGAAGCAACTAGAGTCAATAATCAGTAGACCGCTTTTTTTTCTTTCTGGAATTTTTTATGTACCAAGCGATTTTCCAACCCAAATTGTGAGATTGCTTGCCTGGAACCCAGTGCTACACGGTATTGAGTGGTTTCGTGAAGGTTACTATGGAAATTACGATAGCATCGTCTTGGACAAATCATACTTGCTAACCTGCATAGTAATCCTGCTCCTCGTTGGTTTATTCGGTGAACGCCTCTATCGAAAGAAATCTATCTGATGATCGAATTTCTTGATGTATCAAAAACTTACCGACTTAAGGGCGTAAGAAAAAATATTTTGAATGGGCTTACAACAAGATTCCCTAAAGGCAAAAATATCGGCATACTTGGTCATAATGGTGCAGGTAAATCAACATTAATGCGATTGATTGCAGGTGCTGAACTTCCTGATAGCGGTCGCATCAAGCGAAACGTAAAGGTTTCCTGGCCTCTTGGCTTTGGAGGTGGCTTCGCAGGGAAGATGACAGGCATCGAAAACGTTCGCTTCGTTGCTCGAATGTATGGCGAAGACACAGAGCGTATGGTCGAGTTTGTAGAAGATTTCTCTGAACTTGGGCCGTCTATGACATTACCAATTCAAACATATTCGAGCGGTATGAAAGCACGCCTTGCTTTTGGTGTTAGCATGGCCATAAATTTCAATTGCTATCTAATTGATGAAATTACTGCTGTTGGCGATGCTCGGTTCAAAAGAAAATGTGATAAAGTTTTTGAGACAAAGCTCAAACATGCCAACATCATCATGATCTCGCACTCAGAAGCCACAATCAAAAAGCTCTGCGATACCGCCTGTCTGCTGCATGACGGCGAATTGACTATGTACGATTCTGTTAACGAAGCGCTTGCTCAGCATCGCAAAAATCAGCTTAAGTAGTTGAGTATAGGCACTATGTCAGTTCGATCAGTTCTTATTTTACAATCCCACCCTTCTGCCTTTTGTCGGGCGCTTGTTGAAGAGTTTGAAGCTCGCAAGATCAAGTACACCATCGTTAATTTTTCTCTCAGTGACTGGTATTTTCGCGTTGGGTTGGGGGCGAAAGCTTATTGGGGGCGGTTGAAGAACTGGCAAAGCAAGCTGGAGCGGTTGATTGATGAGAATGGCATCACGGACATTCTGTATTATGCAGATCGGCGACCGTATCACCGGGTAGCGCATGATGTTGCCATGCAACGGGGCATCAACACATTTGCCTATGAGTTTGGTTATATGCGCCCGGATTGGATCACACTGGAGCGCGGTGGCATGGGAGTGTACTCACACTTTCCAAATGATCCGGCACAGATAAGGCAAAGCGCCGCTGACTTGCCGGAACTGGCAGCTGCAAGCCGTTTTCCGCATGCGTTTTTGCAGGAGGCGACCAATGAGGTCATTTGCAACCTGATTCCGATCTTCTTCCCGTATCTATTCCCGTTTTATCAGCGGGATCGCTACTATCATCCGTTCAGGGACTATTTCAGCTACATCCCGCGCCTGATGCGCCAGAAGCGGCTTGGACAGGAAGCGGAAGAAGCAATCAACACGCTCATAAAAGAGCAGGCCGAGTATTTTGTCGTCCCTATGCAAATGCAGGGCGATTATCAGATCAGGCATCATTCGCACTACAAGCATCTGTCCGGTTTCATTCGCGAGCTTTACAGCACGTTTTCGCAAAGCGCCTCAGCTGCGAGCAAACTGGTATTCAAACTTCATCCGTTTGACAACAACGTTGAGAACTGGCCGAAAATCATTCGCGAGATTGCTGCGGAGTTCGGTTGTTTGGAGCGCACAATCATTATTGATGGTGGCAATCTAAATCAGTTGCTCAGGCATTCGCGCGGGTGCGTGCTGGTGAACAGCACGGTTGGTATGGAAGCACTGAAAAGCGGCGTACCAGTGAAAGCCATGGGTATTGCTGTCTATGATATTGCCGGATTGACGGACCAGCGGTCTCTGGATGACTTTTGGAGGGAACCAGCTCTACCGGATGCTGACCTTTATCACGACCTAGAAAAGCTTATGGGGCATACCATTCAAGTGCATGGAAGCTTTTTTAATCCCGAAGGTCGGAAGATCGCGGCGCAAGAGTTTGTGAAACGCATGATGGAGGATGGCGTCAACGGTCATGGCGCGTTTGTTGAAACGCCGCCGCGTCTGGCGCAAGCCAAAGCTGCTGGCGTTCCCATCCCGGCAAATTGTTACTGGAGTGACAAATGACTTCAGAAAACAAGCGCTGCATATTGCTGCTGCAAGGGCCACTTTCCAAATACTATGCCCGTACCGCACACCACTTGGAAGAGCTGGGCGCAAAGACGCTTAAGGTTCATTTTTGTGGCAGCGATGTTCATGACTGGGAGCAAACCGACACCATTCTTTTTTCCGAACCCGCTGAGAATTGGGCACTTTTTCTGGAAGCGCTGATTGTTGCGCATGGGGTCACGGATATCCTGCTTCATGGAGATCGACGCTACTACCACAAAGTCGCCATCGGTGTCGCAAAGCGGTTGGACGTCACCATCATTGCGACCGAGCTTGGCTATTTGCGTCCGGATTGGATGACAGTCGAGTATGGTGGCTGTTCTGCGCTTTCGCATTTCCCGCAGAACAAGCAGGAACTGATGGCGTTGGATACACAACAGGCGGAAGATACTTCTGCTGTGCTTTATCCTGGCAGCTATAAGCAGATTGTGCTGCAAGAGCTCGGTTTCACGCTTTATAACGCAGTTCATGCCCGCAAGTTTCCTCATTACCACAACCATCGCACAGAATCACGTGTGCAGGTTTATGGCGGCTGGCTCAAGGCTCGCCTGCAGGCCAAACGTCGAAAGCAGGAAGCAGATGTCATCTGGAATCAGTTGCAGCAAAGCGGCACACGTTATTATCTCTTTGCCTTGCAGCTAAACGGGGATTTTCAGATCCGGGATCATTCTCCCTTTGCCAGTATTTATGAGGCAATTGAAAAAGTCATCGCCTCCTTTGCTAAAAATGCGCCTGAGAAGACACTGCTGCTGTTCAAGAGCCATCCGCTGGAATATCGTTTCAAGGAATTGTCACGAGCGATTGTTGACGCTAGCCGTAAGCATGGTGTTGAGGAACGCACGCAGCTTATTCACGGGCAGACGATCAAAGCGCTTGCTGAACCATCCCTCGGGATGCTGACCGTCAACAGTTCAGCAGGCATCGAGGCTCTTGAATATGGTGTGCCAACCTGCTGCATTTTGCCAACGATTTACGACATGGATGGTCTGACGCATCAGGGCGATTGGGAGACATTTTGGCACTCAGCAACACCGCCAGAGCCAGATGTGTACCGTAAGTTTATTGATGCACTAAAAACCACCATTCAGGTACGCGGATCGCTTTACAATGCAGCTGGTCTGGAAGCTGCAGCAAAGGGGACAGCAGAAAAGATCCTCTCCACCTCCTACGCTGAACAACGCCTGAAACGGGTTGAACCGCCAAGGATGGAAAAAGCACGGAAAATGGGCGTTACCTACGACTACTTTATGTAGTTGACGACCACTTTATGCAATTGGGGAGTATGCATGCAGATCTGTCTTGTTTCCAACGCCAGCGTTTACACTGACGCTGCTTTACATTCATTGCTGGCGTATCCAGAAATCCAGATCTGCGGTCTTGTGAAGTGCACGGCGGTGGCGGGCAAGCGCAACGACTGGCGCGCATATAAGGACCTTTTTCTCCGCTCCGGTCCGCTTTATGCGGGGTATCTGGGCGCTGTAACAAAGCCAGCCTACCGGATGCCACATGTTCCCAAATGGAAGAGCATGCGAACCTGGGCTCACAGCCTGCGATGTCCTGTTCTACCGACAAATGACGCCAGCGCGCCTCAGACCCTCGACTTTATCGAGCGCTGCAAGCCGGATTTGATCCTCACGGTTCATCTGGGGCAAATTTTGAACGCGGCATTTTACGAGCGTTTTGCCGGCAAGACCTACAACATCCATCCGGGTAAACTGCCGATCTACAAAGGGCCGGATCCGGTCTTTCATGCGATCTTAGAAAATGAGCAGGCTTTCACCCTCAGTTTGCACGAGAGCATTCAGAAGATTGACGCTGGCAAGGTGCTGGCAGAAACGACTGTGGTGCCGGAAAAGAGAACCGTTTTCCGCACCAATCTGGACCTTTTCCGAAAGACAGGGAAGCTCGTGGCCTCCCATTTTCTCGGAAAGAACGACTGCCCGCCGGCGCCGGATGACCGGGCCCCGCGGTATCGCAGCTGGCCCAGCAATGGTGATGTTCTGAGGTTTCTGGCCCGCGGCAACAGACTTTAACTCTCCAGCCGTGCGAGCATGGCATTAGTCCGCACGCGCAGCTACTTCCTCTGAAGTCTCAGGTTCAGGCCCGGTTTCCTTCTCAGCCGCACGGATACGTTGGCGGGATAGCGAGAACAGGCCTGCACCCACCACGATGATCGCGCCGAGGATGGTGCTCCAGATTGGCAGGTCAGAGAACACAAGGAACCCGATCGGGATCGACCAGACCAGCTGAAGATAGTTGAACGGCTGAATGTCGCTTGCCTGTGCCAGCGAAAGTGCCTTCATCAACAGGAAGTGTGCAGACGTCCCCGTTGCGCAAATGCCGAGCAGCAGCACCCATTCCACCTCATCAAACGCCATCATGTGTTGAGAACCCATGATGGTGGAGAGAATTGTGCCCACGATGCCAACATAAAGGAAAGACGTGAGTGCGCTGTCATCCTGGCTCGCAACACGGGTAAACAACTGATACAACGCAAAGCTGACCGAGGCAGCCAGCGCCACCACAGCGCCCCAACCGCCTATATTACCGTCCGGCTGCAGCATCACCAGCAAGCCTGCCATACCGCAGAACATTGCCAGAATGCGGCGCCAGCCAACCGTCTCACCAAGGAAGAGAGCCGCAAGCCCCGTCACGATCAACGGATGAGCCTGAAAAATTGCCGTTACATCGGCCAGTCCCAGCATGCTGAAGGCGAAGGTGATCAGGCAGATTTCTGCAAACAGCAGAAGGCCACGAATAATCTGAAGCACCGGACGTTTGGTGCGCACCACATTATAGAGCCCTTGTTCGCTGATCATAGCCCAGCCAACCGCAATCACCAGCAAAACCCAAAAGCGCACCATCATGATGAACCAGACCGGGTGGTCTGACACGAGCTGCTTGGTGATCGCATCCTGCATCGCGAAGATGAGCGTAGACAGGATTGTAAGCGCGATACCCATGTTTCGCTTGCCGAGGAGCTGAGCCATTTTGTGTCCTTGTTAGCAGCACAAATCCGCTTACCGAGGCGAACCAGAAAGCGAATACAGTGGGAGGAAATGTGCTGAAAAGAATTCTTGGATGCCAATCGACATCAATACTGCACGTATACTGTGATGCATCACAAAGCAAATGCAAAAAGCAAGGGACACTCCTTTTTGCATCACAGTTAGGTCAGGTGCTTTGTTTTTTGAAAAACGGAGCTTAGCAGCCTTCCGTCACTTCCTGCAGGTCGGCAGGCTCGTCACATACTTTCACAAGCTTCGACAGCAGGGCGATCACCAGGGGAAAGACCAGTGAACTGATAACAACAGCAAGCGCGAAAGCAACAGAAAACGACTTGAACCACAACGCCATAAAGTTTTCGACAAACCCGAGGTTCAATACCAGCATGGCAAATGACATCATAATGCTCATGAAGAATGAAATGCTGATACGCAGCAGGTAGCCATAGGTCCGTGGGGAAACATTCATGCACTTATCTCTATTTTTTGTTTGAGGTCAAACTATATGAAATCAAGTCAAACTGTCAAGATACCGTAGCGCATGGCAGTTATGCAGAGCCGTGGTTTCATCATCTCACCAAAACCACCAGTAATTGCATTGTATTTTCAGTATGATCCGACATTAAATTCAGCGAATTATTAAAGCGGCAATGCCTACACTCGCGGATCGGGTCATTTCCCGCGAGGACCCTCGATGTGACCATCATGATGCAATCGAGTCAGGCTCTATGGATACAAACAACAGCTTATATCGCCCTCCGGCACCTCACCCATACACTGAAGGCACGGGGGACTTTGATGGCGTTGAGACAAACCTCCTGAGGCACCTTCCGGAAGAACTTTACAAAGCAGATATCGTTGACATTTCCACGGCAGAGCACCCCAATTACCTGATCAACGACCCGGACCTCATCTCCGTTATTTTTGAAGAGAAACCCGAGATCTTCGTCAAAGCCGAGGGGATGATTGAGTTGCTGCGCCCGTTGCTGGGCGATCATCCGATTGTGACGAGCAACAACCGGTGTGTAGACCAGCGCGATATGATCCGGCCCATCGGCACCATGCGCACCCAGCAGGTGAATTTTGAGCACATCCAGAACTCAATCAACCGGTTTGAGGATTATTGCGAAGAAATTCAAAATGAAAACCGGGCGATTGACCTGTCTTTGCTGCTCAGACGCCTGAATGCAGACATCGCTTACAGAATGCTGTTTTCCAACGAGCTGCCGACAGATGTGTTCAACGAGATCAACTCCCATGCCCGTGACTTTGAGAAGCGCATCTCGCAGGTGATCCGAGAGACGGCAGAACAAGGTGTTGCCTGGCAGCTGCCCAAGCTGCCCCAAACAGCGATGTATGCGGCCCAGCAACTGCGATATCTGGTCAGTATGCTCATTGATGGCAACATCCAGCACAACAGCTTTTCCCATCACAGCTTCTTACATAAGTTTCTCATTGCCCGCTCTCCAGAAACCAATATCCCCTTCACTCGCAAGCAAATCGTGGACCACGTCACCACAATCCTGAACAGTCAGGAGCTGGCTGCCGCAGCTTTGATGTGGGCGTTCTTTGTTCTCTCCCAATGCCCTGAGGCCAAGCAAAAGATCCGTGAAGAGGTCAGCAAAGTTGGTGGGCAGGACGATATTCAGTTCGAACAGCTTTCACGCCTCAGATACACCCGCAATGTCTTCCGCGAAATCCTGCGGCTCTACCCGCCTATTCCGCACCTGACCCGTCGCGCCAGCAGACCAATCAAACTGGGAAAACTGGACTTGCAGGAAGGTGCGCAGATTACCGTGTCCCCATGGATTGTGCATCGACATCAGCAATACTGGTTCAATCCGGACCGTTTTGATCCTGAACGCTATATGCGCAAAGATCAGCACATCATCATGAAAAGCTTCCTGCCCTTTGGACGCGGCCTGCGCATGTGCACCGGCGCAAGCTCCGCCATTCTTCAAGGCACGCTTATTCTGGCAAACCTCGTTACCCGGTTCGACATAGACATTCTCAACGCCGACAAAGTAGAGCCAGAAGGTGTCCTCTTCCTAGAACCCACCCGCCCCATCGTCTGCAAAGTCACACCACTCCGCACTTAGGCGGGCATTCCAACATCACAACCGCTCGACGCCAGTCTTCATTCAGTGCTAATGCATTGCTCTGCTGAGTAGCTCCGACATGTGAGGGTGGTTATGTCTGTTGAGTTGAAGCCGATGGTATTGGCGGATGTGCCTGTGCTGAAAAATATGTTTCAGCTCTACCTCTACGACATGTCCAAATACATGCACTGGCCGGTTTCTGCATCGGGCGGGTTTGAGTTTGATGAGAACATCGTGCTTGCTTACTTCCGCGAGGCTGACCACCATCCCTATTTCATAATGCAGGCTGGTGAGATCGCAGGTTTTGCGCTGGTGCGGCAGTATCCTTATGACACAGCGCTGATCGACATGGGCCAGTTCTTCGTGCTTGGAAAGTTCACACGGCAAGGCTTGGGACAAGCGGCCCTGAAAGCCTGCCTGAAGCTGCATCCGGGAGACTGGCAAGTGCGCGTGCTGCCCAAAAATACTGGAGCACTGGCATTCTGGACAAAGACAATCTCTGATCTGACCAACGCCGCCTATGAGACTCGTTCCGGTGACTATCAAGGAACAGAGATGACCTTCCTCCACTTCTCCAGCCAAAGCGCACTGGCCTCCGCCACCTAGCCAACAGCTGGTGCCTCTGCCCACCTCGTTATACTAGCCACGAAACACCCGAACAAAGGACCAGATTTGAAAATTCAGTCGCTATGGCACTACCCAATCAAATCTCTGCTTGGAGAAACGCTTAGTAAACTCGACCTTGATGAAAGAGGTGTGGTTGGTGATAGGCAATTCGCTATTTCTGATGACCAAGGAAAATTCGGTAGTGGCAAGAACACGCGGCGGTTCAGACGTATTGATAATCTGTTGTCATTACGTGCTGTGTCGAAGGAGGGCGTTGTGTCAATTGGTTTTCCGGATGGGTGTGCCATTGATATTAGCTCAGAAAAAATCAATCACAGACTCACTGAGTTTCTTGGACAGCCAGTGACAGTCGTTCCAGAGAGAAACATCCCACATTTTGACGATGGTTCGGTGCATCTGTTGCTTTCATCAGAAGTGGCAAAATTGCAAAGCCTTGTTCCAAGTTCACAAATTGATGAGCGCCGTTTCCGGCCGAACATCACCTTGGATGTACCGCAGGATGTAACCGATGACGATTTAATTGGCAGGATACTGACAATAGGTGGTGTGCAGCTGGAAGTGACACATAAAACAGAACGTTGCAGAATGGTAACCATCGCACAAGATGACCTCGAGTTCGAGCCAGACATCTTGCGACCAATTGCACGCGATTTCGACGTTAAGTTTGGCGTTTATGCCAAAGTTGTCCAATCTGGTTCAATTGCTATCGGACAAAAGGTGAGTGTCTCGTAAGGCTGCATAGCACATACCTCTGAAGGGCCCAGAGCAGGACTTGCGTGTTTTTTGCTAGATGAGAATGGTCCAGTATGTGTGCATCGCAAACCACATAGGTTCACTAAAAGATGACTCCAGAAAGACATCTTTGGGATGACATTCGGAGAGGCTTCGCTTTAGATAAGGCCAACAGCAAGTATTCGATTATGAATGGAGAATTGTATGAGTCAGCAAGCGTTTAAGGCCCATAGCCTTCTTGGTGCATTTGTTGCGGACGCCGCCTCGCTGGGGCTGCACTGGCTCTATGATGTTGATCGCATCCATCATGTCACGCAGGAACATGATGACTCTGCTGCTTTCGTGCCGCTGACCCCATCTTACTTTGAGGGCGTGCCAGCTTATTTCGCTCATGCCAATCGGCAGGACGGCCAGTTCACCCAATACGGTGAAAACCTTCATCTGGCATTGAAGCACTTGCTGGCTCACGACAAACACCTGAAGATGGAAGAGTTTCAGCAGGCTTTTACGGCTCACTTTGGCGCTGGTGGCACCTATAGCGGTTATATTGACCGCCCAACACGGGGTACGCTGGAAAACATTGCTAATGAGAAGCTCACCCCTTCTGGCGTAGATGATGATCAGCTCCCTGCACTCTCCAAAATTCCGGCAGTACTGTTCGCCTATGAGCAGAGCGAACAGATGCAGGATCAGGTGGAAGCGATTATCCGCTCCACAAATGACAATGAAGAATCCGTCGCTTACGGCTTTATGTTTGCCGATCTTCTGGACCGTGTTGTGAACGGTGATGACTTGCAAAGCGCCCTGTCTGCTGCAGCTGATGCCGCCCATCCTGATATTCAGGAAAAGCTTTTGGCTGCTCTTTCCGCATCAGAAACTGACCCCGTTGCATACGGTGAGAGCACGGGCCGTGCTTGTCACCTTGGCATGGGCGTGCCGCTGAGCTTCCACATCCTCAAGAACACAGGTTCTTATCGCGAAGCGATTGAAGCCAACATTTTGGCAGGTGGAGACAGCGCTGGCCGTTCCATTTTGATCGGTGCAGTTCTTGGCGCAATACATGGTTTGAATACCGACAAAGGCATCCCGCTTTCATGGATTTTGAAGGTCCGGAACAATGCAGAACTCTGGCAGGAATGCTGCGACTTAACCGGGCATAACTAGGGACTAAATCCGAAGATCGTTCATGGTCTTTTGGGCGGAATAAGTGCAGCATCGGATAATTATGCATGCTGCGCGTATTCGTATGAACGCAGTGTGTTTTTAGCTGCTTGAATGTCCCAAAACGCTTTCTCGGTTTGTTAGGGCTGTCCCTGAGTTTCCCTTGTGGGTTGCGATAAAACACCTCAAGGTTGCAGGCGCACCTCTTTCAAACCAAAGTGTTTCCAATGGTCTTTCGCCCCCGCAACAGCAGCCTAAACCGCAGGAATTTCCTTAAAACTTCAGCCTCTTCCGTCGTCTTTGCCGGTCTGTTTGATCTGAACCAGAGCCGGCCCAATGTGTCGGCCAGAGGCAAACGTGTGATCATTATCGGAGCTGGTATTGCAGGCCTCGCCGCCGCCCGCGATTTGATGGACACGGGCTATAGTGTGCTGGTGCTAGAGGCAAGCAACAAGATTGGCGGGCGCATTCGCACCAACCGCGCACTGGATGTCCCAATTGAAGAAGGTGCGGGCTGGATACATGGCCCCAAAAACAACCCCATCATGAAACTGGCTGAACAGTCTGGCCAAAAAACCTTCGTCACGAAAGATTCCAATTTCACCGTTTACAACCATATGGGCAAACAAGTTTCCAATCAGAAAATCTCTAAAATGGGTCAAGAACATGAACAGATGCTGGGCCTGATCGGCTCTGGCATGAACAAAGATATGGCTCTTTCGGAGGTCCTGGAGCATATGGCGCCCAGAATGACTCGAAACCCAATATTCAGGTGGATGACATCCGCTTATACTGAATTTGATACAGGCAGTCCGGTGACCGAACTTTCCGCCATGTATTTCAGCCAAAATGACATGTTCGAAGGTGAAGATGTGGTTTTGGTAGACGGGTACGATCGGCTTCTGGAACCTCTCACCCACGGTATCCCAATCCTCAACCGCAAACCGGTCCAACGCATCGCTTATCATGACCGAGTTGGCGTGTTCGTACAGACAGACAAAGAGATCTTTGAAAGTGATTTTGTGATTGTCACAGTACCACTCGGCGTGCTCAAGGCGAAGGACATCGAGTTCATCCCCCCCTTGCCCAAAATACATAGGAACGCAATTGAACGCGTTGGTATGGGCGACGTCACAAAAATAGCGATGAAGTTCGATGAACTCCACTGGCCTGAAAAAACACAGTATTTTGGCTTAATGACGCAAACTCAGGGCCGCTGGAATTATTTCCTCAATCATAAGCCCTTTATCAACGCAAACGTACTCACCGCGCTGAGCTTTGGCAATTACTCCCGCATGATCGAGACCATGGATCACGACTATATGCTTGAAGATGCTATGAAAGCCGTGCGCACAATGTTTGGCTCGGATACACCTGATCCTCGTCACTACATTGCAACCCGATGGTCGCAAGACCCTTACACGAAGGGCTCTTTTTCTTACGCAAAAGTTGGTAGTGATCCGTATGATTTCAATATTTTATCCGAACCTATCGGTCACTGCCTGACATTTGCCGGAGAACATACTGATTTTAAGTATCATGGTACCGTTCACGGTGCATATCTGAGTGGCAAAAAAGCTGCAAAAGTTGCAATGGAAACAATGCTTTAGCTTTCTTTTCCCTCAATCGTTATGAAAAAACCGCAGGAGAGTAATCCCACGGCTTAATCCTTTTCAAAATTTCATCTGCTATCTCAATAGCTTATGCCTTGGAATTAATCTCTTCGAGCACATCCAGAAGCTGATGCGGAAGGCCAATTGTGTAATCCGGCTCTTCATCCGCATTTGCTGGTTCTGTCGGATAGCGCAGCGTCCAGTTGATCCAGACAGATGTCATCCCCAGGCGGTTGGCGCCGGCCACATCACGCTCAAGGTTATTCCCTACCATGACGCAGCCAGCGTGGTCCGCTTCTTCCAGCCCCAAAAGCTTGACTGCTTCAAGGAACATCCGCGGATCCGGCTTGTGGCAACCAACGGCTTCTGAGATCGACCGCGCATCGAATTTATGCCAGAAATCCATAGCCTTATGGACATTCTCAAAGCTCTCCACCAGACCGTCTGCAACCAGCGCAACCATGTAGCCGCGCTCCTTGAGCCAGTCCACCAGCTTATCCCCGCCCGGGATCGGTTCCGCAGAGAGCACTAATTCCCCCTCAACGAAAATTTGGGAGCCCTCGTCGATCAAAGTATCCCCGCTGTCGAGGAACACAGCCTTCACACCTTTCGCCTCTTTTCGCAGCTGAGCCAGAACAGAGCAAACCCGAGACGGAACAGAAGCCTTCAACTCTTCCCAGGGCATCATCTCAACAGAGCGCAGATCGAAGATTTGATCGAAATGATAAGACGGTTTGAACGCCTTAGATTCCATATACTTACGAGCGACATGATGATCATAAGGCTTCAGGTCAGCCAGCTCTGCAGCAAACATATCCTGCACAAGAATGGTACTTGATCCCGCCCGCTCACCACAGCAGATGCAAGTCACCGCAAAGTTCGCCCGCAGCGCTTCAGAACTCGCGGTAAAAGCGTGTTTTCCCGTTTCAGAATAAAGAGTTACCCGCCCTTCTTGCAGCGGCACCTGATGGTCCCAGGTGCTCAATTCTCCCGCACAGCCATGCGCACTGCCTTCAACACGCATCACCTCACCGGCTTCACTAAGGTAAACCCAAATGTGCTCCAGCTCATACAGGTGTTGGATATCCCAGTCCCACCAGATGGCATACTCGATTGCAAGCGCAGCACCGTTTAGCTTTATTTATGTGCACTTGAGACGGATATGCCGTCCTGATCATAGAGCGTATACCCCAGTGCAGACGGGAGGAAAGGTTCTTTGTCGTCAAACCGGATAACAGGCGCATGCTGCTTCACCAGCTCTGCAATATCTGCCGATGTTGCCTCAGAAAAAGACAGAGGGGCTGCGGAAATGTTCAATTGAAACTCCCAGTTCTTCTTGTCCAGCAAGAAAGTTGGCGCCTTACGCAGCACCTTTAGAAAGAGGAAGAGAACCCTTACGGGGATGAGAAACGGAACGCCGCTGTTTCAACTCAACCGGTTTGGTCTCATGCAGACGCTTACTGGAAGGATTGCGTATCTTTTCAATGATATAACGGGCAGCAGACGCGCCCATTTCAGCAATCGGCTGCTGGATAGTGGAAAGCTGCGGTGAGGTGATGCTGCTAATCGGGATGCCATCGTACCCGAGAATGGAAATGTCCTCTGGCACACGCAAACCACGGTCAAAGCACGCATGCATTGCACCAATGGCTGCAGTATCCGTAATCGCAAAAAGCGCTGTAATCTCAGGATTTTGATCCAGCAATTCATTGGCGGTTGCATACCCCAGATCATAACGCTTACGCTCGTTGGGCTCAGGCAGGTAGACAGATTTCTCAATCAGATACTCGCAGGCAACTTCCAGTATGCCGCGCATACGTAAGTTACCAACGCTCTCACGGCGTGGATCATGATCAGCTTTGGTCGCGAGCACGCCGATATGTTTATGCCCCAGAGCAACGAGATAGCGCATACCAATCCGGCCACCCTCAGTGTTGTCGCAAACCACAAAGGATTCAGAGCGACGCCCCGGCAGAATATCCACGTAGACCGTCGGAATATCATTGGCTTGCAAGCGCTTAACGTTCTTCAGTGTCTCCGCTGCCGAGTTGGACGGACGAACGATTGCACCTGCCACCTGCATCTCAATCATGGTCTGGGTGTACTTGCGCTCGCGCTCCGCTTCTCCCCGTGTGCAGCAGGAGAGGACCTTGAAGCCTTCATCATGCAGCGTCTTCTCAATGGAGGCATAAAGCATAGTTGCGAACGGGGATTTCTGGTTCTCCAGAAACAGCGCGACCAGATTGGAATCCTGCCGGCGCAAAGAGGTTGCCAGACGGTTGGGGCGATACCCCAACTCATCAATGACAGCCTGAATCTTTGCGCGGGTTTCATCCTTCACCCGCTCATCCTTGTTCAACACACGAGAGACGGTTGCCGTTGAAACTCCAGCTTTTTCTGCTACATCCCGGATACTTGCCATCAGTGCTACCCCGCCATTGCTTCAAGCTGGTCTACTGGCGTATTTTGCACCACATCGGGATGATGGCAAGCAAGCAGATGGTCCGTGCTGATCTCACCAAGTGATGGATCAGAACTCTCGCAAATACTTGTGGCATAACGACATCTCGGCGCAAACGGGCATCCCTTTGGCAAGTTGGCCGGGTCCGGTACATTGCCTTCCAGACGGATGTGCGTGTCATCCGCGTGGGCATTCGGCACGGGTTCCAGAATCGCACTCATCAACGCTTCGGTATAAGGATGCCTTGACGCGTTGAAGATCGTCTCCGTATCTGCCAGCTCCACAATCCGCCCTGCATACATCACAGCAACACGGTCACTGATATGGGCGACAACGCTGAGATCATGACTGATGAACAGGTAGGTGAGGTTCAGCTCTTCCTGAAGGTCTTTCAGCAGGTTGAGGATCTGCGCTTGTACGGAAACATCCAGTGCAGAAACCGCTTCATCAGCAATAATCACCTTCGGGTAAGGAGCCAAAGCACGTGCAATTCCAATACGTTGACGCTGACCACCACTGAAAGCATGCGGGTAGCGTTTGAGAAACTCTTTTGAGAAGCCGATTTTATCGAGCACCTCAAGAACACGCCCCTCAATGTCCTTCCGGCTCTTCAGATCCTGCCCAACTCGCAGCACTTCTGCGATGATATCATAAACCGCCATGCGAGGATTGAGTGAGGAGTTCGGATCCTGAAACACCATCCGAATATCCGCCCAATAAGGTCGCAGCTGACTGTCGGTTTTACCAGTCAGCTCAACCTCTTCCTCATTTGGGCGGAACAATACCTTGCCCGTGGTCGCCTTGTGCAACCCAATAATCGTCTGACCCAATGTGGACTTGCCGGAACCAGATTCTCCAACAAGACCAAGGGTTTCACCACGCCAGATATTGAGCGACACATCATTCAGCGAGCGCACTGTTCCGGTCTGGCGATTGAAGAAACCTGAGCGGATCGGGAAGTGTTTACTCACGTTCTGCAGTTCAAGAATTGGTGCGGCTGTTCGGTCTACCGGGTTTGGGGCGTGCAAGCAGTCATCAACTTGGGAGGTCGACGCATGTAGTGGGACAAGATCTGCCTGTGCCCCAAACCCGTGACAGCGGACGCTTTGCACGTCACTGACCGCAGTGAGTTCTGGTAGTTTTTCGTTGCAAAGCCCGGAGACAAAGTGGTCACAGCGTTTCTGAAACGGACAACCCTTTGGCCGGTTCTGCAAGCTTGGGACTACGCCGGGAATGGCATTCAGACGGGCGCGCCGTTTGCCGTCCGTATGTGGCAGAGATGCTAAAAGCCCTTTGGTATAAGGGTGTTGCGGGTCTTCTGCAGATCACGCATCAGATCCAGAATAATCGCCTGCGTGGTCACATCCAGCGCGGTGGTTGGCTCATCCGCAATCAGAAAACGAGGATTACAGATCAGTGCCATCGCGATCATAGCACGCTGGCGCATACCACCAGACAGTTCAAAGGTGTAGCTGTCGAACCGGTCAGCAGCTGATGGAATGCCCACCAGCCGCAGCATCTTAATCGCCTGAAACTTGTCTTCTTCCTTGCTCAGATTCGTATGCCAGCGCAGCACTTCCACGATCTGGTTGCCAATGGTGTAGAGCGGAGACAGCGAGGTCATCGGCTCCTGATAGATCATGGAGATCTCATTGCCTTGAATAGCGCGAATGTGCCTGGCTTTTGCAGGACCTTGGGCAAGATCAAGCAGATCACCATTCGCACGCTGGTATTCTATTCTGCCGCTTTCAATAGCAGCGTGGTTGTCCAGAATTCGCAGCAACGCCTTTGCGGTGACGGACTCCCCCACCAGACACACCGTTTTCCCCTCCGGAATGGAAAAACTGATGTTGTCCAGCGCGGTTACTTTCCCATCATCTCCTGAGAAGGAAACACTGAGATCCGTGACGTTAATCATGGGTTTCATGGTTTCAATCCTCACTTGGAATACGGGTCGGCAGCATCACGCAAGCCATCACCAAAGAAGTTGAGTCCAAGCACAGCGATCACGACCATCACCCCAGGCCAGAACAGCCATGGAGCATCGGCGATGGAGCGGATGTTCTGCGCTTCCTGCAGAAGCACACCCCAGCTGACCACGGGCTGGCGCAAGCCAATCCCCAGGAAAGACAAAGACGTTTCAGCAACAATCATGCCCGGAATGGCGAGCGTCACCACTGCGATGATATGGCTGATGAAACTTGGCACCATATGACCTACCAGAACACGCGGAACAGAACATCCGTCCAAACGAGCGGCTTTTACGAAGTCCTCCGATTTAAGAGAGATAAACTTGCCACGCACCACGCGAGCCAACCCTGTCCAACCGATGATCGACAGGATTACCGTAATCAGCAAGTAGGTCTGCAAAGGCGGAGTATCTGGCGGAATTGCAGCGGCGAGACCGATCCAGAGCGGGATACTTGGCAAAGATTGCAGGAACTCAACAACACGCTGCGTGACCGTATCCACCCAACCACCGAAATAGCCGGAAAGACCGCCGATCAGCACACCCAGTACGAGGCTAAGGGCAACACCAACCAGACCGATGGTCATAGATACGCGCGTGCCATGGATGGTGCGGCTCAACACATCGCGGCCAAGACGGTCCGCTCCCAGCAAAAACATGCGATCACGTTTCTTGACCGGACCAAACAAGCGGCGCTCAGCAGGAATGAAGCCATACAGATTGTAAGGCTTACCTTTGACGAAAAAGCCCAGCTTCACAACACGGCGCGGGTCTTCAACAAAGGTACGGCGACCTGAGTTGTAGTCAATCTTGGAGCGGTATCCCAACACATGCGGCTGAAACACTGTACCGTCCTTTGTCTCCAGCAACCAATGAATGCTCTGCGGCGGTGCATAGGTGTTGCGCACGCTGAAATCATTGGGGTCATGAGGCGCAAGAAACTCCACGAACACAGCGATCAGATAGATCAGGAGTGTGATGATGCCACCCAGCATGCCAAGTTTATGTTTGCGGAACCGACGCCACATCAAGCGCCACTGGCCCTCATAAGCGCGTGAACTTGTTGGTGCACCAGCGAAATCAGTAGCGCTCATTACAGCCCCCCATTGTTGAACTGACGGCGGATACGCGGATCAAGCCAGGCAAGTAGTATGTCGGAGAACAACGTTCCAATCACAGTCAGGAAACTGAGGAACATGATAAGGGCAGCAGCTAGATACATATCCTCCTGACGCAACGCATCAAACAGCAACGGACCTGCGGTTTGCAAACCAAGCACAATGGAAACAATGGTGGAGCCAGACACGATCTGCACAAACAGCTCGTTGAGGCTGGAAACAAACGGATTCAAAGCATGACGAACCGGATACTTGGTGAGCACCCAATGTTTCGGCATACCTTTGGCGCGGGCGGTAACCACATAAGGACGGTGTAACTCATCCAAAAGGTTCGCGCGGATCGTACGGATCACGCTTGCAGTGCCTGCAGTCCCTAAAACGATCATAGGAATCCAGATATGAGCCATTAGGTCACCGACACGGGCGAAGGACCATGGTGCGTTTACGTAATCCGAAGAGAACAACCCACCGACATTTTGGCCAAAATAGCGGAAAGACACATACATCAACACCAGTGCCAGCAGGAAGTTTGGTACAGCAAGGCCGATAAAACCGAGGAAGTTGGCGACATAATCGCCAAGGGAATATTTGCGAACAGCGGAGAAAATACCAACGGGAATGGCAACATTCCAGATAAAAACCATAGAGCACAGCGAGAGCAGAGTCGTCATACCCAAGCGGTCCCAGATCAACTCTTCAACCGGCAGCTCATAGCTAAAAGAGCGTCCAAGATCTCCATGGACAACCATTCTCCAGATCCAGTCGAAGTATTGGGCCAGAACGGATTTATCCAATCCATATATTTTCCGCAGACCTTCGGCTTCAGCTGCGGTGATGTAATCTCCATCCAGCGATGCTTCCAAAACCAATCGGTCAATTTAGTCTCCGGGTGGCAGCGTGATCACCAAAAACGCGACGAGCGAAATCGCGAGCAAGGTTGGGATCATCAGCAGGACCCGTTTGACAACAAACATTCCCATTTAAAGCAGATATCCTAGTTGCAAGGCTCTGCCTCTCCACGCAGGGAGAGGCAGATTGGTTCGGGCGACCGATTACTTCTTGGAAGGATCGATGGAGAAGTTGGAGAAGTTCACAGGTGCAGGACCCGGATACAGCCAGCCTTCCAACAGTGTGTCAGGCACATTACGCAGCTTGTTGCTGATGGAGCGGAAGCCACCGCCCGGCAACGCAATGCCCATGGACAGGAAGTTGTCTGCAGAAAGCTGCATAAACTCCTCCATCAGCGCAGTTTGCTCATCACCCACCTTGGTTGTTACCAAGTCAGTAATTTCATACATGCGCTTCCCGCCGGCAGGCGGCTCAGTTGGCACAACACCTTCACGAACAGTTGCGTTGGCATCCTTTTTCAGGTCATGCCACGCATCCCAGCCTTCCCAGTTGCCGTGCTCTTTGAAGTTGGTCAGTCGCTCAAGGTTCACCAGCGGGAACTGACCGCAGCCATTTTCACCCACCCAAATGGTAATCTCTTTGTCAGCACGATCCAGTGTTGCCATGTGGATCTCATCACTGGCCACGCTCACCACAACTTCAAGACCCTATTCCTGCCAGTCTTTCGCGATGATCTGCATCATATCCACCCAGTCCGGGCGGAAACTTTCGTTCACATGAACAATAAACTTGAATGGCTTGCCATCAGGGCCGACACGCTTGCCATCTGGACCCATCGGTAGGATCTTATCGAGATGTTCCGCTGCCAGATCAGGATCGAACTCAGTGTACTGGCGCACCAGCTGATCGTTGTAATACGGCGATTCAGGACGCGGGCTGACCTGATACGGCTCCCCCTGCCCCAGATACACTGTGTCAATGATCAGGTCGCGGTCCATGGCAAGTGACAAACCGATACGGAAGTCTTTGCTCTGGAACACCTGCACCTTGACCGGGTCAGGGTGGTTCATGGCAAACATGAACTGCGCATTGTTGTAGTTACAGCTGTTTGCTGTCACCAGACGGTAGTCGCCGCGCTCTTTGTTATCAAAGAACACTGTACGATTTGGCGGGGTTGAGATGTTGCGCGGAGAGATGTCGATCTCACCCTGAACGGTTTTCAGCAGCGCAACTTCCGGATCTTTCGCCAGTACCCATGTGCGTTTGTCGATGTAAGGCAGCTGGTTACAGGAGCTGTCGACTTTCCAGCAATACGGGTTGCGCTCAAAGGTGAAACGCTCTTTGCCAAGAACAGCTTCAGTCGGACGCCATGCTAGCATGGTTGGGCGGTTGGGATCGTTGTGCTCAGCATTTTTGCCGTAGGTTCCAATGCAGCCAAGCCACCATTTGCCGAAGTCAGCCTCACCTGCATCTGCCATCATCTTGGCAACGCCGTCCGGGTTCAGGTCTTTCATAAAGTCTTTGACGTAATGCTCAGCAAACTGGACAACACGCTGACCGTAGGGTGAAGCCATATCTAACATGAAGACACCGTTTGGCTGGCTCCAGGAGAAGCGCACTGTTGTGTCGTCCAGCGCTTCGACTTGCGCTTCTTCACCATTGACGATGAACATCTTGCGAGGACCCTTGGGGTTAATCTCGCGGTTGGTTTCAATGTGATCCCACCAGAACTGGATGTCCTTCGCAGAAAACGGCTTCCCATCAGACCATTTCAGGCCTTCGCGCAATTTGAAGGTGTAGGTGGTCGCATCCGCCGAGATGTCCCAGCTCTCAGCGATATTAGGCAGGACCTCGGAACCATCCGGGCTCCAGCGCACCAGCGGGTCATATCCATAACGACGATAGTCACCGATCCGGGACCCGGCATATACTGTACATACC
Organism: Pseudovibrio sp. WM33; assembly: GCF_001623165.1. Taxonomy (NCBI): domain Bacteria; kingdom Pseudomonadati; phylum Pseudomonadota; class Alphaproteobacteria; order Hyphomicrobiales; family Stappiaceae; genus Pseudovibrio; species Pseudovibrio sp. WM33. The sequence goes on from NZ_LMCK01000006.1 coordinate 62,390, forward strand.
GGAGACATAGGTGACAGGCGTTCGGAGAGATGGTTGACACATTAACATGGCATTCAGGG